>NZ_JBEORF010000013.1:0-155079 GCF_040302125.1 Nocardioides sp. NPDC127514 | reverse complement strand
ACCTCGGTGAACATCACCCCACCTGCGCCCGCACGTACTCCGCCAAGGACCCGACGGACTCGAAGACCTCGGTCGAGGCTGCCGCCGCACCGGGAGCAGAACCGGGTCGCCCGGTGCCACTCGACGCTGACTTGTCAGAAGAGGTTGTCCACCAGCGGCGTCGGCGAGCCGAAGCGGTGGGCGGTGACCGAGACAGCCTGCTCGTGCAGGAACGTGAGCAGCTCGATCCGGCCGGCCTCAACGACGGGCTGGGCGTAGAGGGCGATGTCGACGCGGCCCTGGCTCGCCTCCGCGAAGGCCTCGCGCGACCCACCCAAGAGGCGTACGCGGTCGGGTGCATACAGGCCGGAGAGGATCGATGCCCACGCGGCGGCGTCCTCGATGACGTACGTCGCACCGGTAGCCCGCACCAGCGAGGCGGTCTCGTCGTCCAGCGCCTCGGCGACGGAGACCGTCACCGGAGCCCCAGCGGCGACACCGGCGGCAAGGACGCGCAGCAGGTGAACGACCGGCCCACCCTCGTACCGGATCGTGACCGGCACCGGCGAGTAGCGCAGCACGTTGACCTCGGCGGTCAGTCGCGAGACGTCCCGGGCGGCACCGAACTCGCGCTCCCAGGCGAGAGCGTCGGACCCGGCCGCACGCTTGAGCATGTCGATCTCGTCCAGCTGTAGCCGCGCGGCCCAGTCGACGAGCGACCGTACGGCAGGAGCCGGCGTCGCGAGCTCGGTGGCGGGAGCCGGCACCCAGTCGCTGAGACCGACCAGGTAGTTGGGCCCGCCCGCCTTCGTCCCGGCGCCCACTGCGGACTTCTTCCAGCCGCCGAACGGCTGACGGCGCACGATCGCACCGGTGATGCCGCGGTTGACGTAGACGTTGCCCGCCTCCACCGACGAGAGCCACTGCGAGATCTCGGCGCGGTCGAGGCTGTGGATGCCGGCGGTCAGGCCGTAGTCCACCTCGTTCTGGATCTCGAGAGCCTCGTCGAGCGAGGAGGCGGAGATCAGGCCGAGGACGGGACCGAAGTACTCGGTCAGGTGGAACTCGGAGCCACGCTTGACGCCGGTCTTCACACCCGGCGACCAGAGCCGGCCGGTGTCGTCGAGCTGGCGCGGCTTCACCAGCCACGTCTCGCCGGGGGCGAGCGTGGTCAGCGCCTTGAGCAGCTTGCCGGAGGCCGGCTCGATGACCGGGCCGACCTGCACCGTCGGGTCCGTCGGATAACCCACGCGAAGCGAGGTCACCGCGTCGATCAGCTGATCGCGGAAGCGACGCGAGGTCGCGACCGAGCCGACCAGGATGCCCAGCGACGCGGCCGAGCACTTCTGCCCGGCGTGGCCGAAGGCGGAGTAGACGAGGTCCTTGACGGCCAGGTCGAGGTCCGCGTCCGGCGTGACCACCAGCGAGTTCTTGCCGGAGGTCTCGGCCAGCAGCGGCAGGTCCGGGCGGAACGAGCGGAAGAGCTCGGCCGTGTCGAACGCACCGGTCAGCACCAGCCGGTCGACCAGCGGCGAGGCGATCAGCGCGCGACCGACCTCGTTCTCCGGCACGTGGACCAGTCGGAGCACCTCCTTCGGCACCCCCGCGGCCCACAGCGTCTCGACCAGCACCGAGCCGCAGCGCTGCGCCTGCGGAGCCGGCTTGATCACCACGGCCGACCCGGCCGCGAGCGCAGCCGCGACGCCGCCGGTCGGGATGGCGAGCGGGAAGTTCCACGGCGGGGTGACGAGCGTCAACCGCACCGGCACCGCGCGTGCGCCGTCGACGCTGTCGAGCTCCTCGGCCAGGCTCGCGTAGTAGTTGAGGAAGTCGATCGCCTCGGAGACCTCGGGGTCGCCCTGGTCGAGGGTCTTGCCGCACTCGGAGGCGCCGACCTCGAGCCACTCGGACCGGCGCCGCTCGACCTCGACCGCGGCGGCCCGCAGCACGGCGGCCCGCTCGGCACCGGTCTTGCGGCCCCAGTCGCCCTGAGCGCCGACGGCACCCTCCAGCACCGACTCCACGGCCTCCACCGAGGTCAGCGTGTGGTCGGCGACCAGCTGGTCACCCAGCGTCGAGGAGCCCACCCGGGCGATGATCGCCTTGCCCCACTCCCGGTTGCCCGGCAGGTGCGGGTCGGTGTCGGGGGTGTTCTCGAAGACGGTCTGGACGTCATCGGCGACCGGCGAACGGCGGTCCTGGGTCCGGTTGGGCGGCGGCACGGAGTCGTCGACAGCCGCCAGGGAGCGTACGAACCGCTCCTTCTCACGCTTGTAGAGCGCCTCGGAGGAGTTGAGGTCGAAGACGGCCGACATGAAGTTCTCGGTGCTGGCGCCCTCCTCGAGGCGACGCACGAGGTAGGCGATCGCGACGTCGAAGTCCTTCGGGTGCACGACCGGCACGTAGAGCAGCAGGCCACCCACGGTCTCGCGGACCGCCTCGGCCTGGCCCTCGGCCATGCCCAGCAGCATCTCGAACTCGACCGAGTCACGAACCCCACGCTGACCAGCAAGGATCCAGGCGTACGCCACGTCGAATAGGTTGTGACCGGCGACGCCGACGCGCACGTTGGCCATCCGCTCGGGCGTCAGCGCCCAGGAGAGCACCCGCTTGTAGTTGGTGTCGGAGTCCTGCTTCGTCGACCAGGTCGCGACCGGCCAGCCGTGCAGCGACGCCTCGACGTGCTCCATCGGCAGGTTGGCGCCCTTCACCAGTCGCACCTTGATCGCCGCGCCCCCACGCGCGCGCCGAGCAGCCGACCACTCCTGGAGCCGCATCATCGCGGCCATGGCGTCGGGCAGGTACGCCTGCAGGACGATGCCCGCCTCCAGGTCGGCCAGCTCGGGCCGGTCGAGGAGCCGCGTGAAGACGTCGATGGTCATGTCGAGGTCGCGGTACTCCTCCATGTCCAGGTTGATGAACTTCTTCGTCCCGGCGGCGGAGGACGTCGCCGCGTAGGTGTAGAGCGGGAGGAGCCGCTCGACGACGTGCTCGACCGCCTCGTCGTACGCCCAGACCGCGTGCGGCGCGACCGGCGAGGAGACCTTCACCGAGACGTAGTCGACGTCGTCGCGCGCGAGCAGCTTGCGGATCCCGGCCAGGCGACGGTCGGCCTCCTTCTGACCGAGGACGGCCTCGCCGAGGAGGTTGATGTTGAGGTTCACGCCGCGCTCGCGAATCCGCTCGATCTGCTTGCCGAGCCGAGCGTCGGAGGCGTCGATCAGCAGGTGACCCACCATCTGCCGCAGCGCACGGCGCGCCACCGGGATGACGAACCACGGCGCGACCAGCGACATCAGCGCGCCGAGCTTCACGCCGAGCTTCAGGTGCCAGGGCAGGAACGAGGGTACGTTGCCGGCCAGCTCGCGCAGGCTGGCCGCAGCCACGCGTACGTCCTCGGGCCGGATCACGCGGTCGACGAAGCCGACGGTGAAGTCGAGTCCGGCGGGATCCTTGAGTACGTCGGCGAGGCGCTGTGCGGCCGGGGCGGTGGGCTTGGTCGAAGCCTTCGCCAGCCAGCCGCGAACGAGGTGGTCGACCTCGGAGATGAGCGCGTCATTGGTGGTCATAGAGCCGAGTATGCGACCAGAGTCACGTAAGATAAAGCGATGTTTCTTGGGGGTTATTCGTAAGCCAACCTGAAGGGTTGAGATGCTCGACGTCCGCCGACTCCGCCTGCTCGCCGAGCTCGCCGCCCGCGGCACCCTGGCCGAGGTCGCCGAGGCCCTCCACCAGAGCCCGTCATCGGTCTCCCAGCAGCTCGGCCAGCTCGAGCGCGAGGTCGGGGTGCCGCTGCTGCGCAAGGCCGGGCGGCGGGTTCAGCTCACCGCCGCAGCCGAGGTCCTCGTCGAGCACACGACCGAGATCCTGGCGCGGCTCGAGGCGGCCGAGGCCGCGGTCACCTCGCTCGGCGACGAGACCGCCGGCACGGTCCGGGTCGCCGTCTTCCAGTCCGTGGCTCTCGCCTACATGCCGCAGGCGCTCGCCGACCTGACCCGGCGCCATCCACGACTGCGGGTCATGCTGTCCCAACGCGCGCCCGAGCAGGCGCTCAACGACCTGGCCCTGCGCGAGCTCGACCTGGTGGTCGCCGAGCACTATCCCGACCATGGCGCACCGCACTTCGACGGTCTCGACCGGCAGCCGCTGACCACCGACCGGCTCCGGCTCGCCGTCCCACCCGAAGGCTCCGGAGAGATCTGGGACGGCATCACCTCGCTGGCCGACGCGGGTCGCGTCCCGTGGGCGATGGAGCCGCCGGGCACGGCGTCCCGCCACTGGATCGAGGAGCAGTGCCGCCGGGCAGGATTCGAGCCCGAGGTCCGCTACGAGACCGACGACGTCGAGGCACACGTCGCACTGGTCGAGTCCGGCAACGCCGTCGCGCTGCTCTCCGACCTGATGCGCGTACGCCACCGGACGGCCGTGCGGCTCATCGAGCTGCCGGGGGCGCCGCGGCGTACGGTCTTCACGGCCACCCGCACCGCCATCGCCGACTCACCGGGGATCATCGCCTGCCGCGCCGCACTGGGTCGCGTGGTGCCGGCGGACCTGACCCTGCCCGGCTGAGCTCGATCAGCCGAGCAGCTCCTCGAGCGGCTGGTCGTGGTCGATCGAGAGCCCGTACGCCGTCGTGCGGGTGTCGATCATGGCCAGCACGGCCTCCGTGACGACCGAGGTCAGATGCTCGGCGTCGGGGATGCCCTCGCCGAGGTGGACCCAGCGGCGTACGGCACCGAAGACCATCCCGATCAGCCCGTAGATCAGCGGGTCGACGGCCTTCTTGTCGATCTCGGAGACCTCCACGCCGGTCAGCTCGAAGGCGGCCAGGATCAGCTCCTTGATCCGCTCCGCGATCCGGTCGAGGCCCTGCTGGAGCGGACCGGTGCCGTTCGGCGCGGTGTCGACATCGGCCACCTGGTGCAGGAGCGGGTGCTCGAGTGCCCAGTTGACGTACGCCCCCACGGTGCGGGAGATGATCTGCCGGATCGATCCGGTCAGCTCCATCGCCGGAAAGAGCTTGGCCCACAGACCGTCGAGGATGTCGGCCTGGATGGCGAGGTCGAGCTCACGCCGGTCGGCGAAATGGCGGTAGACCACCGAGCGGGAGAGCCCCGCGGCCTGGCCGATCGCCTGCAGGCTGACGTTGACGCCGTCGGTCTCGATCAGACCGATCGCGGCATCGACGATGCGCTTTCGTCGGTCATCGTTGTGACGCTTCCAGCGAACTGCCCTGCCATCCATGGTGGGACCCATCGTAGTCCCACGTACTTCACGCCGGGTCTGGAATGCCTGTCACAGTAATCACAGAGAGGGATCAGGCGAACCGGATCACGCCGTCGGCAACCGGAGACCCGAGCGCCTTCATGTCCACGAGGTAGTTCTGCTTCGCGGTCCACGGCGCCCGGTCGCCGGCCTTCGGCATGAGGTCCAGCGATCGCTGGATGTAACCGGAGGCCAGGTCCATGAACGGCCGCTCCTCGACGCTCGGGTCGCGGGTGACCGCGGCGACGTCGTAGCCGTTCTCCCCCATGAAGTCGAGCAGCCGGATCACGTAGTCGGTGACCAGGTCGGCCTTGAGCGTCCAGGAGGCGTTGGTGTAGCCGATGGTGTAGGCGAAGTTCGGGATCCCGGTGATCATCAGGCCCTTGTACGCCATCTGCTCGGGCAGGCTGACCCGCTCACCGTCGACGGTGTAGTCGAGGCCACCGAAGAGCCTGAGGTTGAGGCCGGTGGCGGAGATGACGATGTCGGCCTCGAGCGTCTCGCCCGACTCGAGCTCGATGCCCTTCGGCACGAACGTCTTGATCCGGTCGGTCACGACCGCGGCGTACCCCTCGCGGATCGACTTCATCATGTCGCCGTCAGGGACGAAGCAGATGCGCTGGTCCCACGGGTTGTAGGGCGGGTTGAAGTGCTTGTCGACGTACGCGATCGCCTCGTCCTTGGTCATGCCGGGACGGCCGCCGCGGGCGGTGAGACCGTTGATCCACTGGTCGCGGATCACCTTCTTGACCACGCCGGGAGCGCGGCGGGCGATCTGGTAGGTGCCGACGGTGAGGGCGATGTTCTCCCAACGAACGGCCTCGTGGCCGATCTTCTCGCGCACGCGCTTGAAGGGGAGCCTGCCGAGCAGCTGGAACGGCGCCGTCTTCAGCAGCGAGGCGATCGCGTCCTGACCCGGGCGGGAGAGGATGTACGTCGGGGTGCGCTGCAGCATCGTCACCTTCTCGGCCCGGTCGCTGCCCTCGCCCGCGAGGTTGGGCAGGAGGGTGACGGCGGTCGCGCCGGAGCCGATGATGACGACCTTCTTGCCCGCGTAGTCGAGGTCCTCGGGCCAGTGCTGCGGGTGGACGAAGGTGCCCTCGTAGTCGTCGAGACCGGCGAACTCCGGCTGGTAACCGTTGGCGTAGTCGTAGTAGCCCGAGCAGTTCCACAGGAAGCCGGCAGTGATCTCGGCCGGGCCTTCGGCGGTCTCGACGGAGACCGTCCACTGCTTGTCCTCGGTGCTCCACGCGGCACCGGTGACCTTGTGGCCGTAACGGATCAGCTTGTCGACGCCGTAGTCCTTCGCCGTCTGACGGAGGTAGTCACGGATCTGGTGACCGTCGGCGAGCGCCTGCGCGCTCTGCCACGGCCGCCACTTGAAGGCGAAGGTGAACATGTCGGAGTCGGAGCGGATGCCCGGATAGCGGAAGAGGTCCCAGGTGCCGCCACTGGCATCGCGCTGCTCGAGGATCGCGATCGTCTTCCCGGGAAGGCGCTCACGGAGCTGTGCGGCCGCTCCGATGCCGGAGACGCCGGCACCGATGATCAGTACGTCGACATGCATGTGGGCCAGGTTACCCGGGAGTACGTGTTTGCGACACCCTGTACCGCGAACTTTTGCAAGCAAATCAGGGGATCACCGATTGAGGAACGGCTCGGTAACACCGACGTGCCCCCCTTACTCGCGCGCACGCGGGGTCACTACGCTGCCGTCTGCAGCTGTGGGGGCGGCATAGCATCCACAGCGATTTCGGGGTCACTCACCCATCGCTTTCGGTGGCTGAGGCTGCATGCGGACCGCATAGTGCGGTCGAATGATCTTCGAAAGGTTTTCGAGTGTTGAGTTTCGTACGCGCCAGCGCGATCGTCGCCGGCGTCACCCTTGCCGGGCTCTCAGCCGCCCCGGCGTTCGCGACTGACCCGGCCGGCAACAACGGCACGGTCAAGGTCATCCAGCACGGCAACATCGACGACGTGCCGGAGAACCAGCCCCACGTGGGCTGCACCCTCGACATCGAGTGGTACGGCTTCGACGAGGGCGAGGAGATCGAATCCACGATCGGCTTCGAGCTGCACTCGCCCACGGACGGCGGCGAGCTGACCGTTGACGGTCCGGACACGGTCTTCGTAGGCGGGGACTCCGCCAGCGGCGCGGGCACCGAGGACGGCCTCGACGCGCGCCAGACCTACACCCTGTCGGCCACCGGCCTCGCCCACCCGAAGCAGGGCTTCCACGCGAAGGTCACCATCCACACCCCGGGCAGCATCGGCAACGACACCAAGACCAAGGTCTTCTGGTTCAAGGACTGCGCGGTCGAGGAGCCCACCCCGACGCCGACGCCCACCCCGTCCGAGGAGCCCACCCCGTCCGAGGAGCCGTCCGAGGAGCCGTCCGAGACGCCGACCGAGGCCACCCCGGTCTCCGACGAGACCGAGCCCGCTGACGAGGAGTCCTCCGAGGCGCCGGTCACCGACTCTGAGGTCCCGACCAACATCGACGCCGGTCTCGCCGGTGAGAGCGACTCCGCCGTACCCGCGATGTGGCCGCTGCTGGCCATGCTCGCCGGCGCTGCCGCTGCCGGCACCGCGCTCGTCGTGGTCCTGCGTCGCCGCGCCGCCGCTCTGGTCAGCAAGGACTGAGCAAGCCCGCGTCACATAGAACGGCGCGGCGTATGACCTTCGGGTCGTACGCCGCGCCGTTTCTCGTAGGCGACCGGGTTGGTCTCAGTCCTGGAACGCGGCGCCCTTCTCGATCAGCGCGTCGGCGTCGTCGATGCCCCAGGCGGCGAGAGCCTCGCGGGTGTGCTGGCCGGCGCTGGCCGCCGGTCCCGCACCCAAGGTGGAGGTGGTCCGGCTGAACCGCGGAGCCGGGGCGGGCTGGGTGACGCCGTGGTGGGTGACGTACGTCTGGCGGGCCCGCAGGTGCGGATGCTCAGCGGCCTCTGAGGGGGTGAGCACGGGGGCGACGCAGGCGTCGGTGCCCTCGAAGATCTCGGCCCACTCGGCCATCGTCTTGGACCCGAAGGTCTTGGCGAAGAGGTCGCGCATCTCGTCGTAGCGCTCCATCTCGTACTGCCCCGGGCAGATCCCGTCGAGCCCGAGCCGGGTGACCATCTCGGCGAAGAACTTGCCCTCCAGCGCGCCGACCGCGACCTGTCGGCCGTCGGAGGTGTCGTAGAGCGCGTAGAACGGCATCGCGCCGTCGAGCAGGTTGCTCTGCCGCTGCTCGTGCCAGGTGCCGGAGGCGAGCATCCCGGAGATCATCGTGGCGAGGTGGGCGGTGCCGTCCACGATCGCGGCGTCGACGACCTGCCCCTGGCCGGTGGTCTTGGCCTCGACGAGCGCGGCCAGAATGCCCATCACCAGGTAGGTCGACCCGCCGCCGAAGTCGCCGAGCAGGTTGAGCGGGAAGTGCGGACGGGCTCGGTCCTGGCCGAGCCCGTTGAGCACGCCGGTGGTGGCGATGTAGGTGAGGTCGTGGCCGGCGGACTGGGCCAGCGGGCCGTCCTGACCCCAGCCGGTCATCCGGCCGTAGACGAGGCGCGGGTTGCGCTCCAGACAGGTGTCGGGCCCCAGGCCTAGGCGATCGGTGACGCCCGGGCGCAGTCCCTCGATGAGCACGTCGGCGGTCTCCACCAGGCGCAGGACGGTCTCGACGGCGTCCGGGTTCTTGAGGTCCAGCGCGATGCTCGGCCGGCCACGGGTGAGCAGGTCGCCGGCGCCGCCGCCGAGGACGTTGCCTCCCGGCCGGTCGACCCGGATCACGTCCGCACCCATGTCCGCGAGGATCGTGCAGGCGTGCGGCCCCGGCCCGATCCCCGCCAGCTCGACGACCTTGACCCCGCGGAGGGGACCGGTGCCCTGGCCCAATGTCACTGTGGATTGCTCCGTCGACTCAGTCATGAACTCGATCCTCCCAGAGTCCGGAACGCTCCGCCCGGCGTGACCTGATCGCGGAGCCGAGTCCGATACGCTCCGAGACACACTCGCCGGTGCACAGGAGCAGAGAAGTTGTCTCGGGAAATCCCCACATCCCCCCAGTCCGCCCCCCAGGCCAGCTCTGTGAGCCCGCTGACGGCGAACGATCCCCGCGAGATGGGTCCGTACGTTCTCATCGGCCGCCTCGGCCACGGCGGCATGGGCGTCGTCTACCTGGGCGAGGACGCGTACGGGATGAAGGCGGCGGTGAAGGCGATCCTTCCCGAGCTCACCTCCGACCCGGGGTTCCGCGCGCGGTTCGAGCGGGAGATCCAGGCAGCCAAGCGGGTCGAGAGCCGGTTCACCGCGAGGGTTCTCGACGCCGACCCCGACGCCGAGCAGCCCTGGATGGCGAGCGAGTACGTCGCCGACCCGCCGCTCAACAAGCTGATCAACTCCGGCCAGCGACTGACCGAGATCGACGTACGCCAGCTGGTCGCCGGCGTCACCGAGGCCCTCGCCGCCGTCCACGCTGCCGGGCTGGTGCACCGCGACATCAAGCCGGGCAACATCCTCTACGGCGCCACCGACCCGTGCGTGATCGACATGGGCATCGCCCGCTCCGTCGACGGCACCGCGCTGACCCAGACCGGCAAGGCGGTCGGCACCTACGGCTACCAGGCGCCCGAGCAGGTCCAGACCGGCACCTTCTCCAGCGCCGTCGACATCTGGGCACTGGGCCTGGTCGCCTTCGTCGCCGCGACCGGCCGCTGGCCGTTCAATGGCGAGATCGGCTCGATGGGGCATCTCCTGAAGGGCGAGTCGCCCAACCTGAGTCTCTGTCCGGTCTACCTACGCCCGCTGGTCGCCGCCTGCCTGGCCGAGGACCCGGCCGGACGCCCCTCTGCCGCGGACATCCTCGCCACCAACGGCGACTGGACCCTGCTGCCGGCCCCGGTCACCTCGGAGGAGGAGACCAGCATCGGCGCGCTGCCGCCGGCACTCACCACGGGCGGGATCGCTCGGCCCCCGCACCCAGGCCCGGCGTCCGCCAACACCGCCGACCTGCCGACGATGGCGCCCACGTTCGCCGATCCCGCCCAGCCTTCCGGCCGGCGCTGGAAGGTCGCGGTCCTGGCCGCGGCGGCCGTGGTCCTGGTCTCGGCCGGCGTGGCCGTCGCCGCCAACCCCGGTCTTCTGCCCGGCCAGGACGACACCCCGAAGGTCGGCGAGGTGACCCCGTCCGTCGAGCCGACCACCGGCGAGAGCAGCACCGCGCCGACCACGCCGGTCGGCGGCTCGGTCGAGACCGGGACGGATCCCGGTCTGAACGAGGAACCCGACGACGAGGGCGCGGAGGGCGACGGCGAGATCGCCCCCAGCAGCGGTACGGAGACCGGCGACGCGACGCCTTCCGAGACGCCGGACGCCAGCGCACCGGCCCCCAGCGACCCGGCCACCGACCCGGTCACCGAGACGCCGACGACCGAGCCGACCGAGACCGCGACGGTCGAGCCGACCGAAGATCCCGTCGAGGATCCGACCGCGACCGCGACTCCCTGAGGGCTCGGCCAGCTCGTTCTGAGGGCGGTTCGTAGGGGCCGAAGAGACCCCCGTCACACCGCGTCCAAGGTTGGATCGATCAAGGTGGCCGGGGGTCTCGTCACGCCGATAATCGAGCCTGGCGGGGTGTGCCGTCCCTTCTTCCCGAGCAACCGAAAGTTGAGCTGTGAGCGACACCGACGAGACCTTCAACGACTGGCAGCACCGCGAGGAGCTCGCGGAGACGATGATCCCGATCATCGGCAAGCTCTACCGCGAGAAGGATGTCACCATCCTGGTCCACAGCCGGTCGCTGGTGAGCAAGTCCGACATCTCGATCCTCAAGGCGCACCGCTTCGCGCGCCAGATCGAGGGCGAGGAGCTCTCGGTCACCGAGACGTTCCCGCTGCTCCAGGCGGTCGCCAAGCTCGACCTCGGTCCCTCGAAGATCGACCTGGGCCTGCTCGCGGTCCAGTACGCCGAGGACGAGCGTGGCCTCTCCGTCGACGACTTCGTCGCCGAGAAGCTGTCCGGCGCCACCGGCGAGAACAAGCTCGAGCGCAACGGCGGCCAGGACGTCGTTCTCTACGGCTTCGGCCGGATCGGCCGGCTCGTCGCCCGGCTCCTCGTGGAGAAGGCCGGCTCGCGCCACGGTCTGCGGCTGAAGGCCGTCGTCGTCCGCAAGGGCGGCGAGGACGACCTCATCAAGCGCGCCTCGCTGCTGCGCCGCGACTCGATCCACGGCCAGTTCGCCGGCACCATCACGGTGGACGAGAAGAACGGCGTGATCATCGCCAACGGCAACCCGATCCAGTTCATCTACTCCAACGACCCGACGACGGTCGACTACACGGCGTACGGCATCAAGGACGCCATCCTCATCGACAACACCGGCAAGTGGCGTGACCGTGAGGGCCTCTCGCAGCACCTGCGTCCGGGCATCAAGAAGGTCCTGCTGACCGCGCCGGGCAAGGGCGACGTCCCCAACATCGTCCACGGCGTCAACCACCAGACCCTGACCGGCGACGAGAAGGTCATCTCCTGCGCCTCCTGCACGACCAACGCGATCGTGCCGCCGCTGAAGCTGATGGAGGACCGCTTCGGCATCGTCCGCGGTCACGTCGAGACGGTGCACTCGTTCACCAACGACCAGAACCTGCTGGACAACTACCACAAGGCAGACCGCCGTGGCCGCTCCGCACCGCTCAACCTGGTGCTCACCGAGACCGGTGCCGCCTCCGCCGTCGCGAAGGCGCTCCCGGACCTGAAGGCGAAGATCACCGGCAACTCGATCCGCATCCCCACTCCGGATGTCTCGATCGCCATCCTGTCGCTCTCGCTCAAGAGCGAGACCTCGAAGGAAGAGGTCGTCGACTACCTCCGCGAGGCCTCGCTCACCGGCGAGCTGCGTCGCCAGGTGGACTTCACCACTGCCCGCGACGCGGTCTCCTCCGACTTCATCGGCTCGCGCGCCGCCTCGATCGTCGACGGCAACGCGACCATCGTCGACGGCGACTCCGCCATCCTCTACGTCTGGTACGACAACGAGTTCGGCTACTCCTGCCAGGTCGTCCGCACCGTGCAGTCGATCTCCGGTGTCGAGTACCCGACCTTCCCTGCCCCGGCTGCTGTCTGAGTCCGATCCTTGCTGCTGCCCCGTCCCGTCCACGAGGCGGGGCAGCACTCGATCACCGAGTTCTCAGTGACCGAGTAATGCAAGTGGAACCACGGCCACACCGTCCGGGCGCCGATACGCGCGAGATCCGGTCGTGAGGACGACGAGGTCGACGACATCGTCTGGGAGACGTTCGCGAAGCCACAGGAGATGGCGTACGTCGGTGTCGTTGACGTTGGCAGCCAGCTTGACCTCGATGCCGACCACCTGGCCGTCCGCCCCTTCGACCACGAGGTCCACCTCATGGTCACCGTTGGTAGTGCGAAGGTGCCCGACCCGAGCCTCGGCGGACTGGGCGGCAACACGAACCGACAGCGTGGCGAGCGACTCGAATAGTGGTCCTGCCAGATGTGCCCCACGTGGGGACCCGAGCGCGTCCGCGGAGAGGTTGTGAAGCCGAGCCGCGAGAGCCGGGTCGGCGAGTTGGTGTTTGGGCGCCTGCTGCAAACGGGAGATCGGACTGCGGCTGGGACTCCACCCGGACACCTCATCGAGAATCCAGATCTTCGAGAGGTGGTCGCGGTAGGCGATGGTGGTGGTCTTCGCCGGCTGACTCCCGTCCCCCGCTGTAGTCGCATCGAGCAGACGTGAGTATGCGGTCGTCGTAGACGACGCAGCTGCGTACGCGGCCAGCCACCGGCGCAGCGTTTCCGGCCGACGCACCGCTAAGCCATGATCGGGGAGGTCGCGGTCGATGATCCGCTGCAGGTACGCGTCGAGAAAGGTTCGGATCAGTCTCGGATCTGCGCCTTGAACGCTGGGAAAGCCACTACCGACGATCTCCTGGAAGTACCGCCCAGCCGTGAACGCGGTCTCGCCCTGGACCTTGCCTGACTCGCCCCGGATGAGCGCCCCGAGACTGACGCTCGGCGTCGCCGACTCGCGCTCATAGAGCGCAAGCGGTCGCATGCGCAGCGAGAGGATCCGCCCCGCACCTGAATGCGTGTCGACGCCAGCTCGTGGGGTTGCACTCCCTGTCAGCAAGAACCGTCCTGGGGGTGCGCCTTCGTCGACGCGACGGCGCACCGAGTCCCAAACGGCCGGGAGACGTTGCCACTCATCGAGGAGAAGGGTTCCTTCCAACGCATCCTCGAATCGGGGATCGGCCTCCACGAGCGACCGCTGATCGGGCTCGTCCAACATCCAGCACGCACGCGCCCGGCGGCTGGCTGTCTCGGTCTTACCGACGCCCTTGGGGCCATCGAGCGCGATCGCTGGGGCCAGCTTCAGCAGCTCGTCAAGCTCCTCGTCGACGGTTCTTCGTAGGTACGGCACGCCACCTACGCTACCTTCAGCAGGACTCGAACACTACCTTTAGCATGACAGGTACGCTACCTTCAGCAGGATGTCGGGCCCGTACGGCGACAATCTCGCATCTTGTGGAAAACTCTGTGGAAAACTCGCCAACCAGGTGCAGCACTCACCGCCGAACCCGGGCGAGGAAGGCGCGGGTGCGCTCCTCGACGGGGTTGCCGAAGAGCTGCTCCGGCGGACCCTGCTCCAGCACTCGCCCACCGTCAAGGAAGCAGACCTTGGTGGCGACCTCGCGAGCGAAGGACATCTCGTGGGTGGCGAGCACGAGGGTCGTACCCGCCTCCGCCTCGGCCCGGACGATCTCCAGCACCTCGCCGACGAGCTCGGGATCGAGGGCCGCGGTGATCTCGTCCAAGAGGAGCAGGCGCGGCCGCGTGCACATCGCGCGCACCAGCGCGACCCGCTGCTGCTGACCTCCCGAGAGAGCGTCGGGGTGGGCGTCGGCCTTGTCGGCAAGGCCGAACCGGGCCAGGAGCGTCCGCGCCCGATCAGCGGCCTCATCAGCTCGGACGCCATGGACGCGCACCTGCGCCAGCGTGCAGTTGTCGAGCACGGAGAGATGCGGGAAGAGGTTGTAGGCCTGGAAGACCATCCCGATCTCGCGGCGCACCGAGCGCGGGTCCACGAGCGGGTCGGAGATCTCCCGGCCGTCGAAGGTGATGACCCCGTCGTCGATCGTCTCGAGCAGATTCAGGCAGCGCAGCAGGGTCGACTTTCCCGACCCCGACGCACCGATCAGGCAGACCACGTCGTGCTCGGCGACGGACAGGTCGAGGTCGTCCAGGACGACCCTCCCGCGGTAGGCCTTCCGCAGCCCCTTGGCCTCCAACAACCCATATCCGGTCATCGGCCCTGCTCCTTCTCGATCTGTCGCCGCATCAGCCAGTCGGTGAGCCGGGTGAGCGGGACCGCCACGATGAGGAAGTACGCAGCCGCGACCAGCAGCGGCGTGCCGTTGAAGTTGTAGCCCTGGTAGTCCTGGGCCGCCCGGAGCGCCTCGAAGACACCCACCGCCGAGATCAGCGCGGTGTCCTTCTGCAGCGAGACGAGGTCGTTCATGAGCGGCGGTACGACGCGGCGTACGGCCTGGGGAAGGACCACGAAGCGCATCGTCTGGGTGTGGGTCAGGGCCAACGCCTCGGCCGAGGCGACCTGAGTCGGATGGATCGCCAGGATCCCGGCACGGAAGACCTCGGCGACGTAGGCGCCGTAGCAGAGCACCAGGGCGAACGTGGTCAGCCAGAACAGCGAGCTGGTGACCCCCGAGAGTCCCAGCGCCGGGATGCCGATGCCGCAGATGACGACGACCAGGATCGACGGCACCCCGCGGAAGAGGTCGGTGTAGCCGGTCGCCAGGAGCCGCAGCGGCGCCAGCCACGGTGAGGTCGTCTGGCGGGCGATGGCGACGAGGGCACCGAGGATGAGTACGCACGGCTCCGCGACCAGGAAGATCCGGATGTTGATCCAGAACCCCTCCGCGATCGCCGCGAACGACTCGCGCGCGTGCGACCAGCTCAGAAAGTAGTCCCGGACCCGGTCCCACCCGGGCGAGGAGAGGACCAGCAGCACCAGCCCGACCGCAACCACGGCGGTCACGACCGTGGCGATGGCCGTCTGCTGGAGCCGCTGCCGGCGACGTACAGCCTGTCTTTCGAGCTCCCGCTCGCTGGGTTTCCAGCTCACGCCGTTGGCCGAGCTTGTCGAGACCCCCATCACTTCAGCACGGGCACCGAGACGACGTCGGACAGCCACTCCTTCTCGAGCGCAGCGAGGGTGCCGTCCTCCTCGAGCGCGGTCAGCGCCTCGTCGAGGCAGGGCGCCAGTCCGCTGTCCTTCTCGGTCAGCAGACCGAACTCCTCCGGCTTCTCGCTGCTCTCGAACTGCCCGGTGATCGTGCTGCCCTCGATCTCGGCGGCGGTGATGTAGAACGCGGTCGGCAGGTCGAAGACGAGCGCGTCGACCTGACCGTTGAGCAGCGCCTGCTTGGCCTGGTCGCTGGTGTCGAAGACCAGCGGGTCCGTGGTCGGCTGCACGTCCTCGCGGATCGCGGTGAGCGACGTGGTCGCGGTCTGGGCGCCGAGCTTGAGGTCCTTCAGGTCGGCCAGCGACCCCGCCGCAGCGGCACCGTCCTCCATGGTCACGACCGCCTGGGACGCCGTGTAGTAGCCCTGCGAGAAGTCGACGACGTTCGCCCGCTCGGGCGTGATCGAGATCTGGTTGATGTCGAAGTCGAACTTCTTCTCGCCCGGCGTGTAGGAGGTGTTGAACGCCTGCTTGACCCAGACGACGTCGTCCTTCGCGAACCCGAGCTGCTCGGCGACGGCGTAGGCGACCGCCGACTCGAAGCCCTTGCCGTTGCTGGGGTCGTTGTCGGAGAACCACGGCTCGTACGCCGGGGAGTCGGTGCCGATGGTCAGCTCGCCGTCCTGCTTCAGCGGCAGGTCGGCGGCCTCGCAGGAGGCCGGTGCGCCGCCCTCGGCGCCGGTCTCGTCCTCGCCTCCGCACGCGGTCAGGGCGGCGGCGAGAGCGAGCGGGGCGACGAGAAGGACAGTAAGGCGAGTGCGCATGTCCGGAATGGTAAATGGAACGGGCACTGGCCGCTTCTTATTACTCGTGAGTAGCATACGGCCATGGCGTACGAATCCCTGCTCTCACCGATCACCATCGGGTCGCTCACGCTGCGCAACCGGGTGGTGATGGGGTCGATGCACACCGGCCTCGAGGACCACGCGTGGGACATCCCGAAGCTGGCGGCCTATTTCGCCGAGCGGGCACGCGGAGGCACCGGGCTGATCATCACCGGCGGCTACGCCCCGAACAAGCGCGGCTGGCTCAAGCCCTTCGCGAGCGAGATGAGCTCCCGGCTGCACGCCGCCCAGCACCGCCCGGTCACCGGCGCGGTGCACGAGGAGGGCGGCGCGATCGCGATGCAGGTGCTGCACGCGGGTCGGTACGCCTACACGCCGTTCTCGGTCAGCGCCTCGGCCGTCCAGGCGCCGATCAACCCGTTCAAGCCCGCGGCCCTCTCCGACAAGGCCGTGGACGCGACCGTGAACGACTTCGCCAAGAGCATCTCGCTGGCGAAGAAGGCGGGGTACGACGCGGTCGAGATCATGGGGTCGGAGGGCTACCTGATCAACCAGTTCCTCGCCGAGCGGACCAACCAGCGCGAGGACCGCTGGGGCGGCACCGCGACCAACCGGATGCGCTTCCCGGTGGAGATCGTGCGGCGCTCGCGCGAGCTGGTCGGTGACGACTTCCCGATCATCTTCCGGCTCTCGATCCTCGACCTGGTCGAGGACGGCCAGACCTGGGAGGAGACGATCGAGCTCGCGTACGCGCTGCAGGACGCCGGCGTCTCGGTCTTCAACACCGGCATCGGCTGGCACGAGGCTCGGGTGCCCACCATCATCACCCAGGTCCCGCGCGGGGCGTGGCTCGACATGACCGCCCGACTCAAGGCCGAGGTGTCGATCCCGGTCTGCGCCTCCAACCGGATCAACACCCCCGAGCTCGCCGAGTCGGCGATCGCCGAGGGCAAGGCCGACCTGGTCTCGATGGCCCGGCCACTGCTGGCCGACCCCGAGTTCGCCAAGAAGACCGCCGAGGGCCGCACCGACGAGATCAACACCTGCATCGCCTGCAACCAGGCGTGCCTGGACCACGCCTTCTCCAACAAGGCCGCCTCCTGCCTGGTCAACCCGCGCGCTGCGCGCGAGACGACGTTGGTGCTCAGGCCGACCAAGCTCAAGCAGACCGTGGCGGTCGTCGGCGCCGGGCCGGCCGGCCTCGCCGCCGCCACCTCGGCCGCCGAGCGCGGCTTCGCGGTGACCCTGTTCGAGAAGTCCTCGCAGGTCGGCGGCCAGTTCCGCCTCGCGATGGCCGTGCCCGGCAAGGAGGACTTCAAGGACACGCTGCGCTACTTCACCCGGCGCCTGGAGGTGCTGGGCGTCGAGGTACGTCTCGACACCGAGGCCACCACCGCCGACCTGGAGCCCTTCGACCACGTCATCGTCTCCACCGGTGTCACGCCGCGGATCCCGCAGATCGCCGGCTCCGAGGACGACCGGGTCGTGACGTACGCCGACGTGCTCGCCGACCGGGTCGTCCCGGGCCGCCGCGTCGCGGTCATCGGTGCCGGCGGCATCGGCGTCGACGTCTCCGCCTGGCTGACCCACCAGCCCGAGACCGTCGAGGAGTGGAAGGCCCGTTGGGGTGTCGGTGACCCGGCGACCTTCCGCGGCGGACTGACCACGCCGGTCCTGGACGCGCCGGCTCGCCAGGTGACCCTGCTGCAGCGCAAGTCCACCCCGATCGGCATCGGCCTCGGCAAGACCTCCGGCTGGGCCCACCGCGCCCACCTGAAGCAGGACGGCGTCAAGCAGGTGCGAGGCGCGACGTACGACAAGATCGAGGCCGGCGACGACTCCCTCACCCTCCACTACGCCGTCGACGGCGAGCCGCGCACGCTCGAAGTCGACCACGTGATCCTCTGCGCCGGCCAGGAGTCGGTGCGCGATCTGTGGACCGAGAAGCCGAACTGGCACCTGATCGGTGGCGCCGACGTCGCAGCCGAGCTCGACGCCAAGCGTGCGATCCAGCAGGGCACCGAGGTCGCCGCGGGCCTGTGACCCGATAGCCTCGGGGCATGAGCGATCCCGACTGCCTGTTCTGCAACATCGTCGCGGGCAACATCCCCTCGACGAAGGTCTATGAGGACGAGGAGACGTACGCCTTCACCGACATCGCCCCGGCGGCCGAAGGCCACACGGTGGTGGTGCCGAAGACGCACACCAAGGACGTCCTCGAGGCTGACCCGGCGGTCTTCGCCGCGACCGCGAAGACCGCCCAGGCGGTCGCGAAGCGGGCGGTCGACGTCCTGCAGGCAGACGGGGTCAACGTACTCAACAACTGCGGGCCGGCGGCGTGGCAGACGGTGTTCCACCTGCACTTCCACGTGATCCCGCGCTACACCGACAAGACCAGGGACTCGCTCACGCTCCCCTGGGTGCCGCACCCGGGCGACATGGACGCGATCAAGGCGATCGGCGAGAAGCTCGCCTTCTAGTCACCCCGTCGGGGCTCCCTCGGCGTGGGCGGCGACCATGTCGGCGTACCAGCCGAAGGAGCGTTTGGGCGTACGCACCCCGGCAGCGTCGACGTGCACCAGGCCGTACTTCCCGCCCACGCCGTCCTCCCAGTCCTTGCCGGTGAACGGCGCTTCCCAACCGTCACGGTCGAGCAGGGTGTAGGCGTAGAAGCCACGTACGTCGACGCCGCGCTCGATCGCGGCCGAGACCGCCTCCAGGTGTGCCTCGAGGTAGTCGATCCGCGCCTGGTCGTCGACCTCACCGTCGACCAACGGAGCGTCGTACGCAGCACCGCACTCGGTCACCACGATCGGCGGCATCGCGGCGCGATAGCGGGACCGGGTGATGATCAGCCACTCCCGCAGGGCGGTGGGCACCACGCCCCAGCCGGTGTCGGTGGCGGGATAGCCGACGAGCGGCACCATCCGGAACGGGATGTCGTCGCCCTCAGCGGAGGCGCCGATGCGCTGTGGTGCGAAGAAGTTGACCCCGTAGAAGTCGAGCGGTGAACGGATGACGGCCATGTCGCCCGGCATCGTGACCTCGTCGGCGAGACCGGCGATGTCACGGGGGTAGCGGCCCATCAGCATCGCCTCGAGAGGCACCGCGTTCCAGGCCAGGTCGATGAGCTTGGCCGCGCCGACGTCGGCGGGATCCTCCGAGAGCGGCCAGATCGGCTCGTGGTGGTTGGCACACCCGACCGACTCGACCCCGGCGGCTCGCAGCACCTGCACGCCGCGGCCGTGGGCCAGGAGCAGGTGGTGCATCGCCGCGACGACTCCCCAGCCCGCGCGACGGCCGGGCGCGATCGTGCCGAGCCCGTAGCCGAGGTAGCCGGCCACGTTGGGGTCCTGGACCGGCACCCACTCCGGGATCCGGTCGCCGATCAGGTCCACGACCGTCTCGGCGTAGTCGCCGAACGCGTCGACCGTGGCGCGGTTGAGCCAGCCGCCGTCGGCGGCCAGCGGCTCCGGCAGCTCGCCGGCGTAGAGCGTGGCCGACGGGCGCAGACCAGCCTCGAGCAGCTCGTCGACCAGACGGTCGTAACGAGCGCGGGCATCGGGATCGAAGACACCGCGCCCACCCGGCTGAAGCTCACGCCAGGAGACCGCGAACCGGTATCCCGGCGCACCGAGACGTTGAAGCAGCGCAACATCCTGCTCGCCCCCCGGCCGGGTGGCGTCTGCAGTGCCGAACACGAAGCCAGTCGGGAACTTGGGAAACGCCACGGCACAATCATGACTGTGACTGCCCAGATCCGCCGAGGAAACGCCCGATTCACGGAACGTCCCCCCGGCCTCCGGCCAGGAAAAATTACCTGGCACACCTACTCATTCGGTTCCCACTACGACCCCGAGCGCGTCGGCTTCGGACCGATCGTGACCTACGACGAGCACCTGCTGCGCAACGGTGAGGGCTTCGAGACCCATCACCACGCCGGCGTCACGATCGTGACCTGGCCGCTGTCCGGCGAGGTGACCCACACCGACTCGACCGGCGCCACCGGGACCGTCGCCCCCGGCCAGGTCGGTGTATTCACCACCGGCGACGGGGTCGACCACTCCGAGTTCGCCTCGGCCCCCGGCACCCGGTTCATCCAGGTGTGGATCGCCGGCAGCACCGGCACGCCGGCGTACGCCGTCCACGACGTCGCCGCGGTCGAGGGCGAGTGGAACGAGGCGGTCCGCCTGGACCAGGGGACACTGCGGGTCGGCCACGTCGGCACCGCCGGCCCTGCCGAGATCACCCTCCCGGAGGCGAGGCTCCGCCATCTCCACGTCGCCTCCGGCGCCCTCCTGCGCAGCGGAATGGCCGAGCCGCTCACCGCCGGCGACGCCTTCGAGGTGACCGCCGGCGACGACCTGCCGCCGGAATTCACGGTCAGTGCGGGCGTACCGACCGAGCTTCTGCTCTGGACCTTCGACCAGGCCGATCAACAGGCTGATCAACAGGCCGATTAAAGCGCGGACAGGCAGCATCAGACACGGATAGGGTCCGCCTAAGACTGCTGCTCAGTGTGGAGACTCTGCCGAAGGATTTGGTGTGACGACGTTCCTGATCATCGGAGCCGTCGGGCTGGGCCTCCTCCTGGTGTCGCTGGTGATCGGTGACCTCCTCGACGGCTTCCTCGGCGGCCTGCTGGACTGGCTGGCGAGTGACTCCTACTCCACCGCCGCGCTGGCCGGGTTCGTGTCGGCGTTCGGGTTCGGCGGTGCCATCGCCCACGGGCCGCTGGACCTCGGCCTGCTGCCGTCCATCCTGATCGGCTCCGTCGTCGGAGCACTCTTCGCCTGGTTCACGTTGTGGCTGACCCGCCTGCTGAAGGAGGACCAGACCGACGCGGCGCCCTCGGGGGAGGCCGCCGTCGGCCTGGACGCTGCCGTGATCACCACGATCCCGGCGGACGGGTTCGGCGTGGTGCGGGTCGCCCTCGGGGGCCACACGGTGACCTACAACGCCAAGGCGCCCGACTCCGATGAGGCGATCACGCCCGGCACCGCCGTGCACGTGACCGGAGTCCTCTCACCGACAGCAGTCACCGTCGCGCCGACGTGGCGCGAGATCACATCCTGACTGAAGGAATCCTCATGGAACTGCTGGTGCCGATCGCCGGCCTTGTCGTACTGCTCATCCTGCTTCTGCTGCTGGTCACCAGCCGCTACAAGGTCGCCGGTCCCAACCAGGCCTTCATCGTCACCGGCCGGAAGGGCAAGGCGGTGCTCAACCCCGAGACCGGCCAGCTCACCACCGACCTGTCGGGCCAGAAGGTCGTTCTCGGCGGCGGCGTCTTCGTGGTGCCGTTCGTCCAGAAGCTGGCCACGATGGACCTCTCCTCGCGCCGGATCTCGGTCCAGATCCGCGGCGCGGTCTCCGGGCAGGGCATCAAGCTCAACCTCGAGGGTGTCGCGATCGTGAAGGTGGGCGGCAACGCCGACCAGATCCGGCTGTCCGCACAGCGCTTCCTCTCCCAGCAGGAGGAGATCGAGCCGTTCACGCAGGAGGTGCTCGCCGGCGCGCTGCGTTCGATCGTCGGCGGTCTGACCGTCGAGCAGATCATCCGTGACCGGGCCGCGTTCGCGCAGCGGGTCGCCGACGAGTCCGAGTCGTCGCTCACCGGCCAGGGCCTGATCCTGGACACCTTCCAGATCCAGGACGTCACCGACGACGGCTCCTACCTGACGAACCTGGGCCGCCCCGAGGCCGCCCGCATCACCCAGGCCGCCTCGATCGCCGAGGCCGAGGCCCGTCGTGCCGCCGAGCAGGCCCGGATCAAGGCCGAGGAGGAGATCGCGATCGCCCAGCGCGCGCTCGCGCTCAAGCAGGCCGAGATCAAGGCGGAGACCGACGCGGCCGCCGCCAACGCCGCCGCCTCCGGCCCGCTCGCCCAGGCCGACCGCGACCAGGCCATCCTCACCGAGCAGGAGAAGGTCGCCGTACGCCAGGCGGCGCTGACCGAGCGCCAGCTGGAGACGCAGGTGCGCAAGCCCGCCGACGCCGAGCGCTACCGCGTCGAGCAGGAGGCGGAGGGTCGCCGCAGCTCCGAGATCGCCGCCGCAGAGGCCCGCAAGGCAGCCACCATCGCCGCCGCCGAGGCCGACGCCGAGCAGGCCCGGCTCTCCGGCGAGGCCGAGAAGGCCCGCCGTGCCGCTCTGGCCGAGGCCGAGGCCATCGAGGGCGCCCGGCGCGGTGACGCGCAGAAGTCGCTGCGTCTGGCCGGCGCCGAGGCCACCCGGGCCGAGGGTGAGGCGAGCGCTGCCGCCACCCTGGCCGTCGGTCACGCCGAGGCCGAGGCGATGGAGAAGCGCGCCGCGGCGTTCGCGTCCTACAACGACGCCGCCGTGCTGCAGATGCTCATCGAGGTACTGCCCCAGGTCGCCAGGGAGGTCGCCGCACCGATCAGCGCCATCGACAACCTCACCGTGCTCTCCACCGAGGGGGCCGGCGCCATTCCGAAGCAGGTCAACGACAACGTCATCCAGACCCTCAACATGCTCAAGACCACGACCGGTGTCGACCTCGGCGCGATGCTCCGCAAGGCCGCCGACTCCACTCCGGCGAACGGCACCGTGGAGATCCCGGCCGGGCAGTGACCGATCCACACATTGCTAACACCCGGTCACATATCCGGTAGAAAACCGACATAGACGTGACAGCCAGGAACAAGTCTGGTTATGTATCCACGTCGACGTAGGGAGGGAGCACTCCAAACCTCGACCGGGCCTCGCGGCCGAAAGGCCGCCAGGCTCGCCCCTCGAGCTTCTCTACTGTTCCCCCCGTCGGTAGAGAAACACTGAGGGAAATCGAATGTGGCCCGGCCTCACGGCCGGGCCACATCCTATTTGGCGGTCCTCAGCGCTCGTTGACCATCCGCAGGAACGCCTCGACGAGCGGGCCGGAGGTGGCGGCACCGTTCTCGCCCTCGTCGACGTAGACGGCCACGGCCAGGTCGCCCTGCGCCGCGATCATCCAGGTGTGGGTGAGGCGCTTGCCGTTGCGGTCGAACTCCGCCGTGCCGGTCTTCGCGATCACCGGCTTGCCCGGTACATCGCGCAGCCCGCTGCCGGTGCCGTCGGTGACCACACCCCGGAAGATCGTACGCAGCTGCTCGGCCTCGTCGGCGGCGAGCGGCTCGACGCCCGACGGCTTGGCGACCTGGCCCTCGACGAGGGTCGGGACCACGGTGTGACCGGCCTGGATGGAACCGATGACAGTGGCCATCACGAGCGGCGACGCGAGCACCTTGCCCTGTCCGATCAGGTCGGCGGCGTGCTCGGTCTCGCCCGCCGGCTCGGGGATCTGGCCGAAGTAGGAGGTGAAGCCGGCGTCGCGGTCGATGCCGAAGCCCAGCGAGGCGGCGGCGGAGGCGATCTCGGCGTGGCCGACCTCGCCGGCGACACCGACCATGGCGGTGTTGCAGGACTCGGCGACGGCGTGGGCGAGGGTGATCTCGCCGAGGGCCGACTTCGGGTACCAGGAGTCGTTCTTGAAGGTCTTGCCGTCGACGGTGGTCTTCGCCGGGCACTTGACCTGGCTCGTGGCGTTGAGACCCTTGCGCAGCAGGGCCAGCGTGGTCGCGGCCTTGAAGGTCGAGCCCGGAGCCGCCTGGCCGTAGGTGGCCAGGTTCATCTTGTTGTCCTCGCCGTTGGCGGCGACCAGCACGGCACCGTCGCTGGGCCGGATCGCGACCAGGGCGCTCTCGGGCTTGACGCGCTTCAGGATCTTCTCCGCACCCTTCTGCAGCCGCTCGTCGAGGGTGACGGTGAGCGACTTCCCGTCGATCGGGTCGGTGCTGTAGAGCCGCTTGAGCACCTCGCCCTCGTCACCGAGCACCGCGACCTGGAGCCCGGGCTTCCCGCGCAGCTGCTCGTCATAGCGCGCCTGCAGGCCGGAGAGACCGGCGAGATCACCCGGGAGGTAGGTGCCGGGCTTCTTCTTCATCATCTCCGCCGTGACCTCACCGACGATGCCGACGACCGGCGAGGCGAACTCCTTGGTCGGGCCGAGCGGGAGGGTCCGGTTGAGCATCGCGGCGCCCTTGATCTTGGCGATCTTCGCGGCTTTGGCCTTCGTCATCATCGGCTTGCGGATCGAGAGCGCCTCGACGAACGCCTTGTCACCGGCCGCCTTGACGCGCTTGGCGTAGCGCTTCGGGTTGATGCCGACGATCGCGGCGATGTCGCGGGCGGCCGCGGGAGCCGCCACCGGATCGATCAGGGTCTTGTCGATGCCGACCGAGACGACCGGTCGATCCGCGACCAGGGTCGCTCCGGACGTACTCAGGATCTCGCCGCGCTGCTGCTGGACGGTCTCGACGTGGAGGCTGCGTCCTTCGGCGAGCGTCGGGGCGACGACCGTCGGCTCCCAGACGAACTCCCACTTCTCGTCGGTCTTGCGGAGCTCGACCTCCGACTCGTAGGTCCATCGGCCGCCCGGCAGTCCCCACGCCCAGGTGAGGGTCGACTTCGCGCTGTCGGTGCCGTGGCCGGAGAAGACCGGCTTGGTCGCGGACACGTCGGGCGCGCCCAGCTTCCCGAACAGGTTGCCGGTCAGATTGCTGTAGTCGGTGGCGACGACGGCGGGATCGGTCTTCGCCACGAAGTCGACCTTTGTGAAGGTGCCGGTCTCCAGCGCCGTGGTCAGGGTCGACATGCTCGGACCCGGTTCCTTGGCCCCACCACATGCGGCAAGCAGCGGTAGGGCAACAGCAAGGGCCGCTATGCCCCGGGAGACTCGCATGGAACGGTTCTATCAGCCTTGCCCCCAAGATTGGGTTACACCCGTCCAACGCGGAGGTTGTGAAGCCGAGCGCGCCTGGTGGACACGCCCGGCTTCACCACGACCTGGATCAGTGCGTCGCCAGCCAGGCGTCCAGGTCGACGCCGCGCTGGTCAGCGAGCTTCTCCAGACGCTCACGGGTCGGCGGCTGGAACACCTTCGGCTCGATGTGGCGGTCGAGAGCGGCGTACTTCCTCTGCTTGGCGGCCTGCGCGGGACCGGTCGCCTCGGCCGCGGCCACCACGGCGGGGCTCGCGGTGACGGCGGCGCCGGTGAGCGGCGAGCTCACCAGAGGGGTGTAGCCGTCACGATGGCCGGCGGCGTTGGCGTGGTAGGACTCCTCGATCGGGTTGGAGAGCCCGTTGATCCACTCGACGTCGTCGCAGACCGCGTGTCCGGTGAACCGGCTGATCGGGTTGACGTAGCTGAACCCGGCGGCGCTCGCCCGCGAGGCCGTGGTGTTGTTGAGGAGCACGGCGGTGTCGTTGAGGATCGCCTCGTCCGACGGGCTGAACCAGGTGGCCGCGTTGCAGTCCTCGCCCATGAACAGCTTCGGATAGCCCACGACCACCACCTTCGCGCTGGGCGCGGCCGACCGGATCCTCGAGTAGAGCGTGCCGAGGCTGGCCGGAAGCGTGTTGCGGATGTAGTTCTGCGCGCCCGCGACGGCTCCTGCGCAGTCGCTCGCCCAGGCGGGGAGAGCGCACTCGGTGATCACGTCGGCGAAGCCGGCGTCGTTGCCACCGACGGAGATGGTCACATAGCGGGTCGAGCTGGACAGGGCGCTGAGCTGGCTGTTGGTGACGTCGGCGACGACCGCGCCCGAGCAGGCGCGGAAGTTGAGGCTGTAGCCCTTCGCCGCGGCGACCAGGCTCGGGTACGCCAGGGTCGACCGCATGCAGTTGCTGCCGTCGTTGATGTAGCTGCGGGTGCCGACTCCGGATGAGTAGGAGTCACCGAGCGCGACGTAAGGCTCCCCGGCCGCATTGGCCGGGGAGCCTGGGGCGACGGCGAGGCCGGCCCCGAGAAGGGCGATGGAGGTGAGGGAGACCGCGAGGCGGACTTTGGACAGGCGGAAGGTCGAACCGTTCATGGCAACTCCCGAAAGCCAGGGACCGCTTGGGGGTGCGGTCCTTCCCTTCGGTTGTACGCGCCCTTACGGCCGCCCGCAGGAAATTTGTTGCACGTCCAAGTAACTGTCCGGAACCCGCTTACCCAGGTTCATCAGACGTTCTGCAGACGCGGCAGGAGCCGATCGAGCCACTTCGGCAGCCACCAGGCGCGGGCGCCGAGCAGCCGCATCACCGCCGGCACGATGAGGCACCGCACCACGACCGCGTCGAGCAGCACCGCCACCGCCATCACGAAGCCCATCTCCTGCAGCATCCGGTCCGGGCTGAACCAGAAGGCCCCGAAGACCACGACCATGATCGCGGCCGCCGCGGTGATGACGCCGCCGGTGTGCGCCAGCCCCTCCCGGACCGCCTCCTGGGCATCGCCGCTGCGCAGCCACTCCTCGCGCATCCGCGAGATCAGGAAGACCTCGTAGTCCATCGAGAGCCCGAAGACGATCGCAAAGGTCATCACCGGAAGGAACGCCTCGATCGGACCGGGCTCGACCCCGAGCAGCCCTTCCTGGAAGACGTACGTCATCGCGCCCATCGAGGCGCCGATCGAGAGGACGTTGAGGATCGCCGCCTTGATCGCCACCGCCACGGACCGGAAGACGCACATCAGCAGCAGCGCGGAGAGCCCGACGACGAGCCCGATGAAGAGCGGCAGCTTCTCCCCGACCGCGTCGGAGTAGTCGATCAGCGCCGCGGTCGATCCGCCGACGAGGACGTCCTCGCCGAGATCCTCCCGGAGGTCCTTCACCAGCTCGGTGGTCTCGGCGTCCTGCGGGCCCGTCTCCGGGAAGGCGATGGAGGTGTACACCGCGCCGTCGGCCGACGGCTGCGGCGGGGTCACGGAGGCCACACCGTCGTACCCGGTGACCATCTCGTACGCCGCGACCGCCTGCTCCTGGGAGCCTTCGGTCATGATGACGAGCGGGCCGTTGGCACCGGGGCCGAACTTGTCGCTGACCAGGTCGTACGCCTTCCGCGTGGTCGAGGACGGATCGTCGTTGCCGGCGTCGGCGAAGCCGAGCTGGAGGCCGAGGACCGGGGTGGCCAGCGCGCCGAGCGCGACCAGGGAGACGATCAGCGCGGCCCACGGGTGCCGCTGGACGCCGGAGGCCCAGGCGCGCCAGCGCTGGCCGGGCTCACGCCGCGACCGGGCGGCGTGCTTGCGTACGGACTTCTCCAGGCGCTTGCCGAACAGCGTCAGCAGCGACGGCAGCAGGGTGACCGCGGCGATCATGGTCATCAGGACGGTGAGGGCGACGCCGAGCACGACCCCTTGGATCGAGGTCAGCTGCAGCACATAGAGGCCACAGAGCGCGAGGATCACGCTGACGCCGGCGAAGAGGACCGAGCGGCCGGCCGTGTCGATCGCGGTCGCCGTGGCATGCTCGCGGGTGGCGCCGCCGAGCAGCTCGCTGCGGTAGCGCGAGAAGACCAGCAGCGCGTAGTCGATGCCCACACCGAGCCCGACGATCATCAGCATCGGCGCGGTGTAGTCCGGGATCGTGGTCAGGTGCGAGAGCAACGTGACCACGCCGAAGGTCGTACCGACCGCGAAGATCGCAGTGATCAGCGGCAGGCTCGCCGCCAGGAACGAGCCGAACATGAACAGCATGATCACCAGTGCGGCGAGCATGCCCATCCCTTCGGAGCTGCCGCCCTCGCCCTCGTTCACCTCGCGCATCGAGTCGCCGGCCATCTCGACCTGGAGGTCGTCGGTCGACGTCTCGTCCGCCAACTCGAGGAACGGCTCATAGGCGCTCACCGGGAGCTCGCCGGCCTCGGCGTCCATCACGACGGTGACCAGCGCGGTCGTACCGTCCTCGCTCACCGACCCGCGCTGCGGATCCGCCGCTTCAACGGTCTCGACGTGCGGGACCTCGGCGAGGTCGGCGAGCAGCTGGTCCACGGCCTGCTGGTCGGTGTTCCAGCCGCGCTCGTCGTGGATGACCGCCCGCACCTGGTCACCTGCCGACCCGCCGTGCTCGGCCTGGAGGTCGGCCATCTCCTGCGACTGGGTGCCAGGGATGTCGAAGGAGTTGCGGTAGTCGTCGCCGATGCTCTGCGCCGCCGCCGTCACACCCACCAGGACGACCACCCACAGCAGCAGCGCGGTCCAGTGATGGCGTTGGGAGAAGGACGCGAGCCGCCGCAGCGGACTGGGTCTCGTGATCGCCTGTGTGGTCATCATGTCTCCTGTCGTGTCTCGCCTGGCTATAGGTAGCCTGGCAACATGTATGAAGACAATGTACGACGGACTGTGTAGGCTGTCTACATGAAAGCCGACGCTCTCCGTGGCCACCTCGACTCGCTGATCCTGGCCGTCGTCGAGAAGCAGCCCCTTCACGGCTACGCGATCATCGAGGCCCTGAGCGCCCGCAGCGGCGGCGAGCTCGACCTCCCCACCGGCACCATCTACCCCGCGCTACGCCGGCTGGAGAAGGCGGGCTACCTCGACAGCTCCTGGTCCGAGGTCGGCGGCCGCAAGCGCCGCACCTACGAGCTCTCCTCAGCCGGCCGCAGCGCCCTCGCCGCTCACCGCCAGGAGTGGCGTACCTTCGCCAAGGTCGTCTCCGGCGTACTCGGCGAAGCCTGACCCCCAGCCGAGACGGCACTTCCGTCGGCCGAGACGGCACTTTCTGGCGAGTCATTCAGGGAGTTCCCTGATGTGCGCGACAGCGCCGAGGACGGAGGATTGACCGCATGAGCGCCGTCGACGTCTACCTTGCGGACCTGCGCGCCGCGATCCCCGGCCCGAGCTGGACCCGGCGCGACCTGCTGCGCGAGGCCGGCGACCACCTCGAGGACGCGACCGATGCCTACACGGCCGCGGGTTACACACCCACCGAGGCCGAGGCGCTCGCCCTCCGCGACTTCGGCTCGGTCGACGACGTCGCCCCCGGCTTCCGCGACACCGTCGCGATCGGCGCCGCCCGACGTACGGCCATCCTGCTCGTCCTCGTCATGCTCCCCCAGGCCTTCCTGTGGGACGGCGGGATCGAGCTCGGCGCGAGCGCCCACTCAGCCGCTCCGGAGAGCGGCCTCTTCCACGTCCTCGACATCGTCATCGGGTACGTCGGCACAGCAGGCGCCCTCGGCGCCCTGGTTGCCCTGGCGGTGACCGCGATCGGTCAGCGTTGGCTCCGGGTCGGGCGCCGTACGGCCCGGCTGACCGCCGCCTGGTCCCTGGCGACGGCCATGATCGTGCCGATCATCGGCTTCACCATGCTGATCCTGACCGGCGGCCTCACCGTGTTCCTGGCCCTCAGCGCCCTGGCCCTGATGGCCGCACCGTTCGCCCTGGTCGCCCTCTCGGCGCAGCGCACCCTCGCCGCCTGCTGAATCACGAGTGCCGCCCAGGCAGCGGTCGGTGAGTTCACGGTCGTCCTGGGCCGCCAGCGGGCCGTCCCTCTCGCCACTTCAGTCACAGCGTTCAGGCAATGCCTGCACTTCTCAGGCATTGCAATGCCTGAGAAGTGCAGGGATACCCGGTTAACCGGGTATCCCAACGTCAGTCGAACCTGCGCTTCTGCCGCGGCTTGCGGGGGCGGTCGCCGAAGTCGGAGCTGCCCGGTCGGCCGCCCTTGTCGAAGCGACCACCGGAACGACGCACGGGGCCGCCGCCGGAGTCCTCGGAGAGCTCGATGAGCTTGCCGGAGATGCGGGTCGACTCGAGGGCCTTCCAGGTCTCCGGAGCCAGGTCCGCGGGGAGCTCGACGAGCGAGAAGTCGTTGCGGATGGAGATGTTGCCGAAGTCGGCGCGGCGCAGGCCACCCTCGTTGGCGATGGCGCCGACGATCTGGCGCGGCTCGACGCGGTGGCGCTTGCCGACCTGGATCTTGTAGGTGGCCAGCGGCTGCCCGGTGTGACGCGACGTACCGGTCTCGCGGCGGGGGCCACGGTCGCTGCCGCGGTCGTCGCGGTCGCGACGTCCGCGCCGGTCCTCGTAGGCGGGCTTCTCGGGCTCGGGGTCGAGGAGCAGCGGCTCCTCGCCGTGGAGCACCGCAGCCAGAGCGGCCGCGACGTCGACCTCGGGGACGTCGTGCTCCTCGACGTAGTGACGCACCACGTCGCGGAAGAACTCGATGCGCTCACCCTCCTGCAGCGCTGCGGTGATGCCGTCGTCGAAGCGGGAGAGGCGGGTCGCGTTGACCTCGTCGACCGAGGGCAGCTGCATCTGCACCGGCTGGGCCTTGGTGTGCTTCTCGATCGCGCGCAGCAGCCACCGCTCACGCGGGGTGACGAACGAGATCGCGTCGCCGGTGCGGCCGGCACGCCCGGTGCGGCCGATGCGGTGGACGTACGCCTCGACATCGGTCGGCAGGTCGTAGTTGACCACGTGCGAGATCCGCTCGACGTCGAGACCACGAGCCGCGACGTCGGTCGCGACCAGGATGTCCAGCGAGCCGTCCTTGAGCTGGTTGACGGTCTTCTCGCGCTGGGCCTGGGCGATGTCGCCGTTGATCGCGGTCGCGGCGAAGCCACGCGCGCGCAGCTTCTCGGCCAGCGACTCGGTCTCGGACTTGGTGCGGGTGAAGACGATCATGCCCTCGAAGTTCTCGACCTCGAGGATGCGGGTGAGCGCGTCGACCTTCTGGGGGTAGGACACCATCAGGTAGCGCTGGGTGATGTTGGTGGCGGTCTGGGTCTTCGCCTTGACCGAGATCTCCTTCGCGTCGCGAAGGTACTTCTTCGACAGCCGGCGGATCTGCGCGGGCATCGTCGCCGAGAAGAGCGCGACCTGCTTGTCCTCGGGGGTGTCGGCGAGGATGGTCTCGACGTCCTCCGCGAAGCCCATGTTGAGCATCTCGTCGGCCTCGTCGAGCACCAGGAAGCGCAGCTGCGAGAGGTCGAGCGTGCCCTTCTCCAGGTGGTCCATGATCCGGCCCGGGGTTCCGACGACGACGTGGACGCCACGACGCAGTGCGGTCAGCTGCGGGCCGTAGCCCTGGCCGCCGTAGACCGGCAGGATGCGTACGCCGTCGAGGTTGGACGCGTAACGCTCGAACGCCTCGCACACCTGGAGGGCCAGCTCGCGCGTCGGCGCGAGCACCAGCGCCTGGGGCGCGTTCTGGTAGACGTCGAGGTTCGAGAGCACCGGCAGCGCGAATGCGGCGGTCTTACCGGTGCCGGTCTGCGCGAGACCGACGACGTCGCGGCCCTCGAGCAGCGACGGGATGGTCGCCGCCTGGATCGCCGAAGGCGTCTCGTACCCGAGCGCCTTCACGGCCTCGAGGACGCCTGCGGAGAGGCCGAGTGAGTCGAACGTCGGACCCTGCTCAGCCTCCACGCTGGACCCACCGCTGGGCGCACTCGGCTCCTCGGGCGCGGTAGTGGTGGATACGGCAGATTCAGGGTCGGTGCTCACCATCCAACGGTAGGCCCTTATAGCACGATCTCGGCATTCCTCGGCGCGGTGGCCCCGGTCACTCAGGAGACGATGACCTCGTCGCCGACCGCGATCTCGCCGGGATGGGCGACGGCGAGATGCACCGCCGCCCAGACCTTGCCGTCCCAGCGGCGGTGCTTGGCGAGAGCCCGGAGCGGGTCCTTGCCCGACTCCAGCGTGTCGGCGTCGATGGTCGTCATCACGCACCGGTCGATCGGGGCTGCGACCCGGAACCGAGCGCCACCGATCGCGACCTCCCGCCAGCCGTCCTCGGCGAACGCCTCCGGGGCGCCCTCGATCAGCAGGTTGGCACGGAAGCGCTGCGCAGGGACGTCGCCCTCGGCCCACGCGTCGATCTGGTCGGCCGAGGCGTCGGTGAGCAGCGACACCGGCGAGGAGTCGTGGAACGCGGCGAACTCACCGGGCCGATACTTGTCCGGGTTCATCGCCCGTTTCGTCGGGTCGGCACACCACATCAGCCTCAGGTCGTCGCGGCCGAGCGCCTTCCTCAGCCACGCGTCTGCAGGCTCCCCGACGGCCTGCGCAGTGAGCGACTTCGAAAAGAAGCGTACGCCGACGGCCGGCGCCTCTTGTTCGGGCACCGCCACCTCCAGCGGCTCCATCTCGGGAGCGTTGAGCAGCAGGTCCACGCCTGCCGGCCCGCCGGTCGACGGCGTGTCCGCCACGACCGTGAACAGCTCCCTCACCTCACGAGCCGTCACCAGCTTGCCGCTGCCGTCGACGACCAGCCACTCGCGGTCGCCCACGATGCCGGCCCTGCCGACGTACGCCTCCTCGACCGGGCGGATCGCCGTCGACTTCACCGGATGGATGTTGATCCCTGCGAGGCGCATGGGGCCCATTGAAGCGGACACCGCTACTCGACCGTGACCGATTTAGCGAGGTTCCGGGGCTTGTCGACGTCGTGGCCGAGGGCTTTGGCGGCGTGGAAGGCGATCAGCTGGAGCGGGATCGTCAGCAGGATGGGATCGAGCTCGACCTCGTTCTTCGGTACGTCCACGCGCAGCGCGTCGAGCTCGCCGAGGTCGACGTCGGGGTGGGTGACGACGACCAGCGGCCCGCGGCGGGCACTGATCTCGTGCAGGGCCGCGACGTTACGGTCGGTCAGCTCGTCCTGCGGCACGATCGCCACGGTCGGCACGGACTCCGAGATCAGCGCGAGCGGACCGTGCTTGAGCTCGGAGGTCTGATAGGCCTCGGCATGCCGGTAGGAGATCTCCTTCAGCTTCTGGGCGCCCTCGCGGGCGACCGGATAGCCGCGTACGCGACCGACGAAGAACATCGACTCGGCCTCGGCCAGCCGGGCCGCGACCTCCTCGAGGTGGGACTCGCTCTTGAGGATCTCCTCGATCTGGGTCGGCAGCGCCTGCAGGCCGGCGATGAGCCGCTTGCCGTCGGCGATCGAGAGGTCACGTACGCGGCCCAGCTGGAGCGCCAGCAGCGAGAAGGCGACGAACATGTTGGTGAGCGCCTTGGTCGAGGCGACCGCGATCTCCGGGCCGGCGTGCAGGTAGATGCCGCCGTCGACCGCGCGCGCGATCGCCGAGCCGACGACGTTGACGACACCGAGCACGCGCCCGCCCTTGCGCTTGATCTCCTGCACGGCGAGCAGCGTGTCGATCGTCTCGCCGGACTGGGACACCGCGACGTAGAGGGTGTCGGGCTCGATGATCGGGTTCCGGTAGCGGAACTCCGACGCCGCCTCGGCGTCGGCGGGGACCCGGGCGAGCTCCTCGATCAGTCCTGCGCCCATCTGGCCGACGTAGTAGGCCGAGCCGCAGCCCAGGATCTTCACCCGGCGGATCGCGCGCAGCTCGCGCGGATCGAGGTTGAGCCCGCCGAGGTGCGCCGTGCCGAACCGCTCGTCGAGCCGGCCACGGAGCGCCCGCTCGACCGAGGACGGCTGCTCCAGGATCTCGGTGAACATCCGCGGCTCGTCGGCGAGCTCGCCGTACTCGTACGCCGACGGATCCACATCGACCTCGCGAGCCGTGGTGGTGGTCGTGGTCAGGTCCTGACGGAAGGTCGTGAACCCGGTCGCGGTGATGGTCGCGAGCTCGCCGTCGTCGAGGTGGGCGACGGTGGTGGTGTGGCGTACGACCGCGGCCAGGTCCGAGGCGACGTACATCTCCCCGTCACCGACGCCGACGATCAGCGGCGAGCCGTTGCGGGCGACGACCATGCGGTCCGGGAAGTCGGCGTGCACGACGGCCAGGCCCCAGGTGCCCTCGACCTGGGAGAGCGCGTCGACGACCTTGGCCTCGAGCGTGTCGGCGGTCGACGCTCCGATGAGGTGGGCGAAGACCTCGGTGTCGGTGTCGCTGACCAGCTCGACGCCCGCTTCGGTGAGCCGCTCCCGCAGCGAGGCGGCGTTGTCGACGATCCCGTTGTGGACGACCGCCACCCGACCATCGGCGGAGACGTGCGGGTGGGCGTTGGTGTCGTTGGCCGGGCCATGGGTGGCCCACCGGGTGTGGCCGATGCCGACCTTGCCGGAGAACCGCTTCGGCAGGGCGTCGACCAGATCGCGTACGCGGCCGGCCTTCTTCACCACCTGCAGCCTGCTGCCCAGCACCGCGACGCCCGCCGAGTCATAGCCGCGGTGCTCCAGCCGGGCCAGCCCCTCGGTGAGCAGGCCGGCGGCCTGCTGGGGTCCGATGTAGCCAACGATTCCGCACATGTGTCCCGTCCAATCCGTTCGTCGTTCTATCCGTAGATGAGCCGTCGCAGCTGCCGTTCGGTCAGCTGCGGCGCGGCAACGACCCGCGCCCGAAGCTCCTCGGAGAGCTGCGCGAAGATCGCGTCGTTCTTCGCGCCGTAGGTCTTCAGCTGTGCATGCCGGCGGCGTACGTAGGCCTCGACCGGTTCGTCGAAGTACGCCACGACGTCCTCGATCACGCGCGCCGCCTCTGCGGGCCGGAGCCCGGTGGTGGCGACCAGGTGGTCGATCAGCGCTTGCTCGGCCTTCACTCCACCAACTGTGAGCCACCCAGGGGGCAACGTTCAAATTTCTGCCCGATTTCGGGCAGAACTCGGCTTTTCGGCTCAAGTGGGGCGCCACACACCGCATCACACCTTTCGGTGTCTCGAAGTGGAGCGCCGCACGTCATCTTGTCGACTGCTTGGACATCGGAGTGGGGGTGCGGTACCTTAGGTGAACACAAGGTGAACAGGAGGTGTCTGATGAACGGAAACAAAGTGACTGGCAAGCTCGAGCTCCGCTGGCTCCCCGTCGTCGACCGCCGCGGCCGTAAGCACATGGAGGCCCGCTGGGTCGAAGTCAGTGCGCCCGCGACCACTCGTCACGCTGCCTGACAACCGCTCAACGCTCTCGAGGCCCGCTCCCGACAGGGGAGCGGGCCTCGTGCGTTTAGGGATAGCGTTGTCACTGCAACCAATTTTCCCTCGTCGTCAGGAAAGGCCACGCGAGCGGGAACATTGGGAGAGATTCCCCCGTTATGATGCTTGCAGTTTCAACCAATTCTTCCAGGAGCACATTCGCTATGGGCATTTTCAGCAAGAAGGACACGGCACCCGCCGAGACCGAGTTCGACACCCCGACCGCCGCCATCGAGGACATCGCGGGTGACTACACCCTCGACGTCGCCCACACCCGCCTGGGCTTCTCGGCTCGCCACGCGATGGTGACCACCGTCCGTGGCTCGTTCAAGGAGTTCGAGGGCACCGCGACGATCGACACCGCCGAGCCGGCCAAGTCCAAGGTCTCGCTGACGATCAAGGCTGCCTCCGTCGACACCGGCAACGCCGACCGCGACGGCCACCTGCTCTCGGGCGACTTCTTCGAGAACGAGGCCCACCCCAACATCACCTTCGAGTCGACCGAGGTCGAGTTCGACGGCGAGACCTGGAACATCACCGGCGACCTGACCATCAAGGGCGTCACCAAGTCGGTCACCGTTCCGTTCGAGCAGACCGGCTCCGCCAAGGACCCGTTCGGCAACACCCGCGTCGGCTTCGAGGGTGCCGTCGCGATCAACCGCACCGACTGGGGCCTCTCCTTCAACGCGGCCCTCGAGACCGGCGGCGTCCTCGTCTCCGAGAAGATCAAGCTCGAGTTCGACATCTCCGCGATCAAGAACGCGGACGACGCGGCCTGATCCTGAGGTCGATCTGACCCACGAATGCGTCGGGGCCACCGGGAGATCTCCCGGTGGCCCCGACGCATGTCATCCGCGGATCGCTCAGGGCGCGTCCTGGATGTAGTAGTGCTTCTCCGCCCCGACCCGACCGGTGCCGACGACGTCCACGGACGAGGAGTCACCGGTCGCTCCTCCGGCGAAGCCGACCTGGTCCGTGCCGAGATCGACACCGCGACCGCCGCCCAGCGGCGAGCCGGTGTCATCGTCATGGTGGACGACCCCACCACCGGCGGCGTTGTCGACGGGAGACGTGACGGGAGACTCGAGGTGCGCGCGACCGCTGATCACGACCGTGGTCCCATCGGTCGTCACGGTCACCGCCGCGTCGCTTCCGGCTGCCGCTCCTGAGACCGTCACCGGACCCGCGGGTCCGCGATCCGGAGCCTTGATCGGTTGCTGGGCCGCCGGGGCCGCCCGGCTGTCCGACTGCTCAACTGACTGCGAGTCGGCGTAGGTGACCGCGGCACCGGCGACCAGCAGGCCACCTGCCACAAGGGTCACCGCCACCGATCGCCGAAGCCCCCGGAGGACCTTCGAGTTCATCGCGTTCTCCTGACGTGTTCGGGTGATGAGGGAATGCGGGACCCCGTCAGCGCCTGCACCCGGCGCCCGAGCGCACGGGGATCGCGGCTGGCGCGGACGGGGTCCCGCCGAGCAGGGCGAGCGAGGTCCTGGTCACGCTCATAGCCCCACCCATCGGACCGGACGGATCAGCAGTCTGAGACGACTGGCCAGCTTCACGCCCGGTGGTAGATCCATGCAGGGCGACGCCCCCCGGCGTCCAATCGCCCACATGGATCCGTTGCTCGGTTCGATGTTCGGCCGTCACGGCGCGTCCGGCGCCACGAGCCATCGCGGCGCGGCGTACACCGTGGCCTCGACTGCTCGTCGAGGCCGTCACAGCCTCATTGCTCACCATGGACACTCCCGAGTTAGGTCCGAATCAGAGCCTTCAGTACTTGTTACGTACATCAATGCTCTGATGTTGCGGTTCTCCGAGAAAAGGGGAAAAAGTCCCGCAAACACGTCATTGAGACATGTTTGCGGGACTTTGTGTCCGACTCAGTAGGGCTCAGCGCACCTCCGTCGTCGAGCTCAGCTCCTCGACGACGCCCTCGTCGCCGGCGTCGACCGAGTAGTCCGAGGCCGAGGTGGCGTCCTCCCCGTCCGGCACGTTGAGCGCCCTCAGGATCGGGGTCAGGACGACGACCACGATGAGGTTGAGCAGGAACGCGGTGAGCGCGATGTAGATCGGCGTCTCCGTGCCCGGGAACGGCGCCAACGGTCCACCGAAGTGCTCCTGCGTGGGCGAGGAGACGCCGTACGCGACGATCGTCCCGTACGCCATCCCGACCGCCCAGCCGGCCAGGACCGCCCAGCGGTGGAACCACCGGGTGTAGAGGCCGACGACGATCGCCGGCAGAGTCTGCAGGATCCAGACGCCTCCGAGGAGCTGCAGGTTGATGGCGTACGACTTCGAGAGCGCCAGCACGAAGATCAGCGCCCCGAACTTCACGACCAGGGACACGATCTTGGCCTGCTTGGCCTCGTCCTGCGGGGTCGCGTCGGGCTTCAGGTACGCCTTGTAGATGTTGCGCGTCCACAGGTTCGCGGCCGCGATCGACATGATCGCCGCCGGCACCAGCGCACCGATGATGACAGCCGCGTACGCGACGCCCGCGAACCACGCCGGGAACTGGTCCTCGAAGAGCTGGGGGATCGCCAGCTGCGGGTTGGGCGGGTCGCCGACCATCACCCCGGCCGCGAGGGCCACGAACCCGAGCAGCGCCAGGAGCCCGAGCAGGAACGAGTACGCCGGCAGCAGCGAGGCGTTGCGGCGGATCACGTTGCGGCTTCGGGTGGAGAGGACGCCGGTGATCGAGTGGGGGTACATGAACAGCGCCAGCGCCGAGCCGAGGGCCAGAGAGGCGTAGGCCCACTGGCCGGCCGCCTGGGTCGGGAACAGCGCCTTCGGGGCGGCGTCTCCGGCGGCGATCGCGTCGGCGTTCTCGGTGTTGAACGTGTCGAAGCTGTTCTGCACCGTGTCGAAGATGTTGCCCCAGCCACCGAGCTGCGACGGGATGTAGATGATCGCCACGATGATCACGATGTAGATCAGCGAGTCCTTCACGAACGCGATCAGCGCCGGCGCCCGCAACCCGGAGGAGTACGTGTAGGCGGCGAGCACCGCGAACGCGATGAAGAGCGGCAGGTCACGGATGAACCAGTTCGAGGAGTCGCTCTGCAGACCCATCACCTCGAGCACGACCTCCATGCCCACCAGCTGCAGTGCGATGTAGGGCATGGTGGCCAGCAGGCCGGTGACCGCGACGGCGAGGCCCAGGGATCTGGACCCGTAGCGGCCGACGACGAAGTCGGCCGGGGTGACGTAGCCGTGCTTGTGCGAGACCGACCACAGCTTCGGCAGGAACGCGAAGATCAGCGGGTAGACGAGGATCGTGTAGGGCACCGCGAAGAACCCGACCGCCGAGCCGGCGAACAGCGTCGCGGGCACCGCGATGAAGGTGTACGCCGTGTAGAGGTCGCCTCCGATGAGGAACCAGGCCACGAACGTACCGAAGCCGCGGCCGCCCAGACCCCACTCGTCGAGGTTGTCCATCGACTTCGCTCGGCGCCAGCGCGCGGCGGAGAAGCCGAGGATCGTGACCAGCAGGAAGAGGAAGGCAAAGACGGAGACTGCTACCGCGCTCACTGGCCACCCTCCTTCCACGGGCGCCCGGCAGCGGCACGGTCACGCCGGAACGCGGCCTTGGCGACGAAGTAGGCGATGGTCGTGAACAGGACCGAGCAGGGGATGAGGACGAGCTGGAACCAGAAGTAGAACGGGAATCCGGCGAACGTCGGATCCTCCTTCGCGTACAGCGGCACCGCGAGTGACGGCGCTGCTGCCGCGAACAGGAGGACCCCGACAAGGATCCACGAGCCCTTGGACGAGGACGGCATGGGTCACCTCCGAGATCTGTCGAAGTGGGGTTGGACGACCTGTGACCTTGGTCACATCCAGGGATCCTGTCCAGCCCCATCCGACCCACACGACGACGAACGGTCGATCTGCCGGGACGAACGGTCGAATCACCTGCCATGCACCGTCTTCAGGGCTAGCCTGCAAGGTGATCCTCCCCCTCGGTACAGGAGCGCCCCATGAGCACTGAAGTCCCCCGGATCGACCGCCGCCGTCTGCTCGGCGCTGCCGCGGCCGGCGCCGTGGCGGCGCCGCTTCTCACCGGTTCGGCGGGAGCCTCGACCGAGCAGGTCTCACCGCTGGGCGGTGGCGAGGCGGTCAGGACCGGCGCCGAGCGAGCCGCCGGCGACGGCTGGTCGGTGCTGTCGGGCGATCGGGTCGGCATCATCACCAACCCCACCGGCGTGCTCCGCAACCTGCGCAACATCGTCGACGAGATGCACGAGTCCGGCGCGGTCCAGATCGCCGGTGTCTTCGGGCCGGAGCACGGCTTCCGCGGCACCGCTCAGGCGGGCGGCTCCGAGGGCACCTTCGTCGACGAGCGCACCGGACTGACCGTCTATGACGCCTACGGCGCCAACGTGGCGAAGATGACCGAGCTGTTCACGACCGCCGCCGTCGAGACCGTCGTCTTCGACATCCAGGACGTCGGCTCCCGGTTCTACACCTACATCTGGACGATGTGGACGGCGATGCAGGCGGCCGTCGCGACCGAGAAGCGCTTCGTGGTCCTCGACCGCCCCAACCCCGTGGGCGGAACCGCCCGCGGACCGATGATGACCGCGGCGTACACCTCGGGCGTCGGCGCCCGCGAGATCGTCCAGCAGCACGGGATGTCGGTCGGCGAGCTGGCCCGGTTCTTCGACGGGGAGTTCCTCGAGGAGCACGCCGGCGGGCGGCTGGCCCAGCTCGACGTCGTCCAGGTCTCCGGATGGCGGAGAAGGACGTTGTACGCCGACACCGGGCTCGACTTCGTCCTGCCGAGCCCCAACATGCCGACCCCCGACACCGCGCTTGCCTACCCCGGCACCTGCATGTTCGAGGGCACCAACCTCTCCGAGGGGCGCGGCACCACCAAGCCGTTCGAGCTGATCGGGGCACCGTTCGTCGATCACCGCTGGGCCGCGGCGCTGGAGGAGGCGAACCTGCCTGGCGTGACGTTCCGGGAGGCGTACTTCAACCCCTCGGTCAACAAGTTCGCCGGCCAGGTCTGCGGCGGAGTGCAGGTCACGATCCAGGACCGCGACCGCTTCGACCCCGTCCGCACCGGCGTCGAGATGCTGGTCACCGCCAAGGCGCTCTACCCGCAGTTCGCCTGGCGCCAGGACTCTTGGGACACCGCCCGGCCGTTCTGGATCGACAAGCTCACCGGATCGACGAGGCTGCGTACGCAGATCGACGCCGGCGCCACCGGCGACGAGGTCGAGGCGGCCTGGCGAGACGAGCTGGCCGCCTTCGACGCGACCCGCCGCCAGTACCTCCTCTACCGCTGATCCGGCGCGTTCTGACCGAAACCCACGCCGAGTCGGCGCGTTCGAACGCGCCGACTCGACGGTCGGGTCAGCGGAGGGCGGCGGTGGCGGCTGCGAGCGCGGTCACGCGGTCCCAGTCGCCGGAGGCGAGCGCGTCGCCGGGGGTGAGCCAGGAACCGCCGACGCAGCCGACGTTGGCCAGAGCCAGATAGCTGGGAGCGGTGGCGAGCGAGATGCCGCCGGTGGGGCAGAAGCGTACGTCCGGCAGTACCGACGGCAGCGAGCCCAGGAACTTCACGCCACCGGACGCCTCCGCCGGGAAGAACTTCATCGCGGTGTGGCCGGTCTCGAGCACCGCGAGGGCCTCGGAGACGGTGGCGGTGCCGGGCAGGAACGGGAGGCCGGTATCGCGCATCGCGCCGAGCAGCGTCGGGGTGGCACCCGGCGAGACCAGGAACTGGGCCCCGGCCGCGGCGGCCTCCTTCGCGAGCACGGGAGTGGTCACGGTGCCGGCGCCGATCAGGACCTCCGGCACCTCCTCGGCGATGGCCCGGATCGCGTCGAGCGCCACCGGCGTACGCAGGGTCAGCTCGACCACGGGCACGCCGCCCTCGGCGAGGGCGCGGGCCACGGGCACCGCCTGGTCGACGGAGTCGACGACGACGACCGGGATCACCGGGGAGAGGTCGAGCAGGTCGGCGGAGGTGAGGTCAGACATGGACGGGGGTCTCCTGGGACGTAGCGGCGCTCTGCTCAACGTGAGCAAAGGGGAAGACGGAGGCGCCGGTGTCGGCGGAGCCGACGGTGGCACGGAAGGCGGAGAAGAGCTCGCGGCCGGTGCCGCGCCACTCGGCGTCGAGCGGTGCCCGACCGGTGGTGGGACGGTGCGCGAACTCGTCGGCGTCGACCCCGATGCTCAGGGTGCCGGCGACGGCGTCGACGGTGATCAGGTCGCCGTCCTGTACGCGGGCGAGCGGCCCACCGAGCGCGGCTTCGGGGGTGAGGTGGATGGCTGCGGGCACCTTGCCCGACGCGCCGGACATCCGGCCGTCGGTGACGATGGCGACGTGCTGACCGCGGTCCTGCATCACGCCGAGCGCCGGGGTGAGCTTGTGCAGCTCGGGCATGCCGTTGGCCGCGGGACCCTGGTAGCGGATCACCGCGACGAAGTCGCGGCCGTCGAGGCGCTTCTCGGAGAAGGCAGTGAGGAAGTCGGCCTGGTCGTCGAAGACGAGCGCGGGGGCGGAGACCACCTGGTGCTCGGGCGCGACCGCCGAGGTCTTGATGACCGCCGTGCCGAGCTCGCCACGCAGCACCCGCAGGCCACCGTCGGGGGAGAACGGGTCGTCGGCCGGGCGCAGCACGTCGAGGTCGCCGGAGACGGGGGCACCCTCGATGTACTCGATCTCACCGTCGCGGGTGAGCCGCGACTCCTGGGTGTAGGCCGACAGGCCAGGCCCCAGGATCGTCGTGACGTCCTCGTGGAGCAGGCCGGCCTCGAGCAGGGTGCGGATCAGGAAGCCGACGCCGCCGGCGGCGTGGAAGTGGTTCACGTCGGCGGAGCCGTTGGGGTACATCCGGCTGAGCAGCGGGACGACCGGTGAGAGGTCCGAGATGTCGTCCCAGGTCAGCTGGATCCCGGCGGCGCGGGCGATGGCGACCAGGTGCATCGTGTGGTTGGTCGAGCCGCCCGAGGCGAGCAGCGCGACGCAGGCGTTGATGATCGACTTCTCGTCGATCATCTCGCCCACGCCCGGGCCGCCCTCGAGAGCGAGCTCGGTGGCGCGCGCCGCCGCGGCACGGTTGAGCGCGGCCCGCAGCAGGGTGTCCGGCGAGGCGAACGAGGAGCCCGGCAGGTGCAGGCCGAGCACCTCCATGAGCAGCTGGTTGGAGTTGGCGGTGCCGTAGAAGGTGCAGGTGCCGCGGGAGTGGTAGCTGGCGGCCTCGGCCTCGAGGAGCTCCTCGCGCGTCGCCTCGCCTGCTGCGTACCGCTGGCGGACGCGGGCCTTCTCCTTGTTGGGGAGCCCCGACGACATCGGGCCGGCCGGCACGAAGACGGTCGGCAGGTGGCCGAACGAGAGAGCCCCGATCAGGAGGCCGGGCACGATCTTGTCGCACACGCCGAGCATCAGCGCGGCGTCGAACATGTCGTGCGAGAGGGCGATCCCGGCCGACATCGCGATCACGTCGCGGGAGAAGAGGGAGACCTGCATCCCGTCGCGGCCCTGGGTGATGCCGTCGCACATCGCGGGTACGCCGCCGGCGACCTGCGCCAGCCCGCCGGCCCGCATGACCGCGGCCTTGAGCAGCGGCGGGTAGGTCTCGTACGGCGCATGCGCGGAGAGCATGTCGTTGTAGGAGGTCACGATCGCGACGTTGGGCTTCGCGCCGGGGTTGATGACCTTGAGCTCGGCCTTCGTCGGGGCGGTGGACGCCGCGAAACCGTGGGCCAGGTTGCTGCACGCGAGCCGGCCGCGAGCGGGCCCGGCGACGCGGGCGGCCGCGATGCGGTCCAGGTAATCGGCCCGCGTGGCGGCGGAACGCTCGATGAGGCGAGCGGTGACGTCGGCGACGGTGGGGGAAACGGCAGTCACGGGTCCTCCAAAGGAAGTGTGCTTTGGCACACTTTGACACGATCTTTGGATCGATACAAGTAAATCTTTGGTACTTGGAAGACATAAGCAGGGTACGCTGCCCCCATGCCCGAGATGACAACCGCCGCCGACGTCCTCGCTCTGGTGCGCTCCGGACGCGCCCTGACCCGCAGCGATCTGCAGAAGACAACCGGTCTGTCGCGTACGGCTGTGGTCTCCCGGGTCTCGGCGCTCGTCGACGCCGGACTGATCCTCACCGGGGAGGAGCTCGCCTCCACCGGTGGCCGGCCGCCGGGCTCATTGACCTTCAACGCAGACGCCGGGGTGGTGCTGGCGGTGGCGATCGGGCGCTCACGCAGCCAGCTCGCCGTCTTCGACCTCGACGGCCGCGAGCTCGCCGGCGACACCCGTGACCACGAGGTCGGGATCGCCGCCGACGACCTCATGCCGGACGTCACCGACCGGCTCGAGCGGCTCCTGGAGGGCATCGAGCCGCCCGTGCTCGGTGTCGGGATGAGCCTTCCCGGCGTCGTCGACCCCGTCCGCCTGGTCTCGGTCGACTCACCGGTGATGCGGGGTTGGGACGGCGTCGCGCTCGACCCCTACTTCGACCGCCTCACCGACGGGCCGCTGGTGCTCGTCAACGACACCGACGCGCTGGCCACGGCCGAGCTCTTCGGCAGCGGGCTGAACCCGCGGGACGCGCTCGTCGTGAAGGCGTCGACCGGTCTCGGCCTCGCGGTCATCGCCGACGGCCGGGTGCTGCGCGGCCACGCCGGTGCCGTCGGCGAGATCGGCCACACCCGGGTCGAGTCCGCCGGCGAGCGCCCCTGCCGCTGCGGGGCCACCGGGTGCCTGGAGACGGTCGCGGCCGGCTGGGCACTGACCCAGGGCCTGGTCGACTCCGGCGTCTCCGCCGGACACATCCGCGACCTGGTCGCCGCCGCGCTCGCCGGCGACGCCATCGCCCGAGGCCTGCTGCGCGAGGCCGGTCGCCAGCTCGGCGAGGTGCTGGCGATCGCGATCAACCTGCTCAACCCGGAGGTCGTCGTCATCGGTGGTGACATGGCCGGCGCCTTCGACCTCTACACCGCAGGCGTACGCGAGACCGTCTACTCGCGCTCGACCGCCCTGGCGACCCGCGACCTCACCTTCGTCCCCTCCACCCACGCCGACTCCACCGGCATGGTCGGCTGTGCCGCGGTGGTCATCAACCACCTGCTCTCCCCCGAGCGCCTCGACGCCCATCTCGACGCCGTCGCCAGATGACCCTTACTTCGCTGCGACGGTGAAGGCGGCCTCGACCTCGGCGTAGACCGAGATGTCGTCGGGGTCGAAGGCCAGGTCGGGTGCCCCCGAGGCCGACTTCCGGGCTCCGGCCGAGGCCATCTGCATGTCCATCGCCGCCGACTCGTACGTCACCTCGCGGCTGACGCCGACGTCGTTGATGCTCCGGACCGCGACCGGACCGAGGTCGAGCGCATCGGCATAGTCCTGCGCACGCACCTTGGCCTGGCGCACCGCCTCCTGGCGTACGTCTCGCTCGACCTTCAGCCGGGTCTCCTTGGTCAGCTGCCACGAGACGTGGTCGACCCGGAGACCCTCGTTGCCCGCGGTGCGGCCGACCCAGGTCGCCAGCGCCTTGAAATCGACGAACTCCGCCCAGAGACCGACCGCGGCGCGGTGCACCAGCGGCAGCTGCTTGCCGTCCTTGTGCCAGGGCCGCTCGGCCGAGATGCGCGCCCGCTGGATGACGAGCCTCTTGATCGCACCCTCCTGCTCGAGCCGCTCGAGCTCCGTACGCACGCCATGCAGCGCACGCCGCAGCTGCTCCATCACCGGCTCCGGCGCGGGACCATCGAACCGGATCTCGGCGGACACCACCCCTCGCTCCGCCGCCACCTCCACAGTGTGCGACCCGCGCACCTTGATCAGGATTTCGCTCATGCGACGAAACGTACGCCTCAGGACCTATCCTCACCAGCGTGACTGCAACCAGCCGCCTGCGCCAGATGACCGGACGCGACCCGCACGAGGAGCATCGGGCCGCGACTCCCTTGGAGCTGCTCTTCGACCTCACCTTCGTCGTGGCCTTCGGCATGAGCGGCAACGAGCTGGCCCATCAGCTCGCGGAGGGCCACATCGTGGCAGGGATCGTGGCGTTCTGCTTCGCCTCGTTCGCGATCTGCTGGGCGTGGATCAACTACTCCTGGATGGCCTCGGCCTACGACACCGACGACTGGGCGTTCCGGCTGCTCACGATGTTGCAGATGGTCGGCGTGATCATCATGGCCCTCGGCCTGCCGGAGATGTTCGAGAGCGTCCACGAGGGCGAGCGGCTCCACAACGAGATCATGATCGCCGGGTACGTCGTGATGCGGGTCGCGCTCTGCGGCCAGTGGCTGCGGGCCTGGCGCCAGGACCCGGGTAGGCGCGCGGCGCATCGGGTCTACCTCGTCTCCGTCCTCGGCTCGCAGGTGCTCTGGTGCGTCATCGCCATCCTGCCGCTCGACGTGGCGACCGCGTTCGCCGCGATGATGGTGCCTCTGGTGATCGAGCTGGTCGGGCCGTTCATCGCCGAGCGTCACTTCGGCGGCACTCCCTGGCACGCCGACCACATCGCCGAGCGCTACGGCCTGCTGACGATCATCACCCTCGGCGAGGGCGTGATCGGCACCGTCGCGGTGATGTCCGCGATCGTCCACGAGCCCGAGCTGGGGTGGAGCCTCGACGCGATCCTGCTGCTCGCCGCCGGTATCGGCCTGACCTTCGGCCAGTGGTGGACCTACTTCACGATCCCCTGGGCCACGATGCTCGAGCGGCGGCGCGACCGCTCGTTCCTGTGGGGCTACGGCCACATCCTGCTCTTCGCCGCGATCGCGGCCACCGGAGCCGGCCTGCACGTCGCCGCCTACCTGCTCGAGCACGAGTCCAAGCTCGGCGAGGTCGGCACGGTCATCTCCGTCGCCCTCCCCGTCGGCGTGTACGCCTTGGTCCTCTACCTTCTCTACAACCTGTTCATGCACGTCATCGACCCGTTCCACATCGTCCTGGTCGCCCTCACCATGGCCGTGCTCGTCGCGAGCGTCGCCATGGCGATCGCGGGCGTGCCGGTGGCCTGGTGCCTCGTCGTCGTCGCCCTCGCGCCGGTCGTCACCATCGTCGGCTACGAAGCCGTCGGCCACCGCCACCTGGCCATTCACCTCGACGCCCTCTGACCCATCCCTCACATCAGCAGGTGCCCCACGCTCGAGAGCGTGGGGCACCTGTCGTTGGGGACATCAGGGCTTCGGGTCGGGGCCGGGCTCGCCGTCCTCGGACTCCTCGACCTCGTCGATCTCGTCGACCTGCTCGGCGGTCACGGTGTGCTCGTCGTCGCCGGCCGCCAGGATGCCGTAGAGCTTGCGCCGGGTGTCGGCGAGGACGTCGGCGGCGGCCTGGCGCTGGGCATCGGTGCCGGAGGTGGCGAGCTGCCACACGGCCGGGAGGACCTGGGCGAGCTCGCCGCCGAGGACTCCGAAGCCGGCCAGGTCGCCCAGGCCACCGGGGCCACCACGGCCGCCGCGACCTTGGCTGCGAGCGTTGTCGACGGCCTTGTCGAACGGCGTCCAGACGCCTGCAAGCTCGTCGGCGTGCTCGGTGGCGTAGGTCTTGCCGGCCTCGGTCAGCCGGATCGCCCGGCGGCCGTGCTCGTCGTCGGACTCCACGAGACCCTCGTCCTCGAGCTGCTGGATGGTCGGGTAGACGGAGCCGGGGCTCGGCCGCCACTCACCCGAGCTGCGCTCGGAGATCTGCTGGATCACCTGGTAGCCGTTGATCACCTGGCCCTGCTCGGCCGCCTCAGCCATCACATAGATGATCGCGGAGCGTACGTCACCACGACGGACCCGGGGACCGGGCCGCTGCGGGGGCTGGTTCTCGAAGCCGAGCAGCGCCGCGATCCACGGCGGCGGACCAGCCGGTCCACGACCGCGACCGTGATGGCCACCCTGCCAACCGGGACCGCCAGGTCCGCCCCAACCGGGACCGCCCTGCCAGCCATGGGAGCGGCGCGGGCCGCCCTTGCCGAACTCTCGACCCATCTGGTCGATCCACTCACCCCAAGGGTTGCTGTTGTTGTACGTCATCAGGTTTCTCACTTACTGTCGGAAGACTGGATCGCGTTCCTTCGCGATATATCGTGATCTTACGCCGGTGATCAGAGTGATTCAAGGCAAATGAAGGGAGCCCCCGGAAAATCCGGGGGCTCCCTGAGTCAGACCCTGAGGGTCGTGAGTGCGATCAGACGCCAGGCGTCTGCGGCGGCGTCGGGTTCGGAGCGGTCGGCGTAGCAGCCGAACGCGCGGCACTCTCGGCCTGGAGCCGCTCCAGCTGCCGGGCGGCAGCCTCGCGACCGCCGAGACCGAAGGCGAGCGCCGCGGCAGCGGCACCACCGACGACCACGGCACCGAAGCCGAGGTTGATGATCGAGTCGGCGAGACCCATGAACTTCAGCCCGATCGCGACGAAGAGCACGATCGTGGCGTACTTCAGGATCTGCGAGGCCGATCCAGGCACGATCTTCGCGAGCACCGAGGCGATCACGACACCGGCGGCGATGATCGCGCCACCGAAGATGACCTTGCCACCCAGCTCGAGCACCTCGGCGATGAACGCGGTGATCTGCGGGAACTCCAGCATCTGCGCCGCCATCACGGCGAAGAAGAGCACGATGCCGATCTGGATCACCTTGGTGACGATCGGGGTAGCGCTCTGCCCCTGCGGCAGCACGTCCATGGAGTGGAGGGCCTGGTCGAAGCCGAGGCCGTCGATTAGCTGACCGAGGATGTCGGCGGCGAAGCGGGCGATGACCACTCCGATGCCGAGCAGGATCGCGGCGGCGATGATCTTCGGGATCGCGGCCAGGATCATGGCGAGCATGAGCTCGGCGGGCCGCGAGATCGAGTTGATCCCGAGAATCTGCAGAGCGGCGATGGCCACCACGATCATGATGATCGCGTAGAGCACGAGACCGATGACCTTGACGATCTGGGCGGCGGTGCCCGGGCGCGCAGCCTGTGCGTCGTACGGGTCGGCGGTGGTGTCCACGCCGACCGTCTGGTCGACCTGGCCGGAGAGCTTGCTGCCGCTGCCGATCCACTTGTCGAACGGGACCGCGCCGAGCGCGGTCTCGACGAGCTGGCGGACGACCTTGGCGACGAGCGCGCCGACGATGAAGACGAAGACCGCACCGATGAGGTTGGGCAGGAAGCCCATCACACCGTCGAGCAGGCCCTGGATCGGCGTCAGCACAGAGCTGAGCTCGAACAGGTCCAGCAGCGCGATCAGACCGAAGAGCCACACCAACAGGGCAGCCACGGAACCGAGGCTCTTGCCGATGCTGTCGCCATCACTTCCGGCTTTCTGGAGCACCGGGATCTTCGAGGTCAGCTTCGCGAAGGCCCAAGCGACGATCTTCGCGATGATCCACGTGACCACCAGGATGACGATCGCGGCGAGCACCTTGCTGCCGAGACTCACCCAGTCGATGTCCTTTATGGCATCCATTGTCTCTCCCCTCAATAGGGTTTCTTGAGAAGGTGCCTGAGATCGACGAGCAGCCCGAGTGATGCGCGCAACAGGCACCTCTGCTTAATCCCGACGTTCGTCCAGATGCGACCCAGACGCAAGTTTGGCGCTCCAGCGGACGCAAATAAGCAAAGGATTTACAATGTGGCGCCCTATGTACCGAACAGGCCGAAACGAGCCCTAAGAGACCAACCAGGCCGCGTACGCATCGAAGGAGTAGGGCCGGCCAAGGAAGTCGGCGACCAGGTCGGCGGCGTCCTTCTCGCCGCCGCGGGCGAGCACCAGATCGCGGTAGCGGCCGGCCACCTCGGGGTCGAACAGGTTGTCCCGGTCGAAGGCGCTGAACAGGTCCTTCGCGATGACCAGCGACCACATGTAGGTGTAGTAGGCCGAGGAGTAGCCGCCCAGGTGGCCGAAGTTGGCGAAGAAGTGGGTGCCCTCGATATAGGGATAGGGAGAGTACGCCGCCTGGAGCTCCTCGAGCCGCTTGGTCAGGTCGTCGGGCTGCTCCTTGTGGAACCAGTAGGAGATCGCGGCGTAGAACATCTGCTGCCGGGCGTGATAGCCCTTGCCGAAGTCGTCCGCGGCCCGCATCCGCGCGACCAGGTCGGCCGGGATCGGCTCGCCGGCCGCGTTGGTGGCGAAGGTCTGGAGTACGTCGGCGTCCCAGGCCCACTCCTCGAGCATCTGGCTCGGCGCCTCGACGAAGTCCCACTCCGTCGCGACCCCGGAGAAGCGCGCCCACTCGCCCTGCCCGCCGAGCACGTGGTGGATCAGGTGGCCGAACTCGTGGAAGAGGGTCACCACGTGGTCGTGCTCCATCAGGCCGCGGGAGAAGTTGCAGACCAGCACGCCCTCGGGGAGCTGCCGGCCCTTCACGCCGGGGGCGAGGTCGAACTGCGCCGCGTGCTTGTACTTGCCCTCGCGGGGGTGGAGGTCGAGATAGATCCGGCCGAGGGGCTCGTCGCCGTCCTGCTGATAGACGTCGAAGACGCTCACGTCCTCGTGCCAGGTGACGACGTCGGAGACCGGCTCGTAGCGCAGCCCGAAGAGCCGGCCGGTGACGTCCAGCAGACCCTGGTGCACCTTCGCGAAGTCGAAGAACGTACGCACCACCTGGCTGTCGACGTCGTACTTCTCCTGCCGCACCAGCTCCTCGTAGTAGAGCGCGTCGGCGGCCGAGACCGCGCTGGCGCCGGGGACGTCGCGGTCGTAGCGGTCGAGGAGCACTTCGAGGTCGCGCTTCATCCGCCCCTCGGCGGCGCCGGCGATCTTGTCGATGAACTCGGGGATCGCGGGTCCCTCGCCGATCATCTTCACCGCGGCGTCGAAGGCCGGCCAGTCCTCGTAGCCGACCAGGTTGGCCAGCTCGTGCCGCAGCGCGAACATCTCCTTCAGGACCGCTTCGTTGTGCGGCCAGCCGCGCTCGAGCGAGGCCACGGTGACGGCGCGACGGATCGCGGGATCCTTCACGAACATCCGAGCGGGAAGCGCGTCGGGATAGTCGGTCGTGATCTCCACGAGCCCCTTGTCGTTGACCGGGTGCGCCTCCAGCCAGTCGGCCGGCATCCCGTCCAGCTGCTCGGGCGTGGCCAGGGTGATGCGTACGTCGTCCCGGGTCACCCGGGAGAACTCGAGGTTGAGCTCGGTGAGGCGTTCGTTGATCTCGGTGAGCCGGGCCCGGGTGGCGTCGTCGCGGTCGACGCCCGCACGGGTGAAGTCCTGCAGCGTCTTCTCCAGGAGCCGCTTGGCCAGCGGGTCGAGGGCGTCCGTCTGGGCGGCCGGGAGGTCCGCGAAGACGCGGTAGAGCGCCTGGTCCTGGGTGAGCTCGGTGCGCAACCGGTCGACCTCGACCTCGGTGTCCTCGCACGCCGTGCGCACCGCCTCGACGGGGTGGACATTCGCGAGCAGGCCGGCCAGGCCACCGAGCGAGCCGAGCTCCAGGGACAGCTCGTCCCAGGCCTTCAGCACCTCGGCCGCCTCGCTCGGCGGCGCGGTCCGCAGCTTCTCGGCCAGCTCCCGCACGTGGGTCAGGGTCGCGGACGTACGCTCCTTGACCCAGCTCTCCGCGGCTTCGGTCTCGGGCAGGGCAAGCGGCTCTGGCGTCATGCGGCAAGCCTGCCACGACCTGAAACGCTTCGCCGCCGAGATTCGGCGAAGCGTCCAGGTGCGATGCTCACTCCTCGGTCGGGAACATGTCCGGGAACCGGTGGACCTCCTGCGGCCAGTCGAGCGCGACCGTCAGCCGCCCCGCCCAGTAGCGCGCCGCGTCCTCGTCGGGGGCCTCGATGACACAGAAGCCACCGAGGTGCTCCTTGGTCTCGACGTACGGGCCGTCGGTGAAGACCGGCTCGCCGTTCTTGGCCTCGACGCTGAAGAGCGCGGTCGAGGCGTCGAGGGCTCCGTTGCCGTAGACGTAGACGCCTGCGGACTTCATCTCCTCGATCACCGCCATCGAGGTGTCGCGCTTCTTCTCGAGCTCCTCCATCGTGTGCTCGGGAACCCACTCGTCGTTGAACACGATCAGGTATTCGGGCATGCGTATCGTCTCCTCGCCTCACGGGCGGTCCGGTGACCGCCGCTCACTCCTGCTACGAACACACCTGCCTCGATCCGACAGCCCCGGACGAAATTTCGTCAAGAACGTCCGAGCTGGTCCCTGCGCCTGGTCAGCAGCGCGACCTCGGCGGCGTTCTCGGCGAGCTCGATGGCCTTGTCGTACGCCGCACGGGACTCGCCGCTGCGGCCGAGGCGGCGCAGCAGATCGGCTCGGGTGGCATGGAAGGCGTGGTAGCCGTCGAGGCCGAGCCGGTCGATCTCGGCCAGCGCGACCTCGGGGCCGTCCAGCTCGGCGACGGCGATCGCCCGGTTGAGGCGGACGATCGGCGAGGCGTCGACCCGGATCATCTGGTCGTAGAGCGCGACGATCTGGGACCAGTCGGTGTCGCGGGCGTCGCGCACCGAGGTGTGGACCGCGTTGATGGCGGCCAGGATCTGGTATCGCCCGGGCCGCGGGCCGCCGTTGGCGACGACCTCGAGCCGCTCACGCACCAGCGCATGGCCCTCGGCGATCAGCGCGAGATCCCACCAGCCGCGGTCCTGCTCATCGAGCCGGACCAGCTCGCCGGTCGCCGAGATCCGTGCCGTACGCCGCGCCTCGATCAGCAGCATCAGGGCCAGCAGGCCGGCTACCTCGCCGTCGTCGGGGAGCAGGGCGCGGACCAGCCGGGTCAGCCGGATGGCCTCGAGGGTCAGGTCGCCGCGGACGGGATTCTCGTGGTCGCCGGAGGAGAGGTAGCCCTCGTTGAAGACCAGGAAGAGGACGGCCAGGACGCCCGAGACGCGCTCGGGGAGGTCGGCAGCCTCGGGGACCCGGTAAGGGATGTGAGCGGCCTTGATCTTGGTCTTCGCGCGGGTGATCCGCTGGCCCATCGTGGTCTCCTGGACCAGGAAGGCGTTCGCGATCTCGGGCACGGTCAGGCCGCCGACCATACGCAGCGTCAGCGCGATCCGCGCCTCGGGCGCGAGCGCGGGGTGGCAGCAGGTGAACAGCAGCCGGAGCCGGTCATCCTCGATGGCGCCGAGAGGCTCGTGCGGGGTGTCATCGTGCATCGCGACGGCCTCCTTCTGCTTGTCGTCACGCTTGGACTCGCGGCGGATCCGGTCGATCGCGCGGCGGTTGGCGGTGGTGGTGAGCCAGGCGCCCGGGTTGGGGGGTACGCCATCGAGCGGCCAGCGCTCGACTGCGACCGTGAACGCCTCGGCCGCGGCCTCCTCGGCGATGTCGAGGTCGCCGAAGCGCTTGGCGAGGCTGGCGACCACCCGGGCCCATTCCCCCTGGTGGGCCCGGGTGATCGCCTCGTCGATATCCGTCAACAGCGGTTCACGCCTCGGGGCCGGTCTGCATCGGGCGCACCTCGACCTTGCCGAGGCAGGCCGCGGAAGCCTCGGCGGCGAGCTTGAGAGCGACATCGAGGTCGGGGACGTCGATGATCCAGAAGCCCGCCATGTACTCCTTGGCCTCTGCATAGGGGCCGTCGGTGATGACCGGCTTCTCGCCCTGACCGTCGACGACGGTCGCCGTCTTGGCGGCATCGAGGCCGTCGGCGAAGACGAAGTAGCCCTCCTGCTGGAGCTTGTCGTTGAACTTCCCGGTCGCCTCGAACGAGGCCATCATCTCCTCCTGCGAGGCGTAGCCGTAGTTCTCCTTCTCGTAGTCCGAGTCGGGACCCCAGACAGACATCAGGTACTTGGCCATGGTGCTCACTCCTTCGTGTCGGACGGCCTCGGTGACCGCCTCTCACCCTTGCTACGAACGTCTACACCCCGATCCGACACCTCTCATCGGAATTTCTCCAGGTAAATTCATTCCTTTAGCATTGGTAACCATGTCGACGACCGCACAGCGATGAGCATCACCGCCAAGCTCAAGGGCGCCGTGGCCGACACGCGCCCCCTCCACGAGCCGCACTTCCGGCGCCTGTGGATCGCCGGGATCATCACCATGATCGGCGCCCAGCTGACCGTCGTCGCGGTGCCGGCCCAGATCTACGCGGACACCGGCTCGTCGGCGTACGTCGGGCTGACGGGTGTCTTCGGACTGGTCCCGCTGATCGTCTTCGGCCTCTACGGCGGCGCGCTCGCGGACCATTTCGACCGGCGCACGATCCTGATGGTCTCGACCACCGGGCTGATCGGCACCAGCGCGCTCTTCTGGCTCCAGGCAGCAGCCGGCAACACCAACGTCTGGCTGCTGCTGTGCCTCTTCTCGGTCCAGCAGGCCTTCTTCGCGGTCAACCAGCCCACCCGGAACTCGCTGCTGCCCAAGATCCTCCCCGCGCACCTGCTCCCGGCCGCCAACTCGCTCAGCATGACGGTCTTCCAGGCCGGCGCGATCGCGGGACCGCTGGTCGCCGGCGTGATGCTGCCGTTCACCGGGTTCACCTGGCTGTACGCCATCGACACCGTCACCCTCTTCGCGACCCTCTACGCGGTCGTGCTGCTGCCGAGGATCCCGGTCGAGGGCGCCGGCTCGAAGGTTCCCGGGCTGCGTTCGGTGTGGGACGGGTTCGCCTACCTGCGGCATCAGCCGGTGCTGATGATGAGCTTCGTCGTCGACCTGATCGCGATGGTCTTCGCGATGCCGCGGGCGCTGTTCCCGCAGATCGCCCACGAGTCCTTCGGCGGTCCCTCGGAGGGCGGGATCGCGTTCGCGCTGCTCTTCGCGGCCATCCCGGCCGGCGCGGTGATCGGCGGGATCTTCTCCGGCTGGGTCTCACGGATCGAGGCGCAGGGCCGCGTCGTCATCTACTGCATCGGCGTGTGGGCCCTCGGGATCACCCTGTTCGGGCTCACCGTCGGGTTCGCGGATCTCGCCGTGGACGAGCGCACCACGATGCTGATGCTGGGGCTCGCCGTGTTCTTCATGATGGTCGCCGGCGCCGCCGACGTGGCCTCCGCGGCCATCCGGATGTCGATCCTGCAGTCGGCGGCCGACGACAACGTACGCGGCCGGCTTCAGGGGGTCTTCACGGTCGTCGTCGCGGGTGGCCCGCGGGTGGCCGACGTCCTGCACGGAGGTGCGGCGGCCGTGGCCGGCACCGCGATCGCGACCACCGGAGGTGGCCTGCTCAACCTGCTCGGGATCGCGCTGTGTGCGCTACTCGTCCCGAGCTTCCTCGCGTACCGGGTCAACCGGGCCGCGACCACCGAGCACGAACTCACGAAGTAGCCCGGCGAGCAGCTCGGGCTGGTCGATCGGCACCAGCGTGGAGGAGTCCTTGACGATCTCCAGACGCGCGTCGGGATAGTGAGCGGCCAGGCGCGGACCGTGCTCGGCGGGCATCATCGTGTCCTGATCGGCCCAGACTACGAGCACCGGCTTGGTGAACTTCTGCTGGCCGTCGGCCAGCTCGAGCAGCTTGTCACGACCAGGAGCGCCGCCGGCGAACTTGATGAAGTCGCGGCGGATCGCCCGGTCGGTCAGCGCCGGCGCGAACCAGCCGTGAACGAGGTCGTCGTAGAGGTGGTAGCTCTTGTCGACCGACATCCCGCCGTAGCCCCCGCGCGCCTGCCGGAAGCTCTCCATACGGAGCAGCTGCAGCGCGGCGGTGAACAGCGGCGGCACCTTCGAGAGAACCGCCAGCGGCCTGGCGGCCTTGGGCGGATAGTTGTCGAAGGCCTCGCACGCCACCAGCGCCATCCGCGCGATGCGGTCGGTGCGGTCGGCGTTGATGAGGAACTGGCCACCGCCCCAGTCGTTGAGGACCAGGGTGACGTCGTGGAGGTCGAGCGCGTCGAGGAAGTCGCCGAGGATGTTCGCCACACCCTGCTGGCTGAGGTCCGCGTCGGGCCGCATCGGCCGCCGGTGACCACCCAGCGGCAGCGTCGGCCGGATCACCCGGAAGCCACCCAGGTAGGGCAGCGCACGGCGCCACAGACGGCCGTCCATCGGCACTCCGTGGAGGAGTACGAGGACGGGGCCATCACCGCCGGTATCCTCGAAATCGATCGGACCGGCCGACAGCTCGACGCTGGGCATTCAGGGGGCTCCTCGAAGCAATGACGTAGGGGTCCCCACACCCTGCCCCCCGGGGAACACGCGTGCAACGGGAATCGCTCAATTGCCTACGCATCTGGGTATATCGCAGGTCTTAGGTCCCTGAGCCACTAGGGCCGTGTTATACACCCCAGGGCTTCTGTGGGGCCGCCGGGACCCCGAGCGGTCAGAGCCCGACGGGCAGGTCTTCCGCGGCGGCGAACGCCTCGATGCCCCTGGCCGGGCCGCGCTCGTCGATCGTCTCGATGAGGGCGGCGAGGTCGTCACGGCGGTCCTGCGAGACCAGCCAGGCCATCAGGCGCTGGCCACGCGGGACGGTGGTCTCCTCGAAGGGGACGCCGGCGTCGTACCAGAACTCGAGAACGGCGCCGCGCAGCAGCGACCAGTAGCGGTCGGGGTCCTCGGTCGTGGGGTTGACGGCCGCGCGGAAGTGCTCCCACATGTCGATCGGGAGGATCTCGGTGCGCAGTGTGCGCATCAGCTGCGCCGAGCCCGAGCCGGCCACGAGCTCGACGGTCTGGCGCTTGGTGGTGATCCGCTCGAGCAGGTTGGCGATCTGGGCGCGCTTCTGGGTCGCGGAGGACAGGTCGGAGCGGACCCGCCAGTCGTAGACGACCTCGCTGAGGATGTCGAAGCTCCTGGCGGCCAGGAATGCCTGGGTCAGGGCCACCTGGTCCTGATAGCGGGTGCGCTCCGGGAAGGTGATCTCGTTGTCGGTCCAGAAGGAGCGCCGGAAGACCTTGTTCCACACGAACACGTCCGCCAGCATCAGCGGGGCGTCCTCGATCCGGCACCTGAGGCGTGTCCGGGTGTGGTTGCGGCGCATCAGCGGGGTGACGTACCTCCGCTCCTCGCCGTTCACGAGGGTGACGCGCTCGGCCGAGCCGACGACGAAGTCGGAGCCCGTACGCCGCAGCGTCTTCACCATCGTGCTCCAGGCGTCGCGGGGCAGGATGTCGTCGGGGTCGACGAAGGTGAGCAGGTCACCGGTGGTGGCCTCGATCCCGGTGTGACGCGCGATCGAGACACCGGAGTTGGGCTGGGAGATCAGCGTGACCCGAGAGTCCTTCGCGGCGATGCCCTTGACGATCTCGGCCGACCCGTCGGTGGAGCCGTCGTCGACGACGATCACCTCGATGGCACAGACCTCACGCAACGGCTGGTGAAGGATGCTGTCGAGGCTGTCGGCGACGTAGTCGGCCACGTTGTAGACAGGCACGACGACGCTGAGCAACCTCGGCTTCCTCCTTCTGATTCCCCCCACGCGCATCAACTCTAATTGGGTGCGCATCAGCGCGCCCTAGCGATGGTGAGCGTGTCGACCTCGGAGCCGTCGGTGGCGATGACTTCGAGGTCCAGCCTCGCCGTCCCGTGGGCGTCGCGCGGGTGGGCATCGAAGAACGCGACCGAGTGGGTCGCGTCGCCGACGGCGCGGTAGGTCGTGGGCTCGGGGATCTTCAGGCCGTTCTTGTCCGTGTAGTAGGAGAGCACCGGGAGGACGTCGGGATAGGTCGAGCCGCCACCGCCGCCGGCGGTGATGTAGATGGTCCCCTCGTTGGTGCTGACCGTGGAGCCGCGCGGCGCCTCCCGGACCGGCTTGCCGTCACGCATCAGGTGGGTGCGCTCGTAGCAGTGGTTGTGGCCGTTGATCACGACGTCGACCTGGTAGCGGTCGAAGAGCGCCTCCCAGCGGTCGCGGATGCCGCCGTCCGAGGCGTGCGCGATGTTGGTGCAGTACGCGCACTGGTGGAAGCCGACCAGGATGAAGTCGATGTCGTTGCGGGCCCGGAACGTGGCCAGCCGCTCCTCGAGCCAGCTGTCCAGCGTCTCGCCGAGGTAGCCCGCGTTCCGCGTGTACTCGTACGTCGCGTCGTTGCCGTCGAGGGCGATGAAGGCGACGTTGTCGCGGACGAAGGAGTAGGTCTCCTGTCCGCCGCCGGCGCCGTTGCCGGGGTGACGGAAGCGAGCGCGGTGGCCGTCGTAGCCGAGCTCGCCGTTGCCGTTCTCCATCTCGTGGTTGCCGACGACGGTCATCCACGGGATGGCGTTGGCGCTGGGCTGGATCTGGGTCAGGAACTCGTCCCAGACGCCGAAGTCCTGCTGCAGCTCCCCGCTCTTGCCCTGGCCGCCGGTGTCCGCATAGGCGATGTCACCGACGACGAACGCGAACTCGGCGCGCTGCTGACGGATCAGGCTCACGTTGCGCGCTGCGTCCTCGGCGACGCCCATGTCGCCGAAGGCGGCGAAGCGGAAGGACCCCGTGGTCTTCGGGGCGGTGGTGAACGAGCCCCTGGTCGCGGTGCCCCCGTCGTGGCTGAGCCGGTAGTAGTAGCGCGTGCCCGGTCGCAGGTCGCTGAGGTCGACGTGGTGGTAGACGCTGTCGACCCGGATCGAGGAGAGCGACTCGGGTCGGAGGGTGAGTCCGTAGTCGGGCGTCACGCCCAGATCGAGGCGCGGCGCCTGCACCGACCCGGCGGTCGACCAGGAGACGTTCATCTGCTTGACCGGGTCGGCACCGTACGACAGATGTACGCCGGTGGCCGGAGCGGCCGACCTGGCCGCCTGCGTCCACAGCATCGGGCCGGCGACGACACCGGCTCCACCGATCAGGCCGGCCTTGAGGACGGTGCGCCTGGAAGGGGCCGTCATCGTCGGGCCAATGTGGGGGCTATCGGTCACGGGAGGATCAACGCATAGGTAGGCGAGACGTTAGGCCACGTGCGGTGTCGCCGGGGTGAACGAGTGGTGATCGTTCGTCATGCGGCGCCGTACGATGCGGCCATTTGCGCACCGAAGGCTGCGTTGTCGCGCACCAGCGCGATGTTGGTCGCCAGCGAGTCGCCGCCGGTGAGCTCGACGATCCTGGCGAGCAGGAACGGGGTGATCTCCTTGCCTCGGATGCCGCGGGCCTCGGCGTCGGCGAGGGCGTGGTCGATGTGTTGCCCGATCACCTCGGCGGGGATCTCGTCGGCGGCCGGGACCGGGTTGGCGACCACCAGACCGCTGGGGAGGCCGAGCTCCCAGGTCGACTTCATGACCGCGGCAGCCTCGCCGGGTCCGTCGATGCGCAGCGGCGCCGCGAACCCGGAGCTGCGGGAGTAGAAGGCCGGGAACTCGTCGCTCCCGTTGACCAGGACCGGCACGCCGTACGTCTCCAGGGTCTCCAGGGTCAGCCCGATGTCGAGGATCGACTTCACCCCGGCGCTCACCACCGCGACCTGGGTGCGGGCGAGCTCGGTCAGGTCGGCGGAGATGTCGAAGGAGGTCGCCGCGCCCCGGTGCACGCCTCCGAGCCCACCGGTCACGAACGTCCTGATCCCGACCATGGCCGCCAGGCGCATGGTGGCCGCGACCGTGGTCGCGCCGTGGAGACGGCGGGCGACGACGTAGGGAAGGTCGCGGACGCTGACTTTGGTGACGTCCGGGTCGGAGGCGAGGAGCTCGAGGTCGTCGGGCGACAGGCCGGCACGAGGGATGCCGTCGAGCAGCGCGATCGTGGCCGGGACGGCGCCGTTGTCGCGCACGATCTGCTCGACCTCGGTGGCCATCTTGACGTTGTCGGGATAGGGCATCCCGTGGCTGATGATCGTCGACTCCAGCGCGACGACCGGGCGGCCCTCGGCGAGCGCGACCCCGACCTCTTCGGTGAGCCGGACCTTCACGCCAGCTCCCGGACGAGGCTCTCGCTGAGGTCCATCCGGACGGTGTCGTGGGTGCCGCAGGTCAGCGCTGCCGCGGCGTGCCCGAACCGGGCCGCCGCGACCAGGTCGACGTCTCGGAGGAGCTCGTGGGTGAACGCGGCGAGCATCGCGTCGCCCGCGCCGGTGACGTCGACGACGTCGGCCGGCACGGCGGGAAGCTCCTGGTAGATGTCGCCGTAGCTGATCACCGAACCGCGGGCGCCGAGGCGCACCCAGACGACGCCGACACCGCGGTCGTGCAGCGAGTGGACGGCCTTCTCGATCTCCGCGTCGGTGCCGGCGGGCAGGTCGGTCAGAGCGGCCAGCTCGGCCTGGTTGGGCGTGACCAGATAGAGCTCGCGGTCGGCCCGGATCAGCTCGCGCGCCCGCCTCGCCTTCGGCACCGACACCGGGTCGAACACGACGGGCACGTCGAACTCACGGGCCAGGTCGATCGCCACGTCAGCAGTGCGGACCGGGATGTTGCCCTCGACGAGCACACCGCGAGCGTTCTTGATCAGGTCCCGGGCCGCCTCCACGACCAGCGGGGAGAACTCGTCGGTCGCGGCCATGTCGGCCACCGCGACCACCAGCTCACCGGAGGAGTCGAGCACGGCGTTGTAGGTGCCGGTGCGTACGTCTGCCCGGCGGCGGACGTAGGTGCAGTCGACGCCGACGTCCTCGGTGTAGCTGATCACCTCGTCGCCGATCGGGTCGTCGCCGACGACCGAGACCAACGCGACCGAGTCACCCAGCCGGGCGAGGTTCTCCGCGACGTTGCGACCCACCCCACCTGGCGAGAGGCCGGCCGATCCGGACATGCTCGAACCCATCACCACCTGCTCGTGCGCCCGAGCGTGGAGATCCATGTTGGAGCCGCCGATCACGACGATGTCTGGCGGAGATTGCGGGTTCATCACTTGAATCGTAAGTGGGGTGCACAGATCGCGCCCCCTCATAAAGTATGAACTTGGCGCGGCCCAGGCGTGTCCCTGCTCTCACCCGCTGCACTCAGCCGAGGAGCTCGCGGCCGATCTCGTCGACCGAGCGGCAGCCGACGAGGCCGAGGGAGAGGTCGAGCTCGGCGATCATGTGCTCGATGACGGCCTGGACACCGGCGGCGCCGGCAAGGGCGAGGCCGTAGACGTAGGGGCGGCCGAGAAGGACCGCGTCGGCACCCAGGGCGAGCGCCTTGAGGATGTCGGCGCCGGAGCGGATGCCGGAGTCGAAGAGGACCGGGATCCGGCCGTCGACCTCGTCGACGATGCTCGGCAGGGCGTCGATGGAGGCGATGGCACCGTCGACCTGGCGGCCGCCGTGGTTGGAGACGATGATCCCGTCGACGCCGTGCTCGAGGGCGCGGCGGGCGTCCTCGGGCGCCTGGAGCCCCTTCAGCACGATCGGCAGATCGGTCATCTCCCGGAGTCGGTCGAGGTCGTCCCAGATCAGGTCGGAGCGGGAGAAGACGTCGAGGAAGGTCTCGACCGCGGCTCGGGCATGACCGGAGCGGAGGTTGTCGACGAGCTTGCCGGGATGGTGCTGGGCCATCGAGGCGACCGCGGTGAGGGCCGAGGGGATCTCCCGGAGCCCAGGTCGCACGCTCGTTCCGCTCCCGTCCGCGAGCCGGGCCGCGACGAGGGCGCGGAAGGCCGGGTCGGAGGTGTACTGAGCGATGCCCAGCCCCCGGGCGAAGGGCAGATAGCCCAGGTCGAGATCACGCGTACGCCACCCGAGCATGTGGGTGTCGAGGGTGACGACCAGCGCGTCGGAGCCGATGGCCTCGGCGCGGCGTACGAAGGACTCGACGATCGTCTCGTCCTTCGACCAGTAGAGCTGGTAGAGCCGTGGCGTGTCGCCCAGGTCCTGGGCGACCTCCTCCATCGGGACGGACGCCTGGGTGGAGATCACCATCGGGATGCCCGTCGCGCGGGCCGCCGCGGCGACCTCGTGCTCGGCGCGGGAATGGGCGAGCTCGAGCACGCCGACCGGGCCGAGCATCAGCGGCGCCGGCATGTCCACACCGAACAGCGTGGTGCGCAGGTCGCGGCTCTCGACGTTGGTGAGCATGCGCGGCACCAGCCGGAAGTGGTCGAAGGCGGCGGTGTTGGCGGCGACGGTGCGCTGCTGGCCGGCTCCGCCGTCGACGTACGCCCAGGCCTCCTTGCTCATCGCCCGCTGGGCAGCCTCGGCGAGCACCGAGGGCTCGGTCGGCACGACGGGGCGGTGGCCGAACAGGCCCTTGCGGAAGATGCCCGACTGGAGGTCTCTACCGATACTCACGCGCGTAGGCTACTGGGTTCCGCTGCGGGCAGCGCGGCGCCGGAGATCGCGATGATCAGCCGATGGCATCGCTCCGTCATCTGAGTGGGCGTCACCCCTGGATGGTCGAGCCACCAGGTGATCAGCGCATCGACCGCACTCATCCAGACCGCGGTCAGCGCCGAGGCGTCGAGAGGATCGTCGTCACCGACGAGCCGCATCAGCTCGCCGACGCCCTCGACGGCGAGACGGGTGATCCGGTCGGTGTAGACGGCGCGGGCGGCAGCCACCTCGCCGTCGTCGGGCGCCGTCGGGTCGAAGAGGAGCCGCCACAGCCACGGCTGCGGCTCGAGCGTCCGGAAGAGCCCGTCGAGGGTGCGCAGACCACGCTCGACGCCGACCGAGTCGTCGGCGGCGACCCGCTCCATCTCGGCGGCGAGCGTCTCGGCGCCGTAGTTGAAGCTGGCCAGGAAGAGGCCCTCCTTGGAGCCGAAGTACTGGTAGACCAGCGGTTTCGAGATGCCGGCGTCGGCGGCGATCGCCGCGACCGACGCCTTGGCGAACCCGACGGTGCCGAAGGCCTGGCAGGCGGCTCGCAGGATCTGCAGCTCGCGGTCGGCGCGCGGGACGCCCTTGGTTCCAGCGTTGGCCCGTGACATGACCAAGAGTCTAGCGGTGGCATATGACCTTGAGGTAACTTACTCCAAGGTCATATCCCTGGGAGGTCCCCCATGAACGACATGCTCGACCCGTTGAAGAACCCCTTGACGTACGCGATCCCGTTCTTCGTGATCTCGATCCTCATCGAGCTGGCGGCGCTGAAATGGCTCGACCACGACGACAACCTGGCCGGCTACGTCTTCAAGGACGCGCGCACCTCGATCCTGATGGGCCTCGGCTCGATCGTGTCGATGACCGTGTTCAAGGTCCTGACCTTCGCGGTCTACGCGGCGATCTTCGCCTACGCGTCGCTGTGGCAGATCCCGGAGACGTGGTGGGGCCTGGCGATCTCGGTCGTGGTCGTCGATCTCGCCTACTACTGGAACCACCGGTTCGTGCACCGGACCCGAGTCGGCTGGGCGGCCCACCAGGCGCACCACTCCAGCGAGTACATGACGTTCGCGACCGCGCTGCGACAGAAGTGGAACCCGTGGTTCGAGTTCTTCTTCTTCCTGCCGCTGCCGTTCCTCGGCATCTCACCGGCGGCGATCTACATCGCCTTCTCGATCAACCTGATCTACCAGTTCTTCGTGCACACCGAGACGATCGGCAGGCTCTGGCGCCCGATCGAGCTCGTCTTCAACACCCCGAGCCATCACCGTGTCCACCACGGCTCCGACCCGGAGTACCTGGACAAGAACTACGCCGGCATCCTGATCGTCTGGGACCGCCTCTTCGGCACCTTCCAGCCCGAGCGGCAGCGCCCGACGTACGGCCTGACGTACAAGGTCGACACCTACAACCTGCTCCGGCTGGAGTACGGCGCCTTCCGTGAGCTCTGGAACGACGTACGCACCGCCGACGGCTGGCGGCTCAAGCTGAGCTACGCCTTCCGGCCGCCGGGGTGGGCGCCGGAGGCTGAGCCCACGAGCCCGGCTACGCGGCCTTCCGCCGTCCGAGAATCATCACGATGATCAGGCCGAGCAGGCCGACGACGACGAGTACGACGCCCGGGGCGGCGACCTCGACGAGCTTCTGGCCCTCGGGAGACGCGGGCTCGCTGAAGCTCACCTGCTGAGGCTCGGGGGCGATCACCTCGGGGAACTCCTTGGCGATCTCGGCCTGGAGCTTGTCGGTGTACTCCTCGACGCGCGGGGCGCTGCCGGCGGCGAGGATGGTGTCGCCCTTCTTCTGCGCGAAGAAGTAGTAGTCCTCGTTGGCGGTCAGCGACTTCTTCTGGCACACGCCGGGGTTGAGCGCGACCTCGAGGCTGCTGCCGCTGGTGACGCCCTTGAGCGCCTTGACGACGGTCACCGGGTAGACCACCGGGCCGCCCTTCTTGGTGGCCTTGCCGGGGCCGGTCACCCGTGCGTGGAAGACCAGCGGCTCCTTGACCGCGTCGCTGAGCTCGAAGGCCGGGCACTTCGCGGGAGCCGTGACCGGGGCTGCCGAGGCGGGTGCGGGGCTCGTCATGACCACCGCTGTCACCGCGAGAGCGAGGGCAGCGAGGAACTGGGGGACGCGGCGCATGGCGAAGATCAAACCAGTCACAGGCCGAAGACTCCAGCCAGGACCCGCGCGACACCGTCATCTTCGTGTCCGGGGGCCAGGTGCGACGCGCACGCGACCACGCTCTGATGGGCGTCTGCCATGGCGTACGAGGTGCCGGCCCAGGTCAGCATCGGCAGGTCGTTGGGCATGTCACCGAAGGCGATCACGTCTGCGGCGGAGATGCCGAGCTCGGTGCAGACCAGCTCCAGCGTGGAGGCCTTGGTGACCCCGGGAGCACTGATCTCGAGCAGCGGGAACGACGAGTGGGTGACGTTGACGCGATCGCCGACGACGGCGGCCGCTGCATCGAGCAGCTCGTCGGCGTCGTCGTGGTCGTCACGGCGGGCGAGCAGCTTGATCAGCGGCTCGTCGGCGAGCTCCTCGATCGACGCGACGCGCCTGGCGGGGCGGAGGGCGTCGGCGGTGTGGGTCGCGAACGCGGGCTCGCACGACCACCCCTCGAGCGACTCGGTCGCGAAGACCAGTCCGGGCACGCTCTCCTTCAGCGCGGCCGCCACCTCGGCGGTCAGGGCCGGCTCGATCAGCCGGGTCAGCCGGGGCTGGTCGGCGGCAACGTCCCAGACCAGGGCTCCGTTGGAGACGATCGCCAGCCCGACGCTGCCGATGTGCTCGAAGAGCTCCCGGGTCCAGCGCAGCGGCCGTCCGGTCACGAAGATGACCGGCACGCCGATCTCCTCGAGCTTCACGAGCACGCCACGAGTGAAGTCCGAGACCGAACCGTCCGCTCTGACCAGGGTGCCGTCGAGGTCGGTGGCGACGAGCTTCGGCGTCCTCATTCTTCCATTCTGCCACCGGGGACCGGCCTGGCCATCACCAGATGCCCGTCCTCGTCGGCGCCACGCAGCTCGGTGAACCCGCACTTGGCGAGCACTCGGAGGCTGGCCGCGTTGGTGGGCTCGACAGCGGCCCGGACGCGTACGCCCTCCTCGTCGGCGCACGCCAGCAGACCCTTGAGCGCCTCGGTCGCGAAACCCCACCCGCGTGCCTCTTCGATCAGGCCGTAGCCGACCTCGGTCTCCGGGGTGCCGTCAGGAGCGGCTTCGGGCGGCCCGAAGAAGCCGATCGAGCCGAGCACGGTGCCGTTGCGCATGATGTAGCGGGAGCTCCATCGGTCGCCCTCGACCCACATCGTCGCCGCGTCGCGGTCGTCCTCGCGCGGGAACTGCGGGTGCCAGCTCTGCGGACGCCCGATCCCGCCGTCGGGATCGCGGATCGCCTCGACATCGGCGCGGGTCCACAACGGCAGCGTCAGCCGCTCGGTCATGATGGTGGTGGGAAGAGTCACGAGCGCAAAGACTCCCAGAACAGCACTCTCAGAACCAGCGGGAGAGTTCCAGCGCCGCGCCGTCGTCGGCGACGTGGGCGGTGACGGCGTCGGCCACCTCCTGGACCTCGTCGGGGGCGTTGCCCATGGCTACGCCGCGACCGGCCCACTCGAGCATCTCGACGTCGTTGCGGCCGTCGCCGATGGCGAGTACGTCGGCCGGCTCGAGGTCGAGCTCGTCGCAGACGTAGGAGAGGCCCGATGCCTTGGAGACGCCGACCGGGGTGAGGTCGAGCCAGGCGGTGTAGCCGACCACGTAGTCGATGCCGTGCAGACCGAGCTCACGGCCGAGGGCGAGGAAGTCCTCCGGGGTCGCGTCCGGGTCGCGGATGATCACCCGGGAGACCGGCTCGGCGACCATCTCGTCGATCGGAGCGATCAGATGAGCACCGTCGAGCTCACCCTCGGGGAACGGTCGGTTGAACCGGTAGCCCAGACCGCGGTTCTCGACCGCGACCAGCACGTTCGGCCGCCGTTCCATGATCTTCTCCACCGCCGCGCGGGCGTCGAAGGTCTCTTCGTGCACCACGTCGACCGGCGGGTAGCGGAGCACCACCGCGCCGTTGGAGGCGACGATCCACAACCGCTCCGCGCCCTCGTCCGGGAGCCCGAGCAGGTCGGCGATCCCGGTCATCGAATGGGCCGAACGACCGGAGGAGAGCACCACGTGGGCGCCGGAGTCGTAGGCCCGGCGGACCGCGTCGCGCACCTTGTCCGAGAGAGCCTCGGAGGTCGTGCCCGTGCCCTCGATCCAGCGCAGCAGGGTGCCGTCGATGTCGAGCGCGACGAGCTTCGGCTGCCAGGCGGCCTCACCGGGCCGGGCGGTGCTGCTCTCGGTCGTGCTCACTTCTGGATCGGCTCCAGAACCTCGCGACCGAGCCACTTCTGCAGAGCTTTCGGCACCCGCACCGAGCCGTCGGCCTGCTGATGGGTCTCCAGCACGGCGACGATGGCGCGGGTGATCGCGGTCAGCGTGCCGTTGAGAGTCGCGACCGGGGTGGTGCCGTTCTCCGTGCGCGCCCGGATGTCGAGGCGACGTGCCTGGAAGGTGGTGCAGTTGGACGCCGAGGTTAGCTCGCGGTACTTCCCCTGGGTGGGGATCCACGCCTCGCAGTCGAACTTCCGCAGCGCGCTCGGACCGAGGTCGCCCGCGGCCACGTCGATGACCTGGTAGGCGAGCTCGAGCTTGTCCAGGAAGGCCTTCTCCCACTCGAGGAGACGCTGGTGCTCGGCGTACGACTCCTCGACAGTGGTGTAGACGAACATCTCCACCTTCTCGAACTGGTGGACCCGGATGATGCCCTTGGTGTCCTTGCCCGCCGAGCCGGCCTCCTTGCGGAAGCACGACGAGAAGGCGGCGTAGCGCCGCGGGAGGGTGTCGGGGTCGAGGATCTCGTCGGAGTGGTACGCCGCCATCGGCACCTCCGAGGTGCCGACCAGGTAGAGGTCGTCGTCCTCGATCTTGTAGACGCCGTCGTCGACCTGGTCGAGGAAGCCGGTGCCCTCCATCGCCTCCGGGCGCACCAGCGCAGGTGCGATGACCTGGGTGAAACCGGCCTCACGGGCCTGCTCCATCGCCAGGTTGATCAGCGCGAACTCGAGCTCGGCGCCGACCCCGGTCAGGAAGTAGAAGCGGCTGCCCGAGACCTTGGCGCCGCGCTCGAGGTCGATCGCGCCGAGCATCTTGCCGAGCTCGACGTGGTCGCGCGGCTCGAAGCCCTCGGCCGCGAAGTCGCGCGGCTTGCCGACCTTCTCGATCAGGACGAAGTCGTCCTCACCGCCGGCGGGGGCGTCGTCGGCGAGGTTGGGGATGGCCTTGAGAGCCTTCTTCCACTCCTCCTCGGCCTCCGCCTGGGCCGCGTCGGCCGCCTTGACGGCGGCTGCGAGGTCCTTCACCTCGGCGAGCAGCTGCTGCTTCTCCTCACCCTTGGCCTGAGCGACCTTCTTGCCCATCTGCTTCTGCTCGGCCCGCTTGGCCTCGAAGTCCGCGATCGCCGCGCGCCGGGCGCTGTCCGCGGACAGCGCCCGGTCCACCACGTCAGAGGACGCGCCACGGCGCTCCTGCGAGGCACGTACGCGGTCGGGGTCTTCGCGGAGGATGCGCGGGTCGATCATGCGGCAAGGCTAGTCGACCGGACCACCAGATCTCACTTCAGTAATCGGCCGGTCACCAGTAGACCGGGCTGGTCTTGCCGCACGGGCGCAGCCACGAGCGGTAGACCGTCCTGTTGGCGAAGTCGTAGGCGTAGGAGTCGTTGGTGAAGAAGGTGCCGCCGGTGTAGGTGATGTAGGCGGCCGAGGTCGGGTAGGACGTTCGGAATCCGTTGGTGTTCGAGGCCGTCGAACGCGAGCCCTTGCTGGGAATCCATCCATTGATCACCGGGTCGGCCAGCGAGCCGCTGGTGGTGATGGTGGCCTGCCTCCAGCCGGTGCTGCGCTTGTTGGTGACCGTGTAGCGGATCGACTGGCCGCCGCGGACGATGACGCAGGCGTACCAGTTCGCGGTGGCGGTCGAGGAGACGATCGTGCCGGCGCCGGACATGCCCGCCTTGATCTTCGACCACGTACGCGACCCGACGATGCCGTCCGCCGACAGCCCCTTCGCACGCTGGTAGTCCTTCACCCGCGCGGTCGTCGCGGACCCGAACGAACCGTCCGGCCTGAGCCCACCGAGTGCCTTCTGGAGCAGCGTCACGCAGCTGCCGGTGTTGCCGGGACGTACGGTCTTCGGGCTGCTGATCGTGCAGCTGACCGCGGCCTCCGCAGGCGCCGTGCCCGCGTCCACGGCGACCAGTCCGCCCGTTGCCACGGCTATTGCCGCGAGCAGGCCGCCCATGCGCAACCGCACCGATGTCTTCATCGTATGGATCCCTCTCGATTCATGTGCTCGGAACTCGAAAGGGGCAGTGTCCCCAACCGGTGCTGCCGCCCGAACCCGTACCTCTCCCGTACCTCTGGGGCTACGGAATGCGTACGCGCCGCTCGACCGACGAGCTGCTGTCGCTGCCCGTGCCACCGTCACCGTAGTCGCGGCCGTAGCCGCCGTAGAGGCGGTCGTTGCCCGAGTGGCCGTAGAGCGAGTCGTTACCCGAGCCGCCCTCGATCCGGTCCGAACCGCCGAGGCCGACCAGCTTGTTGGCGCCCGAGTTGCCCCGAAGGACGTCGGCGTAGCTGGTGCCGGTCAGTCGCTCGAAGGTCAGCAGACGATCCGCTCCCGCGCCGGTCGACTGCACCGAGGTCGTGTTGAGCGCGACCTTCACGCCGTTGCGTACGTTCGAGTACTCGACGGTGTCGGTTCCCGAACCACCCTCCGCGCGGTCGTTGCCAAGTCCGGGCAGGATCGTGTCGTTGCCGCCGCCACCGAGAAGGGTGTTGGCGCCACCGTCACCGATGAGGCGGTCGGCGTACGGACCGCCCTTCAGGTTCTGCATCCCCGCGAGCGTGTCGGTGCCGCCACCACCGGTCGCCTTGGACATCGTCACCGTCACCGGGTTGTAGGCAGTGACGTACGACGCGGTGTCGATGCCCGTGCCGCCGTTAAGCGCGTCGTTGCCGTCGTTGCCGGCCAGAACGTCATCGCCGCTGTCGCCTCGGAGCGTGTCAGCGTTGTTGCCGCCCTCCAGAGTGTCGTTGCCGCTGCCGCCTTCGATCGTGTCGTTGTCGGCGTCGCCCTTCATGCGGTCGTTGCCGCCGTCACCGAGCAGACGGTCGCTCCCGGACTCGCCGACCACGGTGTCGGCGCCGTCTCCGGCACGCACCGTGTCGTTCCCAGGCCCGCCCTTCACCGTGTCGTTGCCAGCCCCTGCGTCGATGCTGTCGGCGGACCCCACGGTCGGGCTGTAGTAGTCCTCGTCGCCATAGATCGTGTCGGCTTCAGCCTTGCCGTGGATCGAGTCGAGGCCCGGACCACCGATCAGCTCGTCCTTGCCGGCGCCGCCTTCGATGAGGTCGTTCCCGGCGCCGCCCCTGAGGTAGTTGGACTCAGCAGCCCCGTAGATCTTGTCGTCCCCGGCGTCACCGTTGGCGGAGAGCGAGGTAGATCCTCCGTAGATCACGTCGTTGCCGTTGCCACCGTTGGCGTCGCCACCGATCGCCCCGACGCGGATCGTGTCGCTGCCGTCACCGCCGTACGCAGCCGAGCTCATGCTGCCGTCGAGAGTGATCGCATCGTCCCCGAGCCCGCCGAACACTCGTGCGGCACCTTCACCGTTGCTCAAGGTGTCGTTGCCATCGTCGCCGCTGATCAGATCCAACGCTCCGTAGGCGCCGCCGGTGATCGTGTCGTTCCCGCCATCGCCCCACAGCTCGTCGTAGTCGGTGTATGGGCCATTGTGATTACCGAGGAACGTGTCCTCGCCGTCGCCACCATGGACGACGTCCTCACCGGCACCGTCCTGGAGCGTGTCGTTCCCGGCTCCTGCGTCGATCCGGTCGTTGCCGGCCACGGCATCGATGGTGTCGTCACCATCGGTGCCGGTGATCACATCTGCATGGTTCGTTCCGGTCACGGCTTCGAAACCGTCAGCCTCGGCTGCCCAGCTGGTTGCGCCTGACGTCATGTCGTAGGTGATCCCCGACGCCGAGCTGAACAGGTAGAAGATGTCCTTCGCCGAGTCTTCCGATCCACCGTCGAGTACGTCGCCAGCAGCATCGGAGGACGTGACCTGGATCCGGTCCGCACCAGCGCCTCCGTGAACCGTGTCAGCGCCTGCACCCGGAACGATCGCGTCTGCGGCGGCGCCCCCATGGATGGTGTCGTTCCCGCCGTCGCCGTAGAGATGATCCGTTGTGTCGCCGCCATGGATCACGTCATCGCCATCACCCCCGCGGATCGCGTTCGGCCGGGAGTTGCTGAAGATCGTGTCGTTGCCCCCATCGCCATAGACGGTGCCGATGTACGAGGTGGGCCTGAAGCAGATGACGTCGTTACCACCCAGAGAGTGCAGCGTGACGTTCTGGTCGGGCGCGAGCAGGATCACGTCGTCGCCCTCAGTGGGCGCCTGACCCTCCATACTGAGGTCGACGGTGACGGGCTTGCCGCCACAGTCACCTTCTGCCGCGGCCGCGGAGCCGGCGAGGAGACCACCGACACCGAGGGCGACGGCGGGGAGGGACAGGAGCCCGAGGAGGGCGTACGAGGAGGCGCGAGAGCGCATGAGAGACCTCACAACGACGAGGGACCGAGGGGTGCCGGCGCCGACCCGAATCATGCGCGGAAAGCGCACGATAGCGCTTTCCTCCGGCCACTGCCTCGGCTTTTGTCCAGCCCGTTCATTCACTGTGTGGAAGACGTATCGCGCATACTGACTCACCGTGCTTGACCTTTCGCGCCGTGCCCTGCTGCTCTGGGCGGCCTCGCTGTTCGCTCTGTGCGCCCTGATCGGGATCGCGGGGGTCAACGGGTGGCCGCCGGTCTCGACGATCGACGAGCTCGGCCGGGACGCGACGGCGGTGACCGCGGAGCACGGCTGGATGCTCGACTTCTGGCACATCGTCGAGGTGGCCACCGAGTGGTACCTCGCCGTCGGCGTCGCGCTCCTGGTCGCCGCGGGGCTGTTCCGGACGTACCTGCGCGCCGCGGTCTACGTGTTCGGCGTCGTGGTGATCACGCTGGTCGTACGCCGCGCGGTGGTGCTGCTCGTCGACCGGGACCGGCCCGCGTGGCAGCTGGCGTCGTGGTTCCACGAGTCACCGGCGTACCCCTCCGGTCATGCGACCGGGATCGCGGTGCTCGCGGGTGTGATCGCGGTGGTCGTGACGATGTTCGTACGCCGCCGCGGCATCCGTCGCCTGGCCTACACCGGCCTCATCGTGCTGGTGGTGCTCGTCGCCGCCGACCGGGTCTTCCTCGGGCGCCACTACCCCTCCGACGTGCTCGGCGGGATCCTCTTCGCCGCAGGTGCCGTCTTCCTCGGCATGGCGCTCTACACGCCGCTGCCCGCCTCGCACGCGCTCGGACGTCGGCCGCTGGTCGACTCGGTGCGCGGCAACCGGAGGATCGCGGTCGTCCTCAACCCGATCAAGGTCGAGTCGGTCGAGCACTTCAAGACGATGGTCACCACGATGGCCAGGGAGTCCGGCTGGAAGACGCCGACCTGGCACCTGACCACGGTCGACGACCCGGGCAAGGGGATGGCGCTGGCGGCCCAGGCGGAGGGCGCCGACCTGGTCCTCGTCTGTGGTGGCGACGGCACCGTACGCGAGGTCTGCTCCGCCCTGGCCGGCACCGGCATCGCCGTCGGGATCGTCCCCGGCGGCACCGGCAACCTGCTGGCCCGCAACCTGTCGATCCCGCTCTACATCCGCGCCGCGATCGACGTCGCGCTCACCGGGCAGGACCAGGCGATCGACCTGGTCGAGGTCTCGGGCGACAACCTCGAGGACACCAACTTCCTGGTCATGGCCGGGATGGGCTTCGACGCCGCGATCATGAGCGGCGTCAACGAGGACATCAAGAAGCGGATCGGCTGGATGGCGTACGTCCTCTCCGCCTTCAAGAGCCTGATGTTCCCGGCGATGCGGCTGGAGATCTCCGTCGACGACGGCGAGTTCACCAGGCACCGCGCGCGCACGGTCGTGGTCGGCAACGTCGGCTACCTCCAGGCGAACATGCCGCTGCTGCCGGCTGCCGCGCTCGACGACGGGCTCATCGACGTGGTGCTGCTCTATCCGCAGCGATTCTGGTCCTGGCTCCCGCTCGCGGTCCGGGTGCTGAGCAAGCGGCCGCGTACCGACAATCTGGTCAACCGGATGACCGGCGCCAGCGTCGTGATCCGGACCAACCACGACCAGCCGCGCCAGCTCGACGGCGACACGATCTCCGAGGGTCGCGAGCTCCGCATGCAGTGTCTTCCCGGGCGCCTGCTCGTCCGCGTGCCACGCTGACGGCCAGTCCCGATTCGGTCCCGAATCTCACCGACACGCGGCGGGCCCGAAGTCCCGGTAATCAGGGCCTAAAGTCCCTCTTTCTGCATGTTTTCAGCGCGTTTGGCGTCGATTCTCATGGCAAAACCGAGCCGACTCGCCGACACAGATGTCTTGTTGACAAGTAAATGTTCATAAGGTGTCTGACACGACTCGGCGTGAGCCGAGTCGTCGTCTTCGACCGGGCTCAAGCCTGACTCCGGCCGGCGACGTGGCAAGACCCACACACTGGTCGGAAATCCCCCGCGACCAGTGGTCGACTCCCGGGCCGTCCCACCCGCAGCCCGGGTTTGAAACCGGCACGCTCGGAACGGTTCCCCCGCCACGCCCGAGCGTGCCGGCGTCGTTTTTGGGCCCGGATCAGCTCGGATCAGCTCCTGGGCTTGGCCTGCTGGACGGCCTCGGTCTCCTCGGGCGACATCAGCTGGGACGACTTCCAGGCGCTGATGCTCTTCGCGTACGACCTCGCCTCGGTGCGACCGTGGATCGAGGTGAGCACGACCCCGTCGCCGTTGTCGTCGAGCAGCGCCAGGCACCAGCTCAGGTGGCCGCCGGCGTCTCCGAAGGCGTCGAAGCGCACGACCGCGAGGTGGCGCAGGTTCATCGCCGACTCGGCGCGCAGGGCCGCGACCTCGGCGCGCAGACCGGCGACGTCGGTCGGCAGCGACTCGACGGCGGCAGGGTCGGGGCGACGTACGTCCTTCGTCTTCTGCCAGGACGCTCCGGCGAGGACCAGGGCGGCGATTGCTGTCAGCAGACTGAGAATTGCAAGAGCGAGCACATCGGGCGAATCTAGACTGTCGCTGTGTCCGAGCCACATCGCATCGCCTATCAGGGCGAACCAGGGTCCAACTCACACATGGTGTGCCAGCGGCACTACCCCGAGCTGGAGTCGGTGCCGTGCGCCTCGTTCGAGGACGTGTTCGCGACCGTCGAGGCGGGTGAGGCGTCGCTGGCGATGATCCCGATCGACAACTCCCTGGCCGGGCGGGTGGCCGACATCCACCACTTCCTTCCCGAGTCCAACCTGCACATCATCGCCGAGCACTACCTGCGGATCCGGTTCCACCTGCTCGGCCTTCCGGGCGCCCACCTGGACGACATCCGTACGGTCCACTCCCACGTCCACGCCCTGGGCCAGTGCCGCAACATCATCCGGGAGCACGGCTTCACGCCGGTCGTCTCCGGTGACACCGCCGGTGCCGCGCGTGAGGTGATCGAGGCCGGTGACCCGACGATGGCGGCGATCTCCCCGCCGCTGGCCGCCTCGATCTACGGACTGGACGTGCTCGCCACCGACATCGAGGACGCCGACCACAACACCACCCGCTTCGTGGTGCTCTCGCCCGACTTCATCCAGGCTCCCGCCGACGCGGGTCCGGTGGTGACCTCGTTCATCTTCAACGTACGCAACCTCCCGGCGGCCCTGTACAAGGCGCTCGGCGGCTTCGCGACCAACGGCGTCAACATGACCAAGCTGGAGTCCTACATGGTGGATGGCAAGTTCACCGCCACCCAGTTCCTCGCCGAGGTCGACGGCCACCCGGACCAGCCGGGGCTGAAGCGGGCCCTGGAGGAGCTGGCCTTCTTCACAACCGACGTGAAGCTGCTCGGGGTCTACCCCGCCGACCCGGCGCGGTTCTGAGCGATGCCGGACGAGCCGACCGCCGACCTCGGGTTCGCCCGCGTCGACCTCGACCGGGAGCGCCGCACCGGTGACCCCGAGGTCGTGTACGCCGACGGCAAGACTCCCGAACAGGTCGTCGCGATCCTTCGCCGACTGCACGAGGCTCATCCCTCGCGCGCCGTCCTGGCCACCCGGGTCTCCGCCGAGGCGGCCGCCCGGGTCGCGGCCGAGCTGCCGACGGCGGTCCACGACGCCGAGGCCCGTGCCGTCACGCTCGGGCCACTGCCGGCCCCGCAGGGCCGGGTGTGCGTCGTCGCGGCCGGGACCTCGGACGGGCCCGTCGCGGCCGAGGCCGCCCTCACCTGCCGGGTCCACGGCGCCGGTGTCGAGCGGATCACCGACGTCGGCGTCGCCGGGATCCACCGCCTGATGGCCGTACGCGACCGGCTCGACGACGCCGACTGCCTGATCGTCGTCGCGGGCATGGAAGGTGCCCTGCCCTCCGTGGTCGGCGGGCTGGTGGGGGTGCCGATGATCGGGGTGCCGACGTCCGTGGGCTACGGCGCCTCCTTCGGCGGGCTGGCCGCGCTGCTGGCGATGCTCAACTCGTGTGCTCCCGGCGTGACCGTGGTCAACATCGACAACGGCTACGGCGCCGGGGTCGCGGCGGCCCGGATCGCGCGGCGGGCTCGGTGAGCATCGTCTGGGTCGACGCGTCCTCCGGAGCCTCGGGGGACATGCTGCTCGGCGCGCTCGTCGGCGCCGGCGTGCCCCTCTCGGTGATCGCCTCCTCCGTGGATGCGGTCGCACCCGAGCCGGTGGATCTCGCTGCGTCGCAGGTGACCCGTGGCGCGCTGGCCGCGACCCGGTGTCATGTCTCGATCGCCGACTCGGTCCACCATCGGACCTGGACCGACGTCCGGGCGCTGCTGACCGGCGCCGCTCTGGACGACGCGGTGCGTGACCTGGCGCTGCTGGTCTTCGAGCGGCTGGCCGAGGCCGAGGGCGCCGTGCACGGGATCTCTCCCGAGTCGGTCCACTTCCACGAGGTCGGAGCGCTGGACGCGATCGCCGACGTGGTCGGGGTCTGCGCGGGCTTCGTGCACCTCGGGTCCGACGAGGTCGTCGTCTCCCCGATCGCGGTCGGATCGGGATCGATCCGGGCAGCCCACGGCACCCTCCCGGTGCCGCCGCCGGCCGTGGCGCGGCTGCTCACCGGCGTACCTTCTTACGCGGGGTCGTCCGGACACCCGGCGATGGAGATGTGCACGCCGACCGGCGCCGCGCTCCTCACCACCCTCGCGACGAGGTGGGGGGCTCAGCCGCCGATGACGACCACGGCGATCGGTGTCGGCGCGGGCGGCAGGGATCCGGAGGGCTGGTCGAACACACTCCGCATACTGGTCGGCGAGGCTGTCGGCGCGGGGGCAGAATCCCGCCATGGCGGGGAAGTGCGGGCGGATCCTGCGGCAGAGGCAGGCATTTCCCCACCAAGGCGGGAAAGTGCCCCGGCCCCGGAGACCGAGCTCGTCATCGAAGCGAACATCGACGATCTCGAGCCGCGGCTGATCCCCCGTGCCCTCGACGCGCTCCTCTCCGCCGGCGCCCACGACGCCTGGGTCATGCCGATCCTGATGAAGAAGGGCCGACCGGCCTACACCCTCCACGCTCTCACCCGTCCCGACGCCGCCGAGGCGGTCCGGCGGGTGTTCTTCCGGGAGACCTCGACGATCGGCGTACGCGAGCACGAGGTCGTCAAGCACGCCCTGCCCCGCGAGATGCTCACCGTGAGCGTCGACGGACACCCGATCGCGGTCAAGGCCGCCCGCCTCGACGACGAGGTCGTCAACCTGCAGCCGGAGTGGGACGACGTCGCCCGCGTCGCCGCAGCACTCGATCGCCCGGCGATCGACGTACTCGCCGAGGCCAAGGCCGCCGCCCTCGCCCGACCGCTGGTCGAGCCGGGGTGCGACGATGAGGGCCGGACGTAAAGAACTGGAACGGAAACCCTGATGGACATCACCGTCGTCGCGCTGGCCTTCGCCGCGATCTTCGTCGTCGAGCTGCCGGACAAGACGTTCCTGGCGACCCTGGTGCTGTCGACGAAGTACCGGCCGATCTTCGTGTGGCTCGGCGTGGGCGCGGCGTTCGCGGTCCAGACGCTCATCGCGGTGGCGATCGGCGGGGTGGCGACGCTCCTCCCGACCGACCTGGTCCACGTCGTCGCGGCGCTGCTCTTCCTGGGCGGCGCGGTATTCCTCTTCATCGAGGGGCGCCGCCACCACGGCATCGCGTCCGAGGACGACGGCAGCGAGTTCGCCGAGAAGGCCAAGGACGTACGCGGGTTCCGCCAGGTCCTGGCCAGCTTCATGGTCCTCTTCGCGGCCGAGTGGGGAGACCTCTCCCAGCTGCTGAGCGTCTCGCTGGTGGCCCGTTACCACGACCCGGTCTCGGTCTTCATCGGCTCCTGGGCCGCGTTGCTGGCAGTCTCGGGGCTCGCGGTGCTGCTGGGACGTACGCTGCTCCGGTTCATCAAGCTGCACGTCCTGCACTACGTCGGAGCCGCCGTCTGCCTCGTCCTGGGCATCCTGACGTTGGTCGAGGTGTTCGCCTGACGAGACGTCGCCTAGGCTGCCCGGCATGGTTGAACTTGGCGCCGACAGCGAGGTCGGACGACTGCGTACGGTAATGCTCCACCGGCCCGGCCGGGAGCTGACCCGGCTGACGCCGCGCAACAACGACAAGCTGCTCTTCGACGGCATTCCGTGGGTGAAGCGGGCACAGGACGAGCACGACGCCTTCGCGGCCGCGCTGCGGGATCGCGACGTCGAGGTGCTCTACCTGACCGACCTGCTCACCCAGACCCTCGAGGTGCCAGAGGCGCGGAAGCTCGCGCTCGAGAACGTGCTCGGCTCGCTGACCCTCGGCGACACCCTGCGCGACTACCTGAGCGGTGCCCTCGCCGACGCCGGACCGGCCGAGCTGACCGACCATCTGACCGCCGGCATCCGCAACGACGAGGTACGCGGCGGCCACGGTCTGGTCACCAGCCTGCTCGCCCACGACGACTTCCTGATCGACCCGCTCCCCAACCTGCTCTTCACCCGCGACTCGTCCGTGTGGATCCGCGACCGGGCCACGGTCACCTCGCTGGCGATGCCTGCTCGCAAGCGCGAGACCGCGCTCACCGAGCTGATCTACCAGTTCCACCCGCGCTTCCAGGCCAGCCCGCGGCTGCACGGCGCCCACCTGGAGCACGTCGAGGGTGGGGACGTACTCCTCCTGGCTCCTGGTGTCGTCGCGGTCGGGGTCGGCGAGCGCACCACCCCCGCGGGCGCCGAGCGGCTCGCCCGCCAGGTCTTCGCCGAGGAGCTCGCCCACACCGTGCTCGCGGTGCCGATCGCGCAGGAGCGCGCGACGATGCACCTGGACACCATCGCCACGCTGGTGAACACCGACAAGATGGTGATCTACCCGAACGCGGTCGACTCGCTGGTGGCGTACGCCGTGACCCCCGCGGGCGACGGCCAGCTGAACATCGCGGCCCCGCGCCCGTTCCTCGAGGTCGCGGCCGAGGCGATGGGGATCGACAAGCTCCACCACGTCGACACCGGGCTCGACCCGGTCGCCGCCGAGCGCGAGCAGTGGGACGACGGCAACAACACCCTGGCACTGGCGCCGGGCGTGGTCGTGGCGTACGAGCGCAACACGCAGACCAACGGGGCCCTGGAGGCCGCCGGCATCGAGGTCATCGCGATCGCGGGTTCCGAGCTGGGCTCCGGCCGCGGCGGCCCGCGATGCATGAGCTGCCCGATCGCCCGCGACCCGCTGCCCGCATAGCCAACTTCACTCGCGGGTAACCCCTGTAGACGAACATCGTTGATCTCTGTAACTGCCGTCACATAGCGGCAGCCACCCCACAGCCGACCCCGAAGGAAACCCTCGTGACCGAGTCGTTCTTCTCCATGTTCACGCCCAAGGAGATCGCGCACATCAGCGCCACCGGCACCCGCGTGCACCTGCCGGAGGGCTGGTCGCCGATCTGGGAGGACACCCCGCCGGACAAGGCCTACATCATCCTCAACGGCACCGTCTCGGTCCGCCGGGACAAGGAGGAGATCGCCCAGTGCGGTCCCGGTGACATCATCGGCGAGGCGGCGATCATGAGGGGCTCGCTGCGCACGGCCTCCATCGTCGCCCTCACCCCGCTCGACCTGATCCACCTCAGCGCCGACAAGCTGCAGCAGCTGTCCGTCGAGATGCCGACGTTCGCGAGGGCGCTGGAGAAGGTCGCCAAGGACAGGTTCGGCTCCTGACGCTCGACGAACATGCTGACGAGGGCCTCGGCCAGGGACGTAGCCGTGAGGCCGACATCGAGCTGGCCGAGGCGCTCGCCGTGGTCGAGTCCTTCGTCCTCGGCCAGACGCCCACGCTGACCCGCGCCGAGGTGGCGGATGCCGCCGGCGTACCCATGTCGGTCACCGAGGACCTCTGGCACCACCTCGGCTTCCCGCATGCGGGCGAGGACGAGATCGCCTTCACCGACGCCGATGTCGAGGCATTGCGGATGACGCAGGAGCTCGTACGCCTCGGGGTGCTCAGCGAGGATCGGCAGGCGGCGCTGGTGCGGACCTGGGGACGGTCCTACGCACGCCTGGCCGAGTGGCAGACGTCGCTGCTGGCCGAGGTCGCGCGGGAGCGGGGCGGCGACGAGGTCGAGGACCTGGTCGCCCTGACCGGACAGGTGCTGCCGCTCGTCGAGTCGCTGCAGGACTACGTCTGGCGCCGCCACCTGGTCAGCGCGGCCCGCCGGATGCTCACCGTCGCGGACGCCTCCGCCGTGCCGCTGGCGGTCGGCTTCGTCGACATCGTCGGCTACACCTCCCGTTCCAAGCGGCTCAGCGACAAGGAGCTGGTCGACTGGGTCGAGGAGTTCGAGGACACCTGCTCCGACGTCGTCGTCGAGCACGGCGGACGGGTGATCAAGTATCTCGGCGACGGGGTGTTCTTCACCTTCGAGGACGTCGCTGCGGCCGCCCGGACCGCCCTTGAGCTGGCCGCCCTCGGAGAGGATCGCGACAGCGCGTTTCCGCACGTCAGAGCCGGGATATCCTACGGCGACGTGGTGCTCCGGCTCGGCGACGTCTTCGGTCCGACGGTCAACATCGCCGCCCGCCTCACGACCGTCGCCCGGCCCTCGTCGGTGGTCATCGACGAGAACGCCGCCGCCGCGCTCGAGGACGTCGACGGCTTCCAGGTCGAGAAGATGCGGCGTACGAGCGTGAAGGGCTACTCCCGCCTACAGGCGTTCCGGCTGCGTTCGCGGTCCGACTGAACCTGATCGAACCGGGCCAGGATAGTCGGGCGCCGGAGGTTGCTCCCGGGCGAGGCTTGATGGCGAAAGGAGGACCACATGATCGGAACGCTCAACACCCTGGTCGACTTGGTCGAGGCAGATCTCACCGGCGAGGTGGACGTGGCTCGGGTCGCTCGCGACCACGGCACCACCGAGTACCACCTGCGCCGGATGTTCTCGGCGCTGGCCGGGATGCCCCTGTCCGACTACGTACGCCGCCGCCGGATGACTCTGGCAGCGGCCGACCTGGTGGCCGGTGCCCCTGACCTCCTGGAGGTCGCGGTCCGCTACGGCTACGGCTCGACCGAGGCGTTCGGGCGCGCATTCCGTGCCGTGCACGGAACGGCTCCGGCCGACGTACGCCGATCCGGTGGTCCGCTACGCACACAACCCACGCTCAGGTTCCGTCTGAGCGTCGAAGGGAGCACCCCGATGGACGTCACCATCAACGACATGCCCGAGCTCCGGCTCGTCGGCCACGCCACCAAGGTCCCGCTGATCTACGAAGGCGTGAACCCGCACATCCAGGCACACATCGCCTCGCTCGCACCCGAGGAGCATGTCCGCCTCAAGGAGCTCAACGACACCGACCCGCGCGGCATCCTCGCCGTCACCGAGTCCGCGTCGCCTGATGCACCGGAGGGATCGATGATCACCTACCTGCACGGGGTCGCGGTCACGCCGTCGGCAGAGGTTCCGGACGGGCTCGACAGCATCACCGTGCCAGCCGGCTCCTGGGCGGTCTTCGCCTCCAGCGGCCCGCACCCGGAGACGCTGCAGCGGCTCTGGGCGGCGACCGCCACCGACTGGTTCCCGTCGAACCCGTGGCGGCTCCGCCCCGGCCCGTCGATCCTGCGCTACCTCGAGCTCACCGAGACGTACGCCTCGTGCGAGCTCTGGTTGCCGGTGGAGCAGGCGTGAGCGGCGAATGCTCACCGAGGCAACTCGGTGAACCGTCGCTTCCCTCGCGGAACTCCACGAAGTAGGTGAGTGCTGACCGAGGTAACTCGGTCAGCATCCACCTCAGCGGATGGTGACCTGTCGGTTGGCGAGCCCGGCGCGAGCGGAGCGCACCTCGGGGGTGATCTCGGAGTCGTCGGCGAGAGCCTCGTCGAGCAGCTTCTTGAACGCCACCGCCGGCTCCTCGAGCGCCTCGGCACCGGTGCCGACCGGCAGGTCCCAGACGGGCGCGAGCAGACCGTGGGCACGGAACATGCCGACGAAACGAGCGTCGGGGATGATCACGTCCTCGCCGGTCACGTGCAGGCGCGCGAGCGCGGTCAGCAGGGCGTCCTCGGGCTCGGGCATCACCCAGCGCAGGTGCTCCTTGGAGCCGACCGAGGTCCAGTACGCAGCCTCGACCGACGCCAGTCGCAGCGTCGGCAGCACCGACTCGTTGGCGTGCTCGAGCGCGTGCTCGAAGTCGCCCTTGTCCTCGACGTCGGCGAGCCACCAGTCGAAGCCCTCGTGGACGGTCACGTCGAGCGAGGAGTTGGTGATCAGGTCCTGCAGCCGCGGCCCGTCGCCGGGTGCGGTGGTCAGGCCGAAGATGCCGGACTCACCCGACGCCCGCGCCTCGAGCGCCTGGAGCAGCGCCGCAGCCACATCGCGCGACACGTCGCCGTAGTTGTGCTGCACCTGCAGCCCGGCCCAGACCTCACCCGAGTCGCGCGACATCGCCGGAGCGGCGCCGGGCAGCAGGGTGCCCAGCGTGACCGGCGTCGACTCGAAGCCCTTCACCGTCAGCGACACCGTTGCCGAGGGCACCAGCTCACGCAGCGCGACCAGGTCGCACTCGCCGGGCAGGCCCTCGAACGGGCGCCCCACGAACGCGCCGCCGGCGGCACCGTGGCACGCCTTGTAGCGCTTGCCGGACCCGCACGGGCACGCCGCGCGCGGGTTGGGACCGTCCGTCGGGGCCGCAGCCGCCTGACGGTTCTTGACTCGGGACTTCTTGGCCACGGCCAAACCCTAACCTGCCGGGCCCGCGCGCCAGGTAACACGCCTCAGCGGCCGAGCAGCTCCAGCATGAACCCCGGCCGGTCGGTGATGACCGCATTGACCCCGAGGTCGAGGCAGAGCTTGAGCTGCTCCTCGGTGTTGACGGTGTAGACGTGGAGGTTGCGGCCCTTCGACGCCAGCCGACGCCCGAGCTTGGGGTGGGCGGTGAGCATCTCGACGCTGGCTCCGAGCCACCAGTCCGGGCCGATCGCGTGCCGCAGGAGCGACCAGTTGGCGGCGCGGTCGACGAGCTGGACCAGAGGTACGCCCGGAGCCAGCCGCTCCACCCGCTGCAGCGCCGTGAACGAGAAGCTCATCACCCGCACCGGGCTGCCCGGACCCGCCCAGCCGAAGTCGTTGAGCACGTCGACCAGACGCCCCTCGGTCAGCCCGCCGTAGCGCGTCGGGTGCTTGGTCTCGATCGCCATCTCGACGTGCCGGCCGTAGTCCCGCACGACCCGCAGCAGCCGGTGCAGCGTGAGCACGCCCCGCATGTCCCGGTCGGGCTGCTCGTCCTCCCCCTCCCAGAACCCGTTCTTCCAGGCCGCGAAGTCGATCGCCTGCAGCTCGGCGAGGGTCATCTCCGAGACCAGCCCCCGCGCGCCGATGCGGCGCAGGTGACGGTCGTGGACGCAGACGAGATGCCCGTCCATGGTCAGACGTACGTCGCACTCCAAGGCGTCCGCGCCCGCATCCAGGGCTGCGACGTACGCAGCGAGGGTGTGCTCCGCGATCTCATGACTGGCGCCGCGATGCGCGACGACCTGGGGCCTCATGAGGAGATTGTTGTCCATCGGACAACCGCGTGGGGGCACGACACGACGTCGAACGCGTTACCTCGCTGTGTACGCCGCGGTCCTGGTCCGGGCATCACCGCCCGCCGGTCACCCGCAGCGTCGTCGCGGTGACGTACCCGGCCTTCTCGCTCATCAGCCAGGCGACGGCCTCGGCGACCTCATCGGGTGAGCCCGCTCGGCCGATCGGGATCTGGGGTGCCATCCGCGCGATCCGGCCGGGGTCGCCGGTGTTGGCGTGCATGTCGGTCTCGGTGAGCCCGGGGGCGACCGCGACGACCCGGATGCCGAGCGGGGCGACCTCGAGCCCGAGGCCCTTGGTGAGCGCGTCGATGCCGGCCTTCGCGGCGGCGTAGTGGACGTACTCTCCCGGTGATCCCAGCGTGGCGGCACCCGAGGAGATGTTGACGATCACCCCACCCTCGGCGAGCGCGGACACGGCCGCGCGGGCGACCAGCGTGGGGCCGACCAGGTTGACCGCGTACGTCCTCCGGATCTCGTCGGCCGGAGTGTCGGCGAGCGGGGCGTAGCGGTAGGTCGCGCCGGCGTTGTTGACCACGCCGGTGACCGGGCCGGCAGCCTCGAAGAGGGCGGCGATCCCGCCGTCGGTGGTGATGTCCGCGGCCACGATCTCGCAGGAGACCCCGAGCGCCCGGATCTCGTCGCGCGTCGCGACGGCAGCAGCTTCGTCGGACAGGTACCCGAGCACGAGCGAGTGGCCGTCAGCGGCCAGCCGACGAGCGACAGCGGCACCGATCCCGCGGGTGCCTCCAGTGATGAGCGTACGTTTCACACCCGAAGGGTGTCACGCAGCTTCCACGCCACCATCGCCAGTGCCAGGACGCCGGCGAGCGCCCATCCGGCGGGGTAGTGCACCGCGGGTTCGTTCCAGCGCTCGTGGAAGTAGACCAGGTGCGAGGAGAGCAGCCCGGCGTCGACCGAGCGTCCCTCCTGGATGAGTACGCCGATGGCCACCAGCACCGTCAGCAGCGTCTGCATGGCCCAGCCCAGGATCCAGGCCGGCACCCAGGCGACGACATCGACGGCGCGGCGTACAGACGTCACGAGCACGGTCACCAGGGCAGCCGCCAGCAGCGCATCGATGACCGACGACGGCAGCTCGCCCGGGAGCATCCCGTCGAGCCAGAGGGGTACGCAGACGGCCGGCGCGGCCAGCATCGGCGCCCGCAGCACGCACGGCCCGAGGCTCGCGGCGATCCCGGCGGCGAGACCGGCGACCGTCGTGATCGCGGCGATGGCGATCAGATGGGTCAACATCGACGGGTTGGTCGCCGCCGGCCCGGCGGCGAACATCAGCCCGACGAAGGCCGCGGCGACGACACCGGTGCCGGCGAGCACGGCGCTGAGCATCCGGCGGTCCGGGCGCAGCCCCGCCGCGAGCCCGCCTAGCGCGGCGGCGAGCAGCGTGAACGAGACCAGCTCGGCGACCATCGGGGCGAGCAGGAGCGGCTGCGGCTGGACGAGCTGGGGAAGGAAACCGACGCCCCAACCCGCGGCCGCGACCAGCGGAACCATCCACAGACGAGTCCGTTCAGTCATGTCGTCCACGGTGACAGGCGGAAGGTGAGCCCAGGCGGCGTACCGGGGAACACCAGCCCAACGTCAGGTGGCCCGACCGTTGCCGTTCATCACCAAGGTGGGGGGATTTCTAATTGCCAGGCGCAGAAATGGAATACCTGGGTAGGCTCATGGGACGGACACGTACCCCACGCGTGGAAGAGGTGAGACCGGCATGACCAAAGAACCCCGAAAATTCTGGGCCAGAAGCATCAGTACAGCGGCGCTGACCAGCATCGGGCCTCGGGCCGTTGCCGCCGTCGCGCTGACCGCTGCCTTCGCGGTTCTGGCCCCGAACGAGGCACGCCTCGACACCGGTCATCAGCAGCCTGAGCTTCCCGATCCGGGCGCCCTTCAGGACCCTCTCGGCATCTCCAACGGCCTGGGTGGCGTGAAGAACCTGACCCCGACCGACGCAGTGAGGTTGGCCTCCAACGCCGAGGAGCTGTCCATCCCGGCGGTCGCCCTGGCTGCGTACCAGCGCTCGGCCACCGTGCTCAACGACGCCGACGCCCCCTGCCGCATCGACTGGGCGCTGGTCGCCGCGATCGGCATGGTCGAGAGCAACCACGGCCGCTTCGGCGGCAGCGAGCTCAACTCCAACGGCCTCGCCCTCCCCGCGATCATCGGCCCGCAGCTCAACGGCGCCGGCAACTATGCGGCGATCCGCGACACCGACAACGGCCTCTACGACCACGACACGGTGTACGACCACGCTGTCGGCCCGATGCAGTTCATCCCCTCCACCTGGACGGTCGTGGGCACCGACGGTGACGGCGACAACCGCCGCGACCCCCAGGACGTCGACGATGCTGCCGTCGCCACCGCGGCCTACCTGTGCGCCGGAACCGAGGACGTCAGCACCGACTCCGGCGCCCAGTCCGCGGTCTACCGCTACAACCAGAGCGACACGTACGTCGAGGCGGTGCTGAAGATCGCCGACCAGTACCGCAACGGGGAGTTCCCCGGCTCACCGAGCGTGGACGGTGGGTCCACCTCCTCGATGAGGACCACCACGTCCCCCCTTCCGCGCACCTCGAACACGGTCACGCCGAAGTCGGAGGTCCAGGCCGCTCCCAACGGCGCCACCAAGACTCCGGTTCCCCCACCCCCGGCGGACTCCGGTGACAACGAGCCCGACCCGTCGACGGACCCGAGCACAGATCCCAGCGACGGCGAGACCAGCGAGCCGACGCCGACGCCGACCCCGACGCCCACGCCGACTCCGACGCCCACCCCGACGCCCACCCCGACTCCGACGCCGACGCCCACCGACGCAGCGACGGCGGCGACTCTCGCGGAGCCCTGCCGAGTGGCGACGATCGCGGTCTACGGCGAGACCCTCGAGGCGGACGACAAGGTCACCTTCGACGCCGTGATCGCCAACTGCATCGCCACGTTCGAGCCGGGGACGACCATGCCGGAGAGCCTCACGATCAGGGACCACCTGCGCACGCTCTACGGAACGGCAGAGTTCCCGAACCTCAAGGAACCGGCCGCGGAGGCGACTGCTCCCGACGAGACGGTCGTGGAGGCCCCGACCGCCTCGTCGTCGTAGCGAGCCGGGTCAGCTGACCTTGATCACCGTCTTGCCGAAGTTCTGACCTCGAAGCATCCGGTTGAATGCGGCAGGCGCGTTCTCGAGACCCTCGGTGATGTCCTCGCGGTAGCGGAGCCTGCCCTCGGCCAGCCAGCCGGTCGCCTCGGCGAGGAACTTCTGCTCGTGGTCGCGGACGAACTCGGTCTGGATGAAACCCCTGATCAGCAGGGACTTGTTGAGCACCTGACGCATCAGTCCCGGCGCTCGGTCGGGTCCCTCAGGAGCGGAGGTGTCGTTGTAGTGCGCGACGATCCCGCAGACCGGCACCCGGGCGAACTTGTTGAGCCGCGGCAGCACCGCGTTCCACACATGTCCGCCGACGTTCTCGAAGTAGACGTCGATCCCGTCGGGGACCGCCGCCTTGAGCTGCTCCTTGAAGTCGGGTGCGCGGTGGTCGAGCGCGGCATCGAAACCGAGCTCGGTCAGATGCGCGACCTTCTCCGGTCCGCCCGCGATGCCGACGGCCCGGCAGCCGAGGATCTTCGCGATCTGTCCGACCGTGGCGCCGACGGGACCGGTCGCGGCCGCCACCACGACGGTCTCGCCGGGCTTCGGCTGCCCGATCTGGGTCAACCCCGCGTACGCCGTGAACCCCGGCATCCCCAGCACGCCCAGCGCGGTGGAGACCGGTGCGACGGACGGGTCGAGGCGGCGGGTGTGCTGGGCCGGCGCGACGGAGAACGCCTGCCAGCCGCCGTACGCCAGCACCACGTCGCCCACCTGCCGCGACGGATCCCGCGACTCCACCACCTCGGCGACCGTGGCACCGGGCAGCACGTCCCCCAGGGCGGTCGGGGCGGCGTACGACGGTGCATCGCTCATCCGCCCGCGCATGTAGGGGTCGAGCGAGAGGAATTTCGTACGCAGCAGCACCTCGCCCTCGGCGGGCGCCGGCACCTCGGAGGCAACGATCGAGAAGTCTTCGGCGGTCGGCTCACCGACCGGGCGAGCGCGGAGCAGGATCTGGGTGTTCGTGTCGGTCATCCCGCCATGGTGCCTCACCGGCGGGTAGGCTTGCTTAATCACAACTAAACCTATTGACTTAGCGCATGAAGCGCCCGGTCGACGTCCACCAGCACCTGTGGCCGCCCGCACTGATCGAGGAGCTGCGCCGCCGGCGGCAGCCTCCGTACCTCGATGGCTGGGTGCTCCACCTCGACGGGGAGCCGCCCTACTCCGTCGACCCGGCAGATCATGACCTCACCCGCCGCGTAGCGCAGGAGCACGGCCTCGTCCTGCTGTCGCTCTCCAGCCCACTGGGGATCGAGTCGCTCACCCCGGGCGAGGCGCACGGACTGCTCGACGCCTGGCACGGCTTCGCCGACGACCTGCCCGCCGACTACGGACTGTGGGCCGCACCGGCGCTCGTCGAACCGGACCTCGACGGCCTCGCCAAGATCCTGGCGCACGACCGCGTCCACGGCCTCCAGGTCCCGGCGATGGCGCTGACGACCCCGTCCGCGCTCGAGACCCTGGCTCCCGTCCTGGCCACGGCCCAGCAGGCCGACCTGTCCGTCCTCGTGCACCCGGGACCCGCCGACCAGGGCCCAGCGAGCGAGCTGCCCGGATGGTGGCCCGCACTCACCTCGTACGTCGCCCAGCAGAGCGCCGCATGGCACTCCTGGCACGTCGCGGGGCGGTCGCTGCTGCCGACCCTGCGGATCGCGTTCGTGGCGCTGGCCGGACTCGCGCCGCTGCACCACGAGCGCCTCGCGCAGCGCGGCGGGGAGCTCGGCGCGATCGACCGGCACGTCTACTACGAGACCTCGTCCTACGGCACCCAGGCGATCGACGCGATGTCGCGCGTGGTCGGCGTGGACCCGCTGGTGAACGGCTCGGACCGGCCCTACGCCGAGCCGACCGATCCCGGCCTCGGCGAGGCCCTGAGCCGGGCGATCTTCGTCGCCAACCCGGACCACCTGCTCACCGGAGGAGACCGATGACCATCACCGAACCGACAGTGACCGAGCCGGCGGCCGACACGGTCCTGAGCGACGCGGAACTGCCCGAGCTGCCGGGACGTACGCTCGCTCCCGGCGAGCTGCGGGCCTGGGTCGACGAGCTCGCAGCACACCCCGAGCGGTGGGAGCACCTGGTGCGCCACGACACCGGCGGGCGCCACTACGTCTCGCTCTACCGGGACAAGGACATCGACGTCTGGCTGCTGTGCTGGAACACCGTCGACGACACCGGCTGGCACGACCACGACATCTCCTCGGGAGCGGTGGCGGTGACCCACGGAGCGGTCTTCGAGCAGCAGCCGAGGTTCGGCGGCGATCCCGTGCAACGGGAGGTCGGCGCGGGTCGCAGCTTCGGCTTCGGGCCTGACCACATCCACCGGATGAGCGGCGCGGTCGACGGCGCGGTCTCGATCCACGCCTACTCACCGCCACTGTGGCGGATGGGGCAGTACGCGATCAGCGACGACGGCGTGATGCGCCGCGTCTCGGTCTCCTACGCCGACGAGCTGCGCCCGCTGGAGGACTGAACGACCTGCGCCGCGCCGGGTCGGCATCTCGGGCATCGAGTCCCGGGATGTGGCAGATTTCAAGCATCGAGGAGCGAGGCTCGGACGGCGAACCCGACGTCCCTGTCCGTTTAACATCTTCGGTTCCTTCCCCAGATCTGGCAGGCTGAGGATCTTGTGCAACGGCGTCCGCAGGTGAAGAACAACAGACAGGAGCGGTGGCTGTGATCGAGTTCGAGGGCGTGACCAAGCGCTATCCGGACGGCACCGTTGCCGTGGACGACCTCTCTCTGACGGTCGACACCGGGAAGATCACCGTGTTCGTCGGACCGTCCGGATGCGGCAAGACGACCGCGTTGCGGATGATCAACCGGATGATCGAGCCGACCTCCGGCCGGATCCTGATCGACGGTGACGACGTCACCAGCCGCCCGGAGGCGCAGCTGCGGCGCGAGATCGGCTACGTGATCCAGGGCGCCGGGCTCTTCCCGCACCGCACGGTCCTCGACAACGTCGCGACCGTCCCGATCCTGCAGGGCATCTCCCGCCGGGAAGCCCGCACGAGCGCCCTGGACCTGCTCGAGCGCGTCGGGCTCGCCGCCAACCTCGGCGAGCGCTACCCGGCCCAGCTCTCGGGCGGCCAGCAGCAGCGTGTCGGGGTCGCCCGGGCGCTCGCGGCCGACCCGCCGGTGCTGCTGATGGACGAGCCGTTCTCGGCCGTCGACCCGGTCGTACGCGACGACCTCCAGCAGGAGCTGCTCCGGCTCCAGGGCGAGCTCGGCAAGACGATCGTCCTGGTCACCCACGACATCGACGAGGCGATCCGCCTCGGCGACAAGGTCGCCGTCTTCGCCCAGGGCGCCCGCCTGGCCCAGTTCGCCCCGCCCGCCGACCTTCTCGCTGCTCCGGCCGACGACTTCGTCGCCTCGCTCGTCGGTCGCGATCGCGGCTTCCGGGGCCTCGGCTTCGCCGACGGGAGCTCGGTCGCGCTCAAGCCCATCGACCACGGTGTCGACGGCCTCACCCTCGAGGTCGACCAGGACGGCCGACCGCTGGGCTGGCGCGGTTCCGACGGGCTCCTCCCGACCGAGGGCACCTTCAGCGAGGGCGCCAACCTGCGTACGGTCACCGACCTGGTCATCCTCTCGCCCGCAGGGGCGGCGATCCGGGTCGACGCCGAGGGTCGAGCCGACGGGCTGGTCCTGCTCGAGGACCTGGCCGGCAGCGTACGTTCGCAGCATCGCGAGCGCCTGGCGGCCCTGGCTTCCGCGGAGGAGGCCGGGTGAAGGACCTCTGGCGCTATCTCGAGACCAACGCGGACGACGTCCTCACCGCGCTCGTCCAGCACATCTGGCTCGCTCTGATCCCGGTGGCGATCGCCTTCGTCCTCGCCCTGCCGCTGGGCGCCCTGGTCCATCGCTACGTCCCGGCACGCCACATCGCGCTCACCGCCGGCAGCGTGATCTACACCGTCCCGTCGCTGGCGCTGCTCCTGCTGCTCCCGGGCATCCTCGGCACCAGCGTCCTCGACCCGGTCAACGTGGTCATCGCGCTCACCCTCTACTCGCTCGCCCTGCTCGTCCGCACGACGGCCGACGGTCTCGACGCGGTCGACACCACCGTCCTCCAGGCCGCGACCGCAATGGGCTATCGACCCGTACGCCGCTGGTTCACCGTCCAGCTGCCGCTGGCCATGCCGGTGATCCTGACCGGTCTGCGGGTGGCGACCGTGGCCAACGTGAGCATGGTCAGCATCGCGGCTCTGATCGGCATCGGCGGCCTCGGACAGCTCTTCACCCGCGGGTTCCAGCTCGGCTTCTACCTGCCGCCGATCATCATCGGTCTGGTCCTCTCGGTCGCCCTCGCGGTCATCGCCGACGTCCTCATCGTCGCCCTCCAGCGCGGGCTCACCCCGTGGGCGCGAGCGGGTGCGCGATGAGTCTCGACTACCTGCTCGACGCCGCCAACTGGTCGCTGACCAGCCCTGACGGCTTCCCCCAGCGCATCCTCGAGCACCTCGGCTACACCGTCCTCGCCCTGGCGATCGCGGCCGCGATCGCGTTCCCGATCGGTCTGCTGATCGGCCACACCGGCCGCGGCGCCCTGATCGCGATCAACCTCGGCAACGCCGGCCGCGCGCTGCCGACCCTCGGCGTACTCATGCTCGCGCTCGGCCTGGTCGGGATCGGTCTGGTCCCGGTCACGATCGCCCTGGTCGTGCTCGCCATCCCGCCCATCCTCGCCACGACGTACGCCGGCATCCAGTCCGTCGGCGACGAGACCGTCGACGCGGCGCGAGGCGTCGGCATGACCGAGACCCAGATCGCCTGGCGCGTCGAGGTCCCGATCGCCCTGCCGATCATCATCGGTGGCCTGCGCAACGCGTCGCTCCAGGTGGTCTCGACCGCGACCATCGCCGCGTACGCCGGTCTCGGCGGTCTCGGCCGCTATCTCTTCGACGGGCTGGCGACGCTCCAGTACGACCAGGTGGTCGCCGGAGCGATCGTGCTGGCCGTGCTCGCGGTCGCGATCGACCTGGCGCTCGCGGGCGTACAGCGACTCCTCGTCTCGCCCGGCGTCGACGGCCGCGAGGCCGGCAACCGCCCGACCACCCTCCGCCCCGCCGGCCAACCCGCTGGCACACCCGCCGGCTGACCAACCCAGCAACCCGAGAGGTATCTCAAATGTCCCGCCGAATCCGCACCACCGCGTATCTGTTCGCGACGCTCGCCGTGGCAGGCACCCTGACCGCCTGCGGCGGTGACCCGCTCGACTCAGGATCGGACTCCGACTCGGGCGGCGGCACGATCGTCGTCGGCTCGGCCAACTTCCCCGAGAGCGAGCTGCTCATGGAGATGTACGCCCAGGCTCTCGAGGCCGAGGGCGTCAAGGTCGAGACCAAGCCCAACATCGGGTCCCGCGAGGTCTACATGGAGGCCTTCAAGAGCGGCGACATCGATCTGCTGCCGGAGTACAACGGAGGCCTGCTGTCCTACCTGACGGACGGCAACCTGCCGGAGAACGTCTCCGCCCCCGAGGACGTCTACGACGCGCTCCAGGACGTGCTTCCGGAGGGCAGCCAGACGCTGCCGCAGTCGGCCGCCGAGGACAAGGACTCGCTGACGGTGACCAAGGAGACCGCCGAGAAGTACTCCCTGACCAGCATCGAGGACCTCGCCCCGGTGGCCAAGGATCTCACCCTCGGCGCGAGCCCGGAGTTCAAGACGCGCGCCCAGGGGGTCCCGGGCCTGGCTGAGGTTTACGGGGTCACCTTCAAGGAGATCACGCCGACCGACCCCGGCGGCCCGCTGACCGTCGCGGCCCTGAAGAAGGGCTCCGTCGACGTGGCCAACGTGTTCACGACCGACTCAGCGATCCCGACGAACGACTGGGTCGTCCTGGAGGACCCGAAGAACCTCTTCCTCGCCCAGAACATCGTCCCGCTGATCCGCTCCGAGGCGCTCAGCAGCGACGCCGAGACCGCGCTCAACGCGGTCTCCGAGGCGCTCACCACCGCCAACCTGACCGAGGCTCTCGCCAAGGTCCAGGTCGACAAGGCCGACCCGGCCACCGTCGCCAAGGAGTTCCTCGCCGACAACGGCGTCAGCTGAGCGCTGACCCCAGGCCGCTCCGGTAGGTCAGAAGTCCTTCGAGCCCTCGTAGGAACGTCTCGCCGACCGGGGCGGGATCGGTCAGACAGCCGGCCGCCATCGCACCGTCTCGCAACATGACGAAGTGGCGGCCGGCAAACTCCGAATCAGGCTTCCCCGTCGCCGCGAAGAGATCGGTCATCGTGGCCAGGAACCACTCCCGGTGCTTGAGCACCGCCTGATGGACCACGTGTTCCGGGTCCGGGTATTCGGCGGCGGCGTTGAGGAACGCGCAACCACGGAACCCCTCGCCCTGGATGTCCGCGGCGATCGACCGGCCGACGGCCCGGATGAGGTCGTCGGGGTCGTCGACCTCCGCCCGGGCGGCGTCCAGGCGCGCCCGGATCGCCTCGTCGGTCTGCGTCAGGTACGCCACGACGAGCTCGTCCTTGCTCCGGAAGTGCCGATAGAGCGTCGCCCGCGTGACCTGCGCCTCGGCGATCACGCGATCGACCCCGACCGAGTGCAGACCCTCGGTGTAGAAGAGCCGACTCGCCGTGCTGAGCAGTCGATCCCGGGCCTCAGACATCCGTCATCCCTCTCGTTCTCGTGGTCTCAACGCTAGCAGACAGAACGATCGGTCTTGCGTTTTCCGGACGGCTGCGACAGACTCTCGATCCAGGTAGAACGATCGTTCTGTCTCCCAGCTTGATCCACGAAAGGGATCTGATGTCCACCTCCGTCGAGACCGGTCGATCCGGCACACTGACCGCCCCGCCCCGCGCACTGCCGAGGCTCTACTTCTTCCGCTTCGGGTTCGCGATCGTCTGGGCCGGGCTGGTCGCACTCACCGCAACGACGCTCAACGCCGCCAGCATCGCGCTGCTCGTGATCTACCCGCTGTTCGACGTGGCAGCCGCCGTGGTCGACCACCGCACCTCGGGCGCCAAGGGCCCGCGCGTACTGCTGTACGTCAACATGGCACTCAGCCTGCTCACCGCTGTCGGCGTCGCTGTCGCGGCCACCTCCGGGATCCCCGACATCCTGCGGGTGTGGGGCGCCTGGGCGATCACCGCCGGCCTGGTCCAGCTGTTCGTCGCGGTACGCCGCTACCGACTCGGTGGTCAGTGGGCGATGATCCTCAGCGGCGGGATCTCGACCTTCGCCGGAACCGGATTCATCCTGATGGCCACCGGCCCGAAGGCGTCACTCACCGGCCTCGCGGGCTACGCGACGCTGGGCGGCATCTTCTTCCTGATTTCTGCCCTCCGACTGCGCCAGCGCGCGGGTAAGGTCAACTGACATGACGAGCACCAGCCAAGATCTGACCGTCGATGTCATCGTCATCGGCGCCGGCCCGACCGGCGAGAACGTCGCAGACCGAGTCGTGCAGGGCGGCCTGACCGCAGCGATCGTCGAGCGCGAGCTCGTCGGCGGCGAGTGCTCCTACTGGGCGTGCATGCCGACGAAGGCCCTCCTGCGGGACGCGGCAGCCCTGCGCGCCGCCCGCGCCCTTCCGGCCGCTGGTCAGGCGGTCACGGGCACACTGGATGCCTCCGCCGTCTTCGCTCGACGTGACGGGTTCACCTCCAACTGGAAGGACACCGGTCAGGTCGAGTGGCTCACCGGGGCCGGGATCACCCTGGTCCGCGGGCACGGGCGCATCACCGACACCCGCTCGGTCACCGTCACCGCCGACGACGGCACGACCACCAACCTTCAGGCACGCCACGCCGTGGTCGTCTCCACCGGCAGCTCCTCCCTCATCCCGCCGATCCCGGGACTCGAGGAAGTCGGTCCCTGGACCAACCGCGAGGCCGCCGGCGCCCAGTCCGTTCCCGATCGCCTGGCGATCATCGGCGGCGGGGTGGTCGGCGCCGAGATGGCGACCGCCTTCAGCGCCCTCGGGTCGCAGGTGACGCTGATCTCCCGCACCCGGCTCCTGCCGGGGGTCGAAAAGTTCGCCGGCGAGCAGGTGGCCGACGCGCTCCGGACGTACGGAGTCACGCTTCATCTGGACGCCGGTGCGTCCGAGGCTCGGCGTGATGAGAGCGGTGAGGTCCGGGTGACCCTGTCCGACGGCACCGAGGTGACCGCGGATGAGGTCCTGGTGGCCACCGGTCGGGTGCCCAACACGAAGGACCTCGGCCTGGAGCACGTCGGCCTCGAGCCCGGCAGCTGGCTGAAGGTCGACGACGCCCTGGCCGTGGTCGACGACAACGGGCAGCTCGAGGAAGGCTGGCTCTACGCCGCGGGCGACGTCAACCATCGGGCGCTGCTGACCCACCACGGGAAGTACCAGGCTCGCGGGCTGGGCGATCTGATCGCCGCACGCGCTCGCGGCGAGAAGCCCGACCTGAGCGCATGGGGGCGCCACGCCGCCACCGCCGACGAGCGGGCCACCACCCAGGTGATCTTCACCGACCCCGAGGTCGTCGCGGTCGGACACTCCGCCGAATCGGCCGAGGCCGCCGGCATCGAGGTCGGCGTCGTCGACTACGACCTCGGCTCGATCGCCGGAGCGTCGCTGCACGCCGACGGCTACCGCGGCCAGGCGCGGATGGTCATCGACGAGCGGCGCAAGGTCCTGGTCGGCTTCACCGCGGTCGGGCCCGACACCGCCGAGATGCTGCACGCCGCGACCATCGCGATCGTCGGCGAGGTCCCTCTCGACCGGCTCTGGCACGCGGTCCCGGCCTACCCGACGATGAGCGAGATCTGGCTGCGTCTGCTCGAGACGGCGGGACGCGACCGCTAGAACAGCTGGCGCAGGTTGGCCTTGCTGAGGTCGATCAGCTCGTCACCCCGACCCGACATCACGGACCGAAGGGCGTAGAGGGTGAAGCCCTTGAGCTGCTCGGCGGTGATGTTGGGCGGGATGGAGAGCTCCTGACGCTCGGTGACGACGTCGAGGAGGGCGGGGCCGTCGTGGCCGAGGACGTCGGCGACGGCGTCCGGGAGATCGGCCGAGTGCTCGACGCGGCGGGCGTAGATGCCCATCGCGGTGGCGACGTCGGCGAAGTTCGGGTTCACCAGGTCGGTGCCGTACGTGACGAAGCCGGCTGCCTTCATCTCCAGCTCGACGAAGTTCAACGAGGAGTTGTTGAAGACGACGAGCTTGACCGGGAGCCGGTTCTGGATGAGGGTGACCAGCTCGCCGAGCAGCATGGTGAGCCCGCCGTCACCGGCGAGCGCGACGATCTGCCGGTCCGGATGGGCGACCTGGGCACCGACCGCCTGCGACAGTGCGTTGGCCATCGAACCGTGGGCGAAGGAGCCGATCAGCCGGCGGCGGCCGTTCATGGTCAGGTAGCGCGCCGCCCACACGACCGGCGACCCGACGTCGGGGATGAAGACGGCGTCGTCGGCGGCGGCCTGGTCGACCAGACGAGCGAGGTACTGCGGGTGGATCGGCGCCTTCGACCGGGACGGGGTGGCGAGCTCGTCGAGCTTTGTCCGGGTGCGGCGGTAGTGGTCCAGGGAGTCGTCCAGATGCCGCCGGTCACCGCTCCGGTCGAGCAGCGGCAGCAAGGCCGAGGCGGTGTCCTTGACCGTTCCGACCAGCCCGACGTCGATCGGGTGGCGACGACCGAGCTGCTCGCCGCGTACGTCGACCTGGATGGTCTTGGCGTGCTTCGGGAAGAACTGCCGGTAGGGGAAGTCGGTGCCGAGCATCAGCAGGGTGTCGGCCCGGTCCATCGCGCGATAGCCGGAGGCGAAGCCGAGCAGGCCGGTCATCCCCACGTCGTAGGGGTTGTCGTACTCCAGGACCTCCTTGCCGCGGAGCGCGTGCACCACCGGGGCGCCGAGCGTCTCGGCCAGGGCCACCACCTCGTCGTGCGCACCAGCGCAGCCGGCACCGGCGAGGATGGTGACCCGCTCGCCGGCGTTGAGCAGGTCCGCCGCCCGCCTGAGGGCGTCCTCGTCGGGGATGACCCGCGAGCGCGTCGGGCGGATCTCCACGGTCCGCTCGACCACGGACTCGGCCAGCGCGACGTCGCCGGGGATCACCAGCACCGCCACGCCCTGCCTCTCGACCGCCGTACGCATCGCGATCTCGAGCACGTGCGGCATCTGGCTCGGCTGGGCTACGTACTCGGTGTAGACCGAGCACTCCCGGAACAGCTCCTGCGGGTGCGTCTCCTGGAAGTAGCCGGTGCCGATCTCGGCGGTCGGGATGTGGGCGGCGATCGCGAGCACCGGAACCCGTGAGCGGTTCGCGTCGAAGAGACCGTTGATCAGGTGGAGGTTGCCCGGCCCGCAGCTCCCCGCGACCACCGCGAGCTCACCCGTGGTGGCCGCGTCGGCGGCCGCCGCGAACGCGGCAGCCTCCTCGTGACGTACGTGGATCCAGCTGATGTCTCCGTTCTTCCGGAGCGCGTCGGTGAACCCGTTGAGGGAGTCACCCGGGATCCCGTAGACGCGGCGGACACCGCTGGCGGACAGGGTGGACACGATCTGTTCGGCGATGGTCGACATGCAGTCTCCTTCTCGACGCGTACGTCTTCCACCGTAGAACAGCGGCGGGCTGCGACTGTCCATCGACAGCCGCAGCCCGCGCGTTGGGTGCCGGGATCAGCCGCCCGGCTGGGTGACCCCGTCGACCGTCAGGGTGTAGCGCGCCGGGTCGGACACGCTCTCCGTCGGATCGTCGAACATCACAACCGCCGCCACGGTCTCAGCCGTGTCACCGATCGCGGCGTCGAGCGCAGCACCACTGAGGGTGCCGTCGAACGACTCGTCCAGCGCGAGCGTGTGCACCCACGCGGGCGAGCCCGCCGGGCCGTACGCCACCAGCTGGACCGTCCAGCCCTCGACCGGTGTCGGGTTGACCTGCGACATCGACTGCCAGCCGTCCAGGGTGTCGCTGGGCAGCGCGGTGCCGCCGACGGCGATGTCACGCACCCAGAAACCGGACTCGTCGACCCCGGAGTCGGTGATGTAGCGGAACGCCACCAGCACGTTCTGCCCGCCGTACGCCGACAGGTCCGCACTCTGCGGCCGCCAGCCCCCGGAGTCGCCGGAGAAGCCGGGCAGGTTGTCGACCACGGTCGGGATGGCACCCGGGTCGTGCTCGCTGGTCGTGTCGGCGGTGGCCAGGCTCTGCCAGGTCTCACCGCCGTCGGTGGAGACCTGGACGTAGCCGAAGTCCCAGCCGACCTCGGCGTCCCACAGGGCGTCGAAGGTCAGCGAGGCTCCACCGGCGGGCACGTCGACCGCTCGCACGACCGACCGGTCGAGGTTCGGCCCACAGCCGGCGTAGAGCGCTGCGGCCCCGGTGCCGTCGGCGGGCGGCGAACCACAGCTGCTGTCGGCTGCCGTGGCGTCCGGCGGGGTCGCGTCGACCGTCCACTCGACCGGCTTGGGCTCCAACGCCGACGCCCCGTCGAAGCCGATCGAATCGATCTCGCCCGCGGGGAGGTAGGCCCCGGCGCCGTCGCGCAGGCGTACGTAGTCCGAGCCGTTCGGCGGTGCGCCGCTCTCGTTCCACGACTCCGGGTTGTCCCAGTTGACCTTCGCGGAGAGCGAGTCGGCCTGGTACGTCGCCGCGTCACCGCCGTTCAGGTTGCCGCCGTTGGCGTCCAGTGCCGCGTCGAGAGCCACCATGGCGGCCCAGTCGTGGATCGTCTGCTGGGCGGAGACCCCGGTGTCGAACTGGTCCAGCACCACCTGGAGCCCCTCGAGTCCGCCGGCATCCTCGCGGTGCAGGGCACTGAGGAAGTCGGGGCCGTAGTGGCTGGCCAGATACTCCATGAAGGAGTAGACCGCGCCGTAGTCGCACAGCGTCTCCGGCCCACCCTGGTCGCCCCAGCCGGTCAGCGAGTTCTCCGAACCACCGAACGCCGGATCGAGATAGCCCATGAAGCACGCCAGGTGCGAGTCCGCGCCGGGATCGTCAGGTGGGGTGCTCGGGTCGACGTAGCCGACCAGGGTCTGGGCGTAGTCGGAGAGGCCCTCGTTGACCCAGGAGACCTCGTCGGTGTCCTCGTAGTACTCCAGCAGGTGCTGGTACTCGTGCGCGAAGGTGCCCTCGTACAGCAGTGGCCGAGATGCTCCGACCAGCCGTCCGGGAGCGCTGTTCAGCTCCTCGTTGCAGGCGACGTACGCCGGATCGGTGCTGTCGTCGGGCGGGTTGGTGCCGGTGCGGTGCAGCCAGTCGAAGACATCGATGCTCATCACGTTGCGGTCGAAGTACTCGTTGAAGACCGAGTAGAAGAAGCCCGCGATGTAGGTCTGCCCGTCCGGAGTGGCGGGCTCGTAGAAGTTGGCGTCCCGGACGTTGTCGACCAGAACCACGATGTTGTCGCCGTCGCCCTTGTACTCCGAGGACGGCAGGTTGGGGATCAGCCCCGGCAGGGTGGCCTGCTTGCCGTCCCGGTCGGGCGGGACCGAGAACTCCTCCGACTCGATCGGGTAGATGGTGTTGTCGAACTCCGAGATGAAGTTCGAGACCTGGGCGTCGGTGACCTCGGTCAGGCCGAGGGCGTTGCGGCAGTCACCGTCCGGGAACGCCCGGTCCTCGGCGACCCACACCTCGATGTTGTCGCCGACGCCTCGCAGTGTGTAGTCCTTGAGGTAGATGCTTCCCTGGGCGTCGTCGAGCCCCAACCAGGTGCGGCTCTGGCCGACCTTCGCGGGTCCCTTCGGTGCCTGCTTGCCGGCCAGATCGCCCCGGTGCCGCTCGACCCCGAGACGCTTGCCGTTGTTGTAGTCGGACCCGGTCTCCTTGAGCTCCTTGGCGGCCCGGCCACGATCGTCGTCCGACGGCGGCGCGCTGCCGGCGGGTGCGCCGGGCAGCGTCAGACCGAGGACAAGCGCTCCTGCGGCTCCGATGGTGAGGAGTCGCGCCTTTTTCCAACCACGCATGCGTGGTTCTCCCTCCACTCGTTCGTGCTGCGCCCGAGTTCGCTGCGGGAATGCGGCCGATGTGATGTGCGTCACTGGCCACCGCCAAAGTCAAGCACCGTGCCTACGCGGAGGGAAGAGGGAATTACGCCCTGTTTGCGGAGCTGACGCCGAATTACCCCTGTTGGCGTAGGTAACGACCGAAGTGAGGGACGGTGAACGCGATTCGGCCGCGCTCGCCGGAGTAGATCAGCCCCTTCTTCATCAGCGCGTCGCGCGCCGGGGAGAGCGACTGCGGCTTCTTGTTGAGGAAGGCGGCGACGTCAGCGGTGGCGACGGTGCCGATGTCGTCGGCGCCGAGCTCGACGGCGGCGTCGGCCATCGCCCGCAGGTAGTCCCGCTCCGCGGGGGTGGCGCGCTCGTAGCGCGAGCCGAAGAAGCCGACTGCCAGCTCGCGCTCGGCCTCGGGGGCGGCGACCTTCACGTCCTCGACGGTGATCGGGGAGCGGGGTGCCTGGTCCCACACGGTCTTGCCGTAGGCCTGGATGAAGTAGGGGTAGCCGCCGGTGGCGGCGTACATCTCCGCGAGGGCGTCGGACTCGAACTCGGCCTCCTCCTCGCCCGCGGGAGCGGCGAGGGCGCGGTCGGCGGCCTCCCGCTCGAGGCGGTCGATGCGCTGGTAGGAGAAGAGGCGCTCGGAGTAGGACTTGCTGGCCGAGAGCACGGCCGGCAGGTGCGGCAGGCCGGCGCCGACGACGATCACCGGCAGCCCCGACTGGCTGATCTCGTGGCAGGCCGCGCACATCGCCGAGACGTCGTCGGGGCCGAGGTCCTGCATCTCGTCGATGAAGACGCCGACGCCCTTGCCGACATCGGCGGCGAGCCCGCCGACGTCGGTGAGCAGCTCGACCAGGTCGATCTCTATGTCACCGGAGTCGGCCCGGCCCCGCACCGCCGCGACCTCGATGCCCGGCGACCACTGCTCGCGCAGCTTGGCGTTGGGACCGGCCTCCCGCTGGGCGAAGGAGCGGATCACGCCGAGCACGTGGTCGACGTCGTCGGAGCTCGGATGACCCAGCTCGCGCACCGCCTGGTGCAGGGCGCTCGACAGCGGCCGGCGCAGCGACTGGTCGGGGCGAGCCTCCATCTTCCCGGTGCCCCAGCCCTTGCGGACCGCGGCGGACCGCAGCGTGTTGAGCAGGACCGTCTTGCCGACGCCGCGGAGCCCGGTGAGCACCAGCGACCGTTCCGGGCGACCACGCGCCACCCGCTCCAGCACCACGTCGAACTGCCCGAGCTGCTCGTTACGACCAGCGAGCTCAGGGGGCCGCTGACCGGCGCCAGGAGCGTACGGATTGCGGATGGGGTCCATGATCAGACGATATCCACATCTCTAGGACGCGTCTTAGATTTGGCTAGCGAGCCACATCTTTCATGAGCGTAGGCCTCTATTCGCCTTTCTAGGATGAACCTTAGAAAGGCGCAGACTCTCACATCGATCGCTAGTGTCGAACGTGTGTTCGATCGTAGCGGGATTTCCTCCCCTCGCGCAAGCCTGACGATCTAGACTCGCGGACATGCCGGAACTCCCCGAGGTGGAAGCGCTCGCCGAGGACCTGCGCGGGCGCCTCGACGGCCGCGCGATCACGAAGGTGCACGTCGCGCAGTTCAGCGCACTGAAGACATACGATCCGCCGCTGACCGCGGTCGAGGGCACGCTCGTCGACAACGTGACCCGCCACGGCAAGTTCATCGACATCGAGGCGAGCGGCGTCCATCTCGTGCTGCACCTGGCCCGCGGCGGATGGATCAGGTGGCGTGACGAGATCCCGGCGACACCGCCCCGGCCGGGGTCGAAGTCCGGGCTGGCGATCCGGGTCGTGCTCGACGACGACACCGGGCTGGACATCACCGAGGGCGGCACCAAGAAGCGCCTGGCGCTCTACGTCGTCCACGATCCGCAGGACGTCCCGGGCGTGGCATCGCTCGGCCCCGACCCGCTGGCCGACGACTTCACGCTGGCCCGTTTCCGCGAGATCCTCGCAGGTCAGGGCCGCAAGCAGATCAAGGGCGTGCTGCGGATGCAGTCGATCATCGCGGGCATCGGCAACGCCTACTCCGACGAGATCCTGTGGGCGGCGAAGATGTCGCCGTTCAAGCCCGCCGAGATGACCGAGGAGGAGTCGGAGAGCCTCTACAACGCGCTGCGGACGACCCTGCGGGAGGCCGTCGAGCGCGACTCCGGCCTGGCGATGAGCGAGCTGAAGGGCGAGAAGAAGTCCAACCTCGCAGTGCACGGCAAGGCCGGCAAGAAGTGCCCGGTCTGTGGTTCCACGATCCTCGAGGTCAGTTTCGCCGACTCGAGCCTGCAGTACTGCCCCACCTGCCAGACCGGCGGGAAGCCGCTCGCCGATCGCCGGATGTCCCGGCTTCTCAAGTAGGCTTGACTGGTGACCATCCCCACCGTCGAGATCGCTGGCGTGCCCGATCCCCTGCCCGTGGCCGTCCTGGACGTCCGCGAGCACGACGAGTGGGCAGCAGGCCACATCGAGGGCGCCACCCACATCCCGCTCCAGGAGCTCCCGGCGCGCCTCGGTGAGCTTCCCGAGGGCCAGACCCTGGTGGTCTGCAAGGTCGGCGGACGCAGCGCCCAGGCGGTCAACTACCTCGCCCAGCAGGGCTTCGAGGTCGTCAACCTCGCCGGCGGCATGCTCGACTGGGCCGCCGCCGGGCGACCGATGGTCAGCGAGACCGGCGCCGAGGCGTACGTCCTCTAGGACTACCGCTAGGACTCGGCCGGAGGGCCGCCGAACGCCTCCGGGAGCGGCAGCCTGAGCGCCTTCTCCAGGCGGTCGAGGTAGTCGTTGCGACCCATCTCGACGACGCCCAGCGAGGCCAGATGGTCGGTGCGCCACTGCACGTCCAGGATCCGCTGGTCGATCGACCCCGCCTCGCGCAGCGCCGAGACGAGCCCGACCAGGGCGACCTTGGACGCGTCTCGGACACGGTGGAACATCGACTCCCCGGCGAAGAGACCGCCGATCGCGACCCCGTAGAGCCCGCCGACCAGGCGATCGTCCTGCCACGCCTCGACCGAGTGTGCCCAGCCCAGCTCGTGCAGGTCGCCGTAGGCCCGGCGGATCCGCTTGTCGATCCAGCCATGGGGCCGGCGTGGGTCGGCGCACGAGGCCACCACCTGGTCGAAGCTGGTGTCGATCCTGATCTCGAAGTCCCGCACGGACCTGCGCAGGGACCGCGAGACGACGAGCCCGTCCAGCGGAAGTACGCCGCGCCTGACCGGCGAGAACCACATCATCGGATCACGCGGGGACTCCCCGGGCATCGGGAAGATCCCGTGCCGGTATGCGGCCAGGAGTGTCCCGGGCGCAACGTCCGCACCCATCCCCACCAGATCGTCCAGATCGGCCCCGCCATGGCCCGCGCCTGGATCCCGGAGGTCGGCGAAGGCCCACGGCGAGGGCTCGGGTTCGATCGGTCCCCGAAGATTCGCCACGACGAAACGTTATCGCCCCGTGCGGCGCCAACCACCACACACTTAAGATTTGCCTCATGATCGGTCCCAAGGCAGTGCTCACCAGTGCGGCTGGCCGGCTCGCACCCAAGGTCATCCAGTCCGCTCCCGGCGTGACCACCACCGTGGTCCGGCAGGCGCTGCACCACGCGATCGTCGGTGTCGGCCCGCTCCCGGCAGCGGCCGCGGCCGCCGAGAAGCACCTCAAGGACCACGACAACGACGTCGAGCTCGCGGTCAAGCACGTCATCGACAACCACGTGCGGCTGGCCGGTGTCGGTGGCTTCGCGACCAACATCGGCGGTCTGGTCACCCAGGCGATCACGCTCCCGGCCAACATCACCGGGATGGCCATCATCCAGTGCCGCATGGTGGCCGCGATCGCGCATCTCCGTGGTTACGACCTGACCGATCCTCGCGTGCGCAACGCCATCCTGCTCACCCTCCTGAGCGAGGAGAAGGTCGGCAAGTGGATCCAGGACAAGAGGATCCCCGCCCCGCCGATGGCAATCGCGACCGCTCCGACCTACGACCGCGCGATCGACGCCATCGTCGCCTCGGAGGTGGCCCAGGAGCTGCTCAGCCGGGTCACCGGCAGAGGCATGATCTCCATGGCCGCCAAGCGGATCCCGCTGGTCGGCGGTGTCGTCGGTGGAGGGGCTGATGGGTGGATGACCTACCAGATCGGTCGCTACGCCTCGCGCGAGCTGCTGCCGCGTCACCCCGACGCCGGCTGAGCTCGGCTCACAGGAACTTCACAGGTCCGTCCAACGTTCCTCTGAGCACGGAACTCCACACTGTTGGTGTCCGCTTGGGAGGAGCAGTCGATGACCCTCGACACGACGTACGCCCCGATCAGTCCAGCCCGCGCTGCCGGGGTCGAGGTGAGACCTCACCTGCTCCTCCTGGGCGGCGTACCCGGCGCCGGCAAGAGCACGCTGATCCGCGACGTGGCCGACCGGCGTCCCGACGTACGCGCCCTCGACCCGGAGACCCCGGGGCGCTGGCTCGCGGCACGGCTGCCGGAGGTGCCCTACCGCCTGTACCGGCCGCTGGTGCACCTGTGGCACGCCATCGCAACCCTGATCCTGGTCCTGCTCGGCCCGACCCCCGGTCGCCCCACGCTCCTCGTCCACGACCCGGCCACCCGGCCCGGCCGGCGCGAGCTGCTCGGGCGGATCGCCCACGCCCGCGGCTGGCGTACGTCGCTGGTCATGATCGATGTGCCGCGCGTCGCGGCGATCGACGGCCAGCACGAGCGCGGCCGGATGGTCCGTACCGAGTCCTTCGAGCGCCACTGGCACCGCTGGACCGACGACCAGCCCCGGCTCCTGACCGCGGCGACCTTCGGTGACGCCGACGGCTCCTGGGACCGGGTGCACGTCTTCGACCGCGCCCGGGCCGCGGGACTGCTCGAGGCGATCCTCTAGCGACGGACGACGCGGTAGACCTTCAGGATCGCGCGACCCCACCAGCGCCGCTCGAGACCCTCGCGGGCCCGCTGCTTCGGCACCAGCGACCGGGTGTGCTCCAGCTCGGCGCGCAGCTCACCGACCTCGTCCTCCAGCCGGGCCTCGGACTTGCGCAGCCGGATGGCCTCCTGGAGGAGCGCGTCGATGGTGGCGACACCGGCGTCGAGGACCTCGCGCGCGGAGATGGTGTCCGGGTCGACGAACGGCTTGTCGGCCAGATCAGCGGGGACCAGCAGCTCCTCCAGCCCACCGACGACGTCGTAGCCGCGTCCCGAGAGCGCCTTGACCCAGCTCTCGGAGAGCGACTCGACCCACGGCAGGATCGAGGGCGAGAGCGCCAGGCGGGCGGAGTCGCGGCGCTTGGCCAGCGTGCGGTGGGCCAGGAACTCGCGTACGAAAGGCCGGTAGTCGGCCGGCTCGAGCACGGGCACGACGGCCAGGTTGATCTCGCGGAGCAGCGCCGCCTCGGGCACGCCGAGGGACGGGTTGCCGCGGTCGATCCCCTCGAAGTCGATGGTGAGATCGTCGAGGCCGAAGGCGGTCGAGAACCGCTCCCACAGCAGCGACGAGGACGACCCCGGCGGCGGGACGGTGATCAGGTGGACGCGCTCGGGCGCGATGCCCTGGGTCCATCGGTCGAGGATGTCGGGCAGCTCTTGGACACCCCAGAACCACGATCCGATCCGGCCCTCGCGGGCGGGGTCGCGGATCTCGTCGAGGAACTCGGCGTAGGTCACGACCGAGCGGTGCTTGACGTTCTCCTGCCACTCGGCCGGGATCTGCCGGGCCAGGTCGCGCGCGGAGAGCATGATGTGGATCTCGGAGTCGCCCAGCGAGTCCAGCGCGTGCTTGGCCTGCTGCCAGGACGCGCTCGCCAGGATCTCGTGGGAGATGATCACGGTGCCGTTCTCGACCGAGCGCACCTTCTCCGCGAGTGCGTCCCAGGCGCCGGTCGCCTCCTCCTCGATGCCGCCCCAGGGCAGGTCCATCAGGTCGAGGGCCGCCAGGAAGTGGGCGTCGAAGCGGTCGGCGAAGTAGTGGACTCCCTGCTCAGCGAGGGACTCCCGGTTGTGGAAGAGGACGTCTTGAAGATAGGACGTGCCCGTCTTCGGGGTGCCGACATGAAGCAGCACGCGCCGCCCAGTCTCCAACGTTCTACTCCTCTAGGAACGCCCCGCCAGCAATGACAACGCGAGCGCCAACGCCCGGCACTCGTCGGGACCCTGGGTCGCCGCCCCCGAAGGGAGCAGCCGGTCAGGGTCTCCGTGGAGAGCGTATCCGGCTCGGACCAATGCATCACGTTGGGCCCGCGCCTGTGTTTCGAGCCAAGGCAAACTTTCCGCGGGAACGCCGACCTGCCGGGCATCCGGAACGAGCGGTTCGAGCTTTTCCAACCGCGGTCGCAGCCGATCGACCAGCAGCTTCCGCTGGGTCTCGAGATCGGTTCGTACGCTGAGAACCTGCCCGATCACGCGCGCGACCTCGTTGCCCTCGGCCGAGATCGGCCAGGGGCCGGGCAGGCTGTCCACGCCGAGCAGGCCGGGCAGCAGGGCGGGATCGGTGACGATCTCGACGCGGTCCTTCCCGACCCGCCGGGCCCACCAGCGGGCGATCCTGGGCAGATCGGCACGCGGGCCGAGCCAGCCGCGCCACTGCGCGTCACGGATCCAGATGTGCCAGGGGTTGACCCGGTTGGTGAAGGTGCGGAACTTCCACGCACCGGCGGCGACCTCGTCCAGCGGGCCGCCGAGGACGTAGACGGTGTAGCCGTCGGCGCCGGGCAGCCTTCCCTGTCGCTCCAGCTCCTCGCGGATGGGCAGCGTGAGCCACGGCGAACCGACCAGGCGATAGGGAAACTTCTCCTGCTCAGGCTGGGATTTCTTGGGTCGGCGCGACCACCTTCGCGGACGCCGGGTGGGCGCCGTCTCCACGGTGGCGAGCAGGTCCTCGGCGAGCAGCACGCTCGCCGCCCTCAGCAGCTCTCGCGCCGACAGCGTCGCCGGATCGACCGGCAGCGGGCCGTACGTCCTCGTCTCGGTGTCGCCGAGCAGCGGAAGGTCGCGGCGGCCTCGGCCGGGCGGGCTGGTACGCAGCAGGGCATCGACCCGATCAGGATCGGACGGGCCCGTCTCGTTGAGCCGCCGCAGCAGCTCGAGCATCTCGGCACCCGGCAGGTGGTCGGTCGTGAAGGGCGTGGCGGGCTCGGACCAGGCTGCCCACGGAGTCGTACCACCCTCGCGCAGGTGCGCGGCCCAACCCCAACCCCTGGTGGGTGCAGCTGGCATCAGGAGCGTCGCCCCTTGACCCGCCGCATCAGGCTGGCGGCGCGGGAGGCGACAGGGCGCTGGGGCGGGTCGGTGCGCGCGGCCTCGACGACGACCGCGACCAGGGCGTCGATCGCCGCGTCGGCGACGTCCTTGGTGCGCGGCGCGTCCGGGTCGATCCACTCGACGTCGGCGTCGGGTCGCTGCGGGCGGAGGTCTTCGAGGTCGCCGGCGATGTCGACCTTGGCCAGCTCGGCCCACTCGATCCACGAGTCGGCGACCTGGTCGGCCCAGTCGAAGGCGGTCGGCGGCATGGTGACCCGTTCGCGACCGTCGCGGTGGGCGAGGGTGCGCTTGGCGATCACCTCGGTGACCATGTGGCGGTAGTCCTCGCGGGGGAGCTCCTGCGACTCGAGCCGCGCGTTGAGCCGGCGCAGCAGCGTCGCCTCGGCGCGGCCGAGCGACTGGTTGTGGCGGTCGCTGTCGATCGGGGTCCAGGACTCCTCGATCCCGACCACCTCGCAGAACCGGCGCCAGAGCACCTCGCTCGGCGCCCCGTCGTGCGGCACGGTGACCAGGTGCACGCGCTCGGGCGGCAGGTTGCGCCCCCATCGGCTGAGCACGTCGGGCAGGCCGTGCGTACGCCAGAACCAGGCGGCCGAGCGCGACTGCTTCGCGGTCTGCATCCGCTCGAGGTAGCGCGCGAAGGTGACCTTGCGCTCGCGCTGCACCTGGTCCTGCCACTCCGCCGCCAGCACGCGCGCGATGTCGCGGGCGGTGTAGACGATGTGCACCTCGGTGCGCCCGCCCTCGCCGAGGTCGGTCATCGCCTTCTCGACCCGGTCGGGCCGGGCACCGGCGAAGAGGTGGTGACTGATCAGGATCGTCTCGGACTCGTCGCGGCGCACCCGTTTGACCAGCGCGTCCCATTCGCCGTGGACGGTCTTCCTCATCCCGCCCCATGGACGGTCGATCAGGTCGAGCGCCGGCCGGAAGAAGTCGGGCTGGCCGCCGACCGGGTAGAAGACGCCATGCTTCTCCAGGGACACCCGGTTGTGGAACAACCTGTCCTGGAGGTACGTCGTGCCCGTCTTCGGAGCGCCGACGTGGAGGAAGACTTTGCGCGCCATGATCCCGCTATTCTGCACCAAGTTAGTAGAGATTGTCGCGGCGGTCCGTCTTTTGTCACCCGGCCGTCACTCTTGGATGCAGTCTAGGGCGTGTCTCCAGCTAGGACCGCAAGGCACGTACGACGGCCGAGGGACTCGGCCTGCCGAGGTGTCCGGCGAGCCAGCTGCTCGTGTCGGCGACCTTGTCGAGATCGACACCGTGCTCGATCCCCAGGCCCTTAAGCATCCAGAGCAGGTCCTCGGTGGCCAGGTTGCCGGTGGCTGACCTGGCATAGGGGCAGCCGCCCAGGCCACCAGCGCTGGCGTCGTAGGTCGTCACCCCGGACTGGAGGCCGGCGAGGGTGTTGGCCAGGGCCTGGCCGTACGTGTCGTGGAAGTGCAGCGCGAGCCGATCGGTCGTGACGCCTTCTTCCTCGAACGCCTGGATCAGAGCCTTCACATGGCCGGCGGTCGCAACGCCGATCGTGTCCCCGAGGCTGAGCTCGTCGGCACCGAGATCCAGGAGCCGCTTGCCCGCCTCGACCACCTTCGCGATATCGACCTGGCCCTCCCAGGGGTCGCCGAAGCACATGCTGAGGTAGCCGCGGACGGTCATGCCCTCGGCCTTCGCGCGGCTCATCGTCGGCTCGAACATCGCCCACTGGCCGTCGAAGGTCTGGTTGAGGTTCTTGGTGGCGAACGTCTCCGTCGCGCTGCCGAAGATCGCGATGTGCTTTAGCCCGAGCTCGAGGGCCCGGTCGAGGCCCTTCTCGTTGGGGACCAGCACCGGGAGCTCTCGCGCCCTGTCGCCGAGGCGGTCGACCAGCTCTTCCATCAGCTGTTTCGCGTCCGCCAGCTGCGGCACCCACTTCGGGTGCACGAAGCTCGTCGCCTCCACCGGACTCAGCCCGGCATCCAGAAGACGGGTGATCAGGTCGGCCTTGATGCCGGTGTCGATCGCCGTCTTCTCGTTCTGGAGGCCATCACGCGCACCGACCTCGTAGATCGTGACCCTGCTGGGCAGGTTGTCGTGGCGTACGACTGCGGGGAGATCAGTCATCGGTCGGCTCCACCACGAACAGCTCGGAGCCGAGGGGGACCTGGGATCCCGCTGACGCACCGACGACGGTGACGGTGCCGGCGAACGGGGCCTTGAGGGAGACCTCCATCTTCATCGCCTCCATGACCCCGAGGACCTGGCCCTCCCCGACCTGGTCGCCGACCTGGACGCGTACGTCGATGACCGTGCCGGGCATCTTGGCCTCGACCGCACCGTCGCTGTGGTGGGCGGCGGCGCCGGCGACGCGGTCGGGCGGGGAGAAGTCGAAGCGGTGTCCTTGGTGGACGATCTCGGCGAGGCCGGGCTGGACGTTGATGGCCGCCCAGTGACGTACGCCGTCGACGATGGCCACGAGGACGTGGCCGGCGGCGCTGATCTGCCGGACGAGGTGGGTGTCCACGCGGCCGGAGGGGCGGTCGACGGTGACGCTGCGGTCGAGGTCGACGATGGTCGGCGCCGGTGAGCCGGCGAGGCGCCAGCCGTCGGCGCGGAACGGCGTGGTTGTGTCCGACGCCGCCGACAGCATCGCGCTGACCCAGGCGACAAGAGCACGCGGGACCTCGGGGTCGGGGGCGGGCACCTCGTTGCGGTCGAGCCAGGCGGTGTCGATCTCCGCGTCACGGAAGGCGTCGGAGGCGGCCAGTACGCGCAGGAAGCCGGTGTTGGTGGTCAGGCCGAGGACGGCGGTCGCGTCGAGGGCCTGGACCATCGCCGTACGGGCTTCCTCGCGGTCGGCGCCGCGCACGATGATCTTGGCCAGCATCGGGTCATAGGCGGTCGAGACGACCTGCTCGCTCTCGAGCGCGTGCTCGACCCGTGCACCGGCCGGCCAGCGCACGATCGAGGTGCGGCCGGCCTGCGGCAGGAAGCCCTCGAAGGCGTCCTCCGCGTAGACCCGGACCTCGATGGCGTGACCGTCGATGCGTACGTCGTCCTGGGCGATGCCCAGCGGCTCACCGGCAGCGACCCGGAGCTGGAGCGCGACGAGGTCGGCCGCGGCCCCGTCGATGCGGACCGCCTCCTCGGTGACCGGGTGCTCGACCTGGAGACGGGTGTTCATCTCCAGGAAGTACGCCTCGCCGGACGCCTCGTCCAGAAGGAACTCGACCGTCCCGGCGCCGGTGTAGTCGACCTGGCGAGCGAGCGCGACGGCGCTGGTCAGGACCAGGTTCCGCTGCTCGTCGGTGAGCGTCGGGGCGGGCGCCTCCTCGATCACCTTCTGATGGCGGCGCTGGACGGAGCAGTCACGCTCGAAGAGGTGGATGACGTTGCCGTGGGTGTCGCCGAAGACCTGCACCTCGATGTGGCGGCCGCGTTCGACGTACTTCTCGATCAGGAGAGTCTCGTCGCCGAACGCGCTCAGCGCCTCGCGGGCGGCCGCGGCTCGAGCCTCGTCCAGCTCCTCGGGCGAGCGGACGATGCGCATGCCCTTGCCGCCACCACCCGCCGCGGCCTTGACCAGCAGCGGGTAGGGGCTGTCCTCGCCCCGCGGAACCACAGGTACGCCGGCGGCGACCGCGATCTCCCGGGCCGCGTCCTTGCGGCCCATCTGCTCGATCACCTCGGGCGTCGGACCGACCCAGGTCAGCCCTGCCTTCGCCACCGCGCGTGCGAACTCGGCCCGCTCGGAGAGGAAGCCGTAGCCCGGATGGATCGCCGCGGCGTCTGCCGAGGCAGCGGCCGCGACCACCGCGTCCGCGTCGAGGTAGGACGCGACCTCGACGGCCTCGTCGGCGTCGCGTACGTGGGGCGCGTCCGCGTCGAGCGCGGTGTAGATCGCGACCGTCCGGATCCCCAGCTCACGACATGTGCGGAAGACGCGTCGCGCGATCTCACCGCGGTTGGCGACCAGAACACTCTCGAACATCCCAGACTCAAACATCCCAGTCACATCCTGAAGATTCCGTAGCGGGGCTCGGGGGTCGGCGCGTTCGCCGCCACCGCGAGACCCATCGCCAGCACCCGTCGGGTGTCGGCGGGGTCGATGATGCCGTCATCCCACAGGCGCGCGGTGGCGTAGTAGGGAGAGCCCTGGGTCTCGTACTGGTCCCGGATCGGCGCCTTGAACTCCTCGTCGTCCGGCTTGCCGGCGACCGTCGCGAGCACCGATGCGGCCTGCTCGCCGCCCATGACCGAGATCCGCGCGTTGGGCCACATCCACAGGAATCTCGGGTCGTACGCACGACCGCACATGCCGTAGTTGCCGGCGCCGTAGGACCCGCCGATGACGACGGTGAACTTCGGGACCACGGAACAGGCGACGGCGGTGACGAGCTTGGCGCCGTCGCGGGCGATGCCCTTGTTCTCGTACTCCTTGCCGACCATGAACCCGGTGATGTTCTGCAGGAACACCAGCGGGATGCCGCGCTGGTTGCACAGCTCCACGAAGTGGGCGCCCTTGAGCGCCGACTCGGAGAAGAGGATGCCGTTGTTGGCGACGATGCCGACCGGCTGCCCCTCGATGTGGGCGAAGCCGCAGACCAGCGTCTCGCCGTAGAGCGCCTTGAACTCCTGCAGCTTGGACCCGTCGACGATGCGGCGAATCACCTCGCGTACGTCATAGGGGGTCTTCGTGTCGGCGGGCACCACGTCGGCAAGGGTCTCGGGAGACTCGACCGGCTCGTCGTACGTCGTCGTCCGCGTCTTCTGCTCAGGCAGGGTCGAGACGATCCCGCGGACGATCTCGAGCGCGTGCTTGTCGTCGTCGGCCAGGTGGTCGACGACGCCCGACTTCGTCGCGTGGACGAGCCCGCCACCGAGCTCCTCCGCGGTGACCTCCTCGCCCGTGGCCGCCTTCACCAGCGGCGGCCCGCCGAGGAAGATCGTGCCCTGGTCGCGCACGATTACGGTCTCGTCGCTCATCGCCGGCACGTAGGCGCCACCGGCGGTGCACGAGCCCATCACGGAGGCGATCTGCGGGATCCCGCGCGCGGACATGTTGGCCTGGTTGAAGAAGATCCGCCCGAAGTGCTCGCGGTCGGGGAAGACCTCGTCCTGCTTCGGCAGGAACGCGCCGCCGGAGTCGACGAGGTAGATGCACGGGAGGTTGTTCTCGGCCGCGATCGTCTGCGCTCGCAGGTGCTTCTTGACCGTCAGCGGGTAGTAGGTGCCACCCTTCACGGTCGCGTCGTTGGCCACGATCATGCATTTGCGGCCGGCGACGAGGCCGATCCCGGCGACCACCCCCGCCGACGGCACCGCCCACTCGTCGCCGTCGTCGTACATCCCGTACGCCGCCAGCGGACTCACCTCCAGGAACGGTGACCCGGGGTCGAGGAGACCGTCCACCCGGTCGCGCGGGAGCAGCTTCCCGCGGTCGGTGTGCCGTTGCCGGGAGCGCTCGCTCCCCCCTTGCCGTACGCGCTCGAGCCGCTCTCGCAGCTCGAGCGTCAGCTCGCGCAGATTCGACGCCATGGACCGAGGTTAACGTTCATTAACCTCGGGTGACAAGCCCCACACCGAAGTCACCCGCGCCGGGACGACTCGGCGGCTACTCCGCGAGGGCTCCGCGGGCCATCTTGGTGAGCACGGCGCGGGTCGCCTCCTCGGGGAGGACCCGGTTGTGAGGGGTGGAGTTGATGAGGCCGAATACGGCGTGGGCCATCGCGCGGGCGCTGTCGAGAGCCAGCGCCGGGTTGCGGTCGCGGAGCTGGTCGGCCCAGAGGTCGACGTACTTCCGCTGCAGGGTGCGCACCTGCTCGCGCGCCTCGTGCGGGAGCGACTCCCAGTCGCGCTCTTGAACGACGATCAGGGCCCGGTCGCGCAGTGCGAAGTCGACGTGCCAGTCGATCAGCGCCTCGATGGCCTCATTGGTGCTCGACGCGCCCTTCACCCGGACGCGTCCTTCGCGGAGCAGCTCCTGGGAGATCGAGACGAGCATCTCGGCGAGCATCGCGTCCTTGCTCGGGAAGTGCTTGTAGAGCGCCGGGCCGGAGATGCCGCAGGCAGCGCCGAGCTCGGAGACGGAGACTCCGTGGAAGCCGCGGGCCGCGAAGAGCTCGGCCGCGGTGTCCAGGATCTGCTCGCGCCTGGTCTTCGTCGGGGCCGAGGTCATTGCATGAGGTTATCGCGTGAGCTCCGGAGGCATCTCACTCCTCGAGCAGGTGGCGTGCTCGGAGCACCGCGTCGAGCGCGATCTCGACGTCGTCGACCTGGTCGCGGGTCGACTCGCCGGGCGCAGCGACGTCGACCGCCGCCGGCCCTGCCGGCCGCTCCTGACGCAGCCGCTGTCGCAGGCCCGCCAGCAGCTCGTCGCGCTCCGCCCCACGCAGATGAAGCAGCGTGGACGCGTCGCGGTCGACGATCCAGCAGAGCTGGTGCAGCACCGCGAGCGAGTGGCCGCACACCGCGTGCCAGTGCCCGCACGTGCAGGTCACCGCGAGCTCCTCGCCATAGGGAACCAGCTCGACCCCGGCCTCCTCGGCGTGCTCGGCCACGTCCAGCGGCAGCTCGCCGGCCAGCAGCGCCTCGGCCCGCGCGGACGCGGCACCGAGGACCTCCAGGAGCGCGGCGACGGACTCCGCGCCCAGCACCGGCACCGTGCCGGTCACGGTCCACAGTCCGCGCTCGTCGTCGACGGCGGCGGCAAACCTGCCGGGCTCGACGACCAGGCCGCCGATGCGCCCCGAGCGGGCGAGCGACCGAGCGCCGGAGAGCTGGTTGTCGTCGTACGCCAGCTCCTCGATCGCCCGCAGGAACGCTCGGCCCCACCACGACTCGACCCGCACCATCCCGCGCCGGTGCGGCTCGCGGGCGAAGGTCAAAGCCTTGCTCATGAGGCGATCCGGCGACGTCTTCGGCGCTTCTGGGGACCGAGCTTGACCAGCTCACGGAGCTCGGCGTTGGACAGCTCGGTGAAGGCCGCCTCGCCACCTCCGAGGACCGCGTCGGCGAGGACCCGTTTACGCTGCAGCAGCTCCGCGACGCGCTCCTCGACGGTGCCTTGGGTGATGAGCCGGTGCACCTGGACCGTGCGCGTCTGGCCGATGCGGTGAGCCCGGTCGGTGGCCTGGTCCTCGACGGCGGGGTTCCACCAGCGGTCGACGTGGATCACGTGGTCGGCGCGGGTCAGGTTGAGCCCGACACCTCCGGCCTTGAGCGAGAGCAGGAAGACCGGCACCTCGCCGTCCTGGAAGCGCTCGACCATGCGGGAGCGTTCCGCCACCGGGGTGCCGCCGTGCAGGAACTGGTGGGTGACGCCGGCGGCGGCCCAGTGGGCCTCGAGGAGACGCGCCATCGCGACGTACTGCGTGAAGATCAGGACGGCCCCCGACTCGGCGAGCACGGTCGAGACCAGCTCGTCGAGGAGGTCGATCTTCTGCGACCTCCCCGTGATCCGCCCGCCTTCCTGCTTGAGGAACTGAGCCGGGTGGTTGCAGATCTGCTTGAGCCCGGTGAGCAGGCTGAGCACCAGCCCGCGACGCTGCGGGTCATCGGCGTCGAGCCGTTCGATCCGGGCCATCGCGTCGCGTACGTAGGCCTCGTAGAGCACCGTCTGCTCCCGCGTCAGCGACAGCAGGTGATCGGTCTCGGTCTTGGGCGGGAGCTCGGGAGCGACCCCGGGGTCCGACTTGCGGCGGCGCAGCATGAACGGGCCGACCAGCGAGGCGAACTCCTTCGCCTTCCCGACGTCGGCACCGGCCTCGATCTGGCTCGCCCAGGCGCGGCGGAAGGCCAGCCGACTCCCGAGCAGACCCGGCACGCACCAGTCGAGCAGCGCCCACAGCTCGGTCAGGTTGTTCTCCACCGGAGTTCCGGTCAGCGCGACCCGGGCGTGCGACGGGATCTCGCGGAGCGCCTTCGCGGTCGCGGAGGCAGCGTTCTTCACGTGCTGCGCCTCATCGGCGACGACGAGCCCCCAGGACACCGCCGAGAGCAGCTCGGTGTCGCGCCGCATCGTGCCGTACGTCGTCAGCACCACCCCGCTCGCACCCTCGACGTCGCGCTCGGCGCCGTGGTGGCGGCGCACCTCCACCTCGGGAGCGAACCGGGCGAGCTCGGCCTCCCAGTTGCCCAGCAGGCTCGCCGGGCAGACCACCAGGGTCGGCCCCGAATGCTCCTTCTGACGGTGGAGGTGGAGCGCGATCGTCATCAGGGTCTTCCCGAGCCCCATGTCGTCAGCCAGACAGCCACCGAGCCCGAGCGATGTGATCCCGGCCAACCAGGTCAGCCCCTCGACCTGATAGCCACGCATGGTGGCCTGCAGCTCGGCCGGCACGTCGACAGCAGGCCCCGAGGTCGCCGCGATCACCTCGTCGCGAAGGCGCGCGATCGAGGCCCCGATGATCACCTGCTCGCCCGGTGCCGCCTCGGCGACCTCCTTCGGCACCTGACCGGTCAGGGCGACGGCCAGCGCCTCCCCGCCGCTGATCCGCTTGAGCAGCCGCTTGCGCGCACGTCGGAGAACCGAAGGATGGACGACCGCCCAGGCCCCTCTCAGCCGCAGCACCGGACCCGCGGCCGCGGCCAGGGAGTCCATCTCGGCGGCATCGAGCGGCTCACCGCCGAGTGCCAGCTGCCACTGGAAGGCGAAGAGGCCCTTCTCCCCGAGCGGCGACTCGCGCATCAGGTCCTCGCGCGCGTCGGTCGATGAGGACGCCACCCGGTCCACCGCCACCGACGTCGTCAGGTCCCGGGACAGCGAGCGCGGCCAGAGGACATCGACACCGCGCTCCTTGAGCCACTCGACCCCGTCCTCGAGCAGGCCGACGACCTCATCGCTGGCCAGGGTCAGGGACGAGGGCACCGGCAGGTCGAGCAGCCTGTCGAGCACGGGCCATGCCTCCGCGGCGCCGCGGAGAGCGACCTGCGCATGCGTACGCGCCCGGGGGCCGAACCCGTGGTCGTCGGCCTCGTCCCACAGTCGGGCGGCATCGGCCACGTGCAGCGGGTCGGCCTCGTCGTGCACCTGCGGCACCAACGTCAGCGACCCGATGAGCAGGTCCTCCTCCGGCGCCTCGACCCGGAACGAGAGCCGCACCAACGACGGCAACGAGGCCGTCACCGGCCCCTCGTCGGTCCGATAGCGCGACAACCGGGTCTGCAAGGACTCCCGGAACGCATTCGACCCGGAGGCCTTCGGTGCCGAGGTCGGTACCGCGTCCGCGACCGCGGCCACGATCTCTCGCACCAGCAGCTCGGCCGCCTCGTCGTCCAGATCCTCATAGGCGCGCGACGAGGCCAGCAGGCGCACCCGCTCCTCGTCCTCCGGTGTGTAGCGGACCGCCCAGGAACCATCGGCCGGCTCCAGCTGCCCGGCCGCCACGAACCTGAGCCCGAGATGGGCTGCCGACGCGACCAGAGCGACCGAAGGATGCAGGTCAGTGGCTGCGTACGCCTTCTTCAGGACCGGCAGCGCGGCCCGCATTGGCAACGACACCGACCGCCGGGAGTCCACGAACTCGACGGCCGAGTCCCGCGGCGGCTGCGCCGGGCGGAAGACCGCACGACCGGTGACGGGTACGAAGGACATGGACACGACCGTAGCCGCCACCACGGACAACACCACTCATGCCGAAAACCGAAGCGATGATCAGAGATCGCGCGGTGAACCCAGGATCAGAGCGTCAGGGTCAGTCGCCGAGTGCGGTGCGCAGGGTGGTCACCATCAGCTCGATGGCCTCTTTGGCCGCTGGCACCGGGCCGGTGTGGGTGAAGTAGTGGTCGACGCCCTCGAAGACACGATGGGTGACCGTGACGCCCGCGGCCTCCAGGGCCTTGGCGTAGGCGTCGCCCTCGTCGCGCAGGCGGTCGTTCTCCGCGGTGATGACCAGGGCGGGAGGGAGTCCGGCGAGGTCGTCGGCCAGTCCCGGCGAGACGAGGGGATGCACGCGGTCGACCGGATCGGGGACGTACGCGTCGGTGAAGATCCGCATGAGCTGAGGGCTGAGCAGAGGCTTGGCGATGAGGGACTGCTTGGTGGCAGGGTCGGCGACCTGGTCGAGCGGGGCAGAGTCGATGATCTGGAGGCGGGGCGTGAACGTGCCGCGATCCCGGGCCAGGCGGCAGACCGCGGCGGTCAGGTTGGCGCCGGCGCTGTGTCCGCCCACGGCGAGCCGTGAACCGTCCCAGTTGTTCGCCGGCCCGTTGTCGGCGATCCAGGCGGTGACGTCGTATGCCTGGGTGACGGGTACGGGGTACGGCCTCTGCGGCGCGACCGCGTAATCCACATTGATCACGACACAGCCGGCCGTGGCGGCGATGTAGCGGCAGATGTGGTCGTCCTGCTCCGGGCGGCCAACCACGAAACCGCCCCCGTGGAAGTTCACGTACACGGGCGCGAGCGCCGCGGTCGTAGCCGAGGCCGGCGGGCGGTAGACGGTGCACGTGACCGGTCCGGCACCGGTCTCCACCCGCAGGGCTTCCGTGCGCTTCGGGACGTCGGTGAAGCGCAGATCCTTGTGGACGCGCGCCATGACGCGACCGAGCAGCAGCTGGATGCCTCTGGCCTGGATTCTCGAGCTGAAGGGCATGACGTCGCCTCGTGTCTACGAAGTAGAAATAACAGGAATCCTGATAATGAACCATCTTGCCCCACCGCACAAGGCTCGGAGGGTCACCAGCCGCCGGCACCGACGGTTTCTCATCCTCGAGGATGAGGTGATCGCTCCCCAAGGTTGAGGCGCGCCACGCCGGACCCCTGCCACGGTGGCTGACATGACCAAGACCACCCAATCGCCCGCAGCACTCCCGCCCGGACAGCGGCAGATCGACTTCTTCCCACGCTTCGGCCGACGTACCGACCAGCCCCCACCGACCGTGTCCGCACATCAGACAGTCGTCTTCGGCGGAGCGCTCACGACGCCGATCGAGATCGCCGTGGACGAGCTCGTCGGTACGGATCGTCGCGAGCTCCACGCCGACTTCCACTGCGTCGCGGGCTGGTCGGTGACCGGCCTCGCCTGGGAAGGCGTCGCCTTCACCACCGTCTATCAGCGGTACGTCGCACCGGCCCTCCTGCCGGGCACGGTCGTGACACACGTCCTCGTACGCGGCCTCGACGGCGAACACTTCGTGGCCGAGCTGGAGGATCTCCTGGCCGACGACGTCCTGCTCGCCGATCGGCTCGGTGGCCGGCCGCTCGACGGCGACCATGGCGCCCCGCTGCGTCTGGTCAACCCGGCGCAGTACGGGTACGCCAACATCAAGCACGTGTGCCGCATCGACGTGCTCACCGGTGCGCCCCAGGCAGGCTCACCGGCGCTCGTCGACCGGCTGCTGCAGTCCCATCCGCGGGCGCGGGTCTGGGAGGAGGAGCGCCATGGCACGGTGCCCGGATGGCTGATCCGCCCGGTCTACCGAGCGATCAAGACCGTCATGCTCGCCTCCGCTCGCCGCAGCGAGAACGCGGGTGAGCCAGGTCACTAGTCAAAAGTAAATAATGGCTAGGGGACCTATCAACCCACACGTAGGCTGTCAACCCGTGACAGACATTTCTGCCAAGCCTGAGAAGGCGCCCGACGACCACCTCGACAAGAGCGTGCTCATCGTCGCAGGCGTCGTCGTGCTCGGATCGATCATGTCGATCCTCGACATCACCGTTGTCTCCGTCGCACTGGAGACCTTCCAGCGCGAGTTCGACGCCACCTCTGCCGAGGTCGCCTGGACGATGACGGGCTACACCCTCGCCCTGGCGACGGTGATCCCGCTGACCGGTTGGGCTGCCGACCGGTTCGGCACCAAACGCCTCTACATGACCGCGATCGTGCTCTTCGCGCTCGGCTCGGCGCTCTGCGCGCTGGCCACGACGCTGCCGATGCTGGTGGGCTTCCGCGTGCTCCAGGGCCTCGGCGGCGGCATGCTGATGCCGCTCGGCATGACGATCCTGACCCGCGCCGCCGGCCCCGAGCGGGTCGGTCGCGTGATGGCCATCCTGGGTGTGCCCATGCTTCTCGGCCCGATCCTCGGCCCCATCATCGGTGGCGCGCTGATCGACTCGGCCTCGTGGCACTGGATCTTCCTGATCAACATCCCGATCGGTGTCGTCGCCCTGGTCTACGCCTGGCGCGCGCTGCCCAAGGACCACGTCGAGCCGTCGCAGTCCTTCGACTTCCTCGGCATGGTGCTGCTTTCCCCGGGTCTGGCGCTGTTCCTCTACGGCGTCTCCTCGATCCCAGAGGCCGGCACCCTGCTGGACACCAAGGTCCTCTCCTTCATGGTCGTGGGCCTGGTGCTGATCGCCGCGTTCATCCCGTGGGCGCTGTCGTCCCGCAACGACCACCCGCTGATCGACGTACGCCTCTTCGGCAACAAGGAACTCACCGTCGCGGTGATCACCCTGTCGATCTTCGCGATGGCGTTCTTCGGCGCCTCGCTCCTCTTCCCGCTCTACTACCAGCAGGTACGCGGCGAGGACGCCCTCCACGCCGGTCTGCTGCTGGCTCCGCAGGGTCTGGGCGCGATGGTCACGATGCCGATCGCCGGCATGCTCGCGGACCGCACCGGTCCGGGCAAGATCGTCCTCAGCGGTCTCACCACGATCGCGGTGGGCATGTTCATGTTCTCGCGCCTCGACGAGGCCACGCCGTACTGGTACCTCCTCCTGTCGCTGTTCATCATGGGGCTCGGCATGGGCGCGACGATGATGCCGACCTTCGCCGCCGCCCAGGCGACGCTGCGCGAGCACACCATCGCCCGAGGTACGACCTTGGTGAACATCGTCCAGCAGGTCGCCGCCTCCGCCGGCACCGCGCTCTTCTCGGTGCTGCTCACCAACGCCCTGGCGGGCAAGGAGTCGATCTCCGCAGCGGATGACCTCGCCGACAAGCTCGGGATCCCGGCCGGCGGTCTGGAGAAGTTCATGGCCGACCCGGCCAACCAGCAGAAGGTCGGTGAGGCTGCCGCTTCGCTGGGTCTCGACCCCGCCAAGCTGCCCGAGGTCTTCAAGGCCATTCCGGCCGAGATGGCCGAGGCGTTCTCGACCACCTTCGTGATCGCCGCGATCCTGGTGCTGGTCACGCTCATTCCGGCGTGGTTCCTGCCCAAGAGCAAGGCCGAGCACGGAGCCGCCGCTCCGACGGTCCTCCACTGATCCGCTCATTCATGCGGGGCCGGGCTGCCACTGGCGGCCCGGCCCTCGCTGCTCTGTTCGGCCTGTTCGCCCTGACAGGCTGCGGCTCCCCTGCGGTCGCACTCCCACCGACCGAGGGCGTCTTCGACTATCAGCTCGGCGCTCCTGCCGATCGGCTGACCGACGGCACGCCTCTCGACGTGGTCGTACGCGACGCCACCGCCGCTCCGCTCGAGAACGCCTACAACGTCTGCTACGTCAACGGCTTCCAGACCCAGCCCGGCGCCGACTGGTCCGATCGCCCGTCCGCGCTCCTACGCGACGCCTCCGGCGATCCCGTACGCGACCCCGACTGGCCCGACGAGCTCATCCTCGACCCCTCCACTGCCTCTGCTCGCGCCTCGATCCTCGAAGTCGTCGGCCCGATCATCGAAGGCTGCGCCGACGACGGCTTCGACGCCGTCGAGATCGACAACCTCGACACCTGGACCCGCTTCGACGCGATCTCGAAGGACGGCGCCCTAGCCCTGGCCTCGGCATATGTCACCGCCGCCCACGACCTGGGTCTGGCGATCGCCCAGAAGAACGCCGCCGAAGCCGCCCGAGTCGCCCACGACGACCTCGGCTTCGACTTCGCCGTCGTCGAGGAGTGCGGCGCGTACGCCGAGTGTGCCGCCTACACCGACGCCTACGGCTTGCACGTGCTGCAGATCGAATACCCCGACTCGCTCGCCGAAGCCGACCTCACGTTCGCCGACGTCTGCGCCGACTCCACCCGCGCCCCGCTCACCATCCTCCGCGACCGCGATCTCGTTGAGCATGGCGACCCGACATATATCTATCAGGCCTGCGGAGTCACGCGATCCAGATGAATCTGAATCAAGCCAACGCCATCGTGGTTACACGATCACATGACAAGCAAACGCGCTATCTCGGGCGCATTCACGGGCGTGGCACTCCTTCTCGGCACGACTTGCTCGGCCTCCGTCGGTGCTGACAAGTTCATGGACGAGGAGAATGTCGAGAGGCAGATCTTTGAGTCGCTGACGAAACAGACGGGCACGAAACCCGACAAGATCGACTGCCCCGGTGACCTCATGGGCAAGGTCGACGCCACGATGAAGTGCACCATGACCAGTGGCGGGAGCGAGTACGCCAGGTCCGGGTGCGAGTCGGACGGTCGACAGGCAGCGACGTCATTCCTTGACAAACTTGGAGAGTTCGGGACCGAGGGTCTCGATGACTTCGGTGACGTCGTCGCGGTTGGCCGGCGACACTGCCCACACGGTCACATCCGTCACCATCGTCGATCCGGTCTCGTGCTGGATCACCCGGATCAGCGGCCCCGGATCTGTCTCAGCTACGCGGCATGACGATTCTCCTCCGGACTGTCCCACTGCTGCGCATCGGTCCGCACCGGCATCCTCGGCGGCATCTGAGGCGCCCTTAGCGTCGGCAGCACCGAATGACGACACCTCTGTCTTGATGTTCAGCAGGCCGTCTGGTGTCTCAGCGACGAGAGTGCAGCCCGTCCGAACCAGGTACGAGGACTTGTTCTCCGACGGCGTGGGAGCCCGGAGAGTCCACGGCCCAGGGTTCGATGACTTTGCCGCTGCTTCAGTAACGGCACACAAGTCGCCTTCAACAGCAGCTGCGGAATGTCCGGCAGACGGGTTGGTGTCCGGGTCCTCGCCGCATGCCGCAAGCAATCCCACCCCAACCGCCAGGCTCACGAGACACATGAACGACCTGGCGGATCGGACGCCGCGCGACCTGATTCGATTGGGAGCTACCACTTCGATCCGTTCGTGAGATCTCGGCCGTCCAGCCCGGAGATCGTCGGCCAGGTGTTGCCAGCCATGAGTCCGCCGAGTTCCGATCCAGACTCGAGTGACTTCCACTTGGTCGCACCGGCCGTAGCGTCGTCAGCTACGTATCGAATAAGGGTGTTTGCCAGCTCCACGACGCTTGCCACGGCGTCCAGAACAACCTTGAGCGCGGGGCCAACGTCTAAGGTGATGATCTGCCCTACATCGGTGCCATCCTTGATTGCGTCAATGATGCTCCGTGCGTACGACAGCAACGCACTGTGGATGTCCAGCCAGGACGAGACGATCGTCCCAGACGCCTCACCACATGCAGTCGAGGCTTGCATCAGCCCAGCGGAGGCCCCAAGAGCAGCCGCCGACTGCTTCGGCGCTTGACGTCCGAAGGCGGCCGGTCCTTCACCTTCGCTCCACGCATCCTGAACCCGACCGATGGCATCGGGAAGGTAGGACTCGCCGATGTCTGAGAGCACTCGGGTTGCGTTCAGGTATGTGTTCGAGAGCAGGGTCAGGGTGACTGGATCTCCCTGAACAGCGTTGACCTGCTCCCAGATCTTCGGGGCGTTCTCCTCAAACGAGTCCCAGAGCTCATTGGCCTTGTCCTGGAGGGCGTCAACGCCGCGGTTGACGGTCACCACCAGCCACGGTTTGAGGCCCCACTCCCACGCCGGGATCGCATTGACTCGCTCGTTGAACTGCCGCTGGACCTCGTTGATGGCGGAGTTCATGTTGTTCTGGAACTCGTTCATCGCGCTTTTGATCATGTCCCAGAACTCGTCGTAATCCATCGGTGCGGCGGTCATTGGGCACGCTCCGGGGCGATGTTCTTCTCTAGGTCACGGAAGATGGTGCGGATGCTCTCATCGGTGGCGCCGTGATCCCGGGCGATCGCCGTGAGCGTGGCGCGGTATTCACGTGCCGCCTCGATACCCGTCGTAAGAGCTGAGTTCATCTGTTCCATGAACGCATCGTGGTGGGTGCCGGACGCCGTGAGCAGGACGCCGAAGGATCCGCCTTTACCCATTCCTGAGCGGACCTCACGCCTGGCGTCTGCGAGGGTCTCTTCCAGGTACTCGAACTCCCAGGCAGCCTCAATGAGGCGGTCAGGATCCATCTTGATGTTCATAGCGCCCACTCCCCAGCATCGATGATGGCTTCGCGAAGCGCGTTCTCTGCCTTCTGCCCCGTCACAGAGTGCAACCAGACCTCATCGGTCTCGACCTGCATCGATCCGAATCGTCCGCCTGGGAGTTCAACGGATAGGTAACCGTTCGACGATCGTCCGGTCTTCCGCACGGGACGGGTTCGCTGATGTATGACCGGAGACCGGCTTCCACCGGATGACGGGCCGACGAAGCGACGAGTTTCCGGCCAACGGAACGATCCGCTCCGAATTGCCTCCGCTCGCGAAACCAACTCGTCGTGGCGGCCGCTCACCTCAGTTGAGCGAAGGGCTCGCATCCCGTCCGCGGCCAGATATGCCTGTCGAAACGCGTCCGCGAACGTCCCACTGGAGACCCGAATGCTTGCGAAGTCATCGATGCGGATCCCGGTGAAACGAACCGCCGCGTCGAGAGTCACACTGACTCTGTTATCCGGGTCCTTCCCCTCTTGCGGTGGGACATCTTGAAAGTATGTGTCGCCTTGGCTGTCTTGCAACGACAGCAGTCGCTCTTGACCCTCCGGATCAAGCCCCATGATGCCATCCTCCGAGTAGGGACTGAACGTCATTTGTTATACCTGACAGGGAGACTTCCTGTCAGGCGACGCGTCATTTCGTACGCGTTTCCGCGGGTTAGACCGCGGCTGGCCACAACCTCAGCGAGCCTCGTTGTCCGTCGCGTTGGGGGTCCAGCCGCGGGAGGCGTTGGGGTCCAAGACGTCGCTTGCGGTCTCGGTCCAGTCGTCGGTGTAGTCGGCTTCCCACTCTTGGTTCTGGCTGCCGTTCTGGTCCCGCTTCTTGGCACCACGGCCACCGGCTGCACCGGCTCCGGCGCGGCCGCCAGCACCGCCCCGGCCGGCGCCACGCCCGCCGGCACCAGTGCCGCGCGCGCCGGCTCCTGCGCCACGCGCACCAGCACCACGAGCACCTGCACCAGCACCACCACCTCCCGCGCGGGCGCCGGGGGTGCCGGCCCTGGCGGCCGCGGACCGGGCAGCGGCTGACCTCGATGCAGCGCCGGCGGTTGCGGCCTTCGCGGACGCACTGGCGGAGAGCTTGCTGGCGATCGCCTTGGCCACGCCTGCACCGAGCAGAGCTCCGCCCCCGGCGATCGCGAGGGCGGACATCCCACCTGCGCCGCCAGCGAGCGGTGCGAGGCCGTCAGCGGTCTCGACCATCGCGTACGAGGTTGCGGGAGCGGGGGTGCCGTCGGCGTTGATCCACTCGGTGCCGTTCCACTCGGGCTTGTTCTCGGCCTTGTGCGCCTCGATGTTCGCCTTCTCCTGCGCGATCAGCTCGTGGCCCCAGCCGTCGGGGTAGAGCGTGCCGGAGTTGTACTTCGCAATGCGCGCTTCTGCGGCCGCTACCTGGCTCGCCGACCCGGGCGAGCCCGAGCTACCAGCAGGGACCGGATCAGAATTGCTGCCGTCGTCGTAGAGCGCCCTGACCTTCGGCTCGGCCTCATCGATCGAGTTGTCTACGTCCTGTACGTGTTGAGCAGCGATCCGCTCAGCCTCGGCGATTGCAGCCTCCCGGGCTGCGTGAGCAGCGCGATCGGCCTGGAGCGCCTTCTGGTTCTGTGTTGCCTGAGCAGCGTCGACGCCCGTACCGCTCTGGGCGTACCTCGGGTCGGAAGCGTCCGGCGCGGCACCGTGGGTCGCGGGTAGCGTCGACTCGAGTCTGGCGTGTTCACGCATCGCGGTGGTGATCCTGCCTCGTACGTCCTGGAGCGCTGTGACAGCCGCCTTGATCACGTCGCTCTTGTCGGCCGTCTCTTTGCCGGACGACTCCATGCTGCGACGGGCCGCCGGTCCTGACATCGACGCCGCCGAGAACCCGTCCTCTGCGGCCTTCCCGCTGCGCTGCAACGCCTCACCTGCGTCTCGGAACAGTCTCTCGCTCGCCTGCCATTTGGTGATGAGAAGGTCAATCGCACTTGGGTCTGCGGTCTTGACGTAGTCACCTAGCCGTCGCATCCAAGGTCCGCGTACTGTCATCTCGATCCTCCCCGAGGAACTGGTGATAGGGACCGATTGACCCCCGCCACGCAAGATTAGACAACACGACAGCTCCCAGGTCACCACTGTGTCGGAACTGCTCTAAAGTTCCGACACATGAGGACGGCTCGGACGATCAAACTCGGCGCCCTAGCAGCATGCCTGGCGTTGACCATGGCAGGTTGTGGCTCGGACGAACCAGAGGCTGAACCGACGGAAACTGCGGCCACTGGTACACCCTCATCACCGAACCCCAGCGCGGGGACTTCGGAAGTCCCGTCGGACTGGCAGGTGGCATCTGCAGGCCCAGCCCAGTTGCAGGTTCCGCCTGACTGGACCCTGAATTCAGTAGCCGACCAGCAGCAGACGATGCAAGCACCAAAGGATTCCATCGGCCTCTCTCCTGGGTCAGGCAACATTCAGGCAGGTCCAAACGCTGGCGGTGGCGAGGGTGAGAGCGCCGTCGAAGAGTGGGCCAAGCTCAGCGAGAACACACTCGCCGACGACGTTCAGAACCTCAAACGACTTCCCAACGAGACGATCAACGGGTCCGTCTTCTATCACTTCCAAGGCGAGGGCGAAGGCTTTTGGCAGGACCACTACGGGACTGTCACACCCGACGGTGGCGATCGGGTGACTATCACGTGGAACTTCAACCAGACCGACATCGACCGCAAGGGCGCCGAGGCGCTGATCGCTCAGATCATGCCGACCTACAAAGTCCTCTGACCCCCGAAGGTGCCTCAGAAGGGCATCGGGAGCTTACGGCTGAAGATCACGAGCGGGTTGCTCATCACGGCGAGGGCATCAGCCATCTTCTTGGCGACGATGGCTGCGCCCTCGTCGGTCGCAGCGATGTCATGAATGGCGTCGTCGACGGCGCTGGCGTACTTCTCCAGCCCCTCAACTGTCTCTTTCTTCGCCTTGCCGATGTTCGCGTGACCCTTGATCACCGCGTTGGCGAGCCACTCACCCTTGGCTGAACCACCGAATGCGCTCGCTGCCGGGGCCCGCCCGAGGTCGAGGCTCTGAACCAGGCTTTTCTGCTCCTCGAGGTCCCGATGGACCTTGTTCAGGTTGTCGTAGTCAACGGTGAGCTCGTCGCCGTTACCCATGGTCCGCCCTCCCGAGGCTTCCGTACGCACCCCCGGCGGGTGCCTCAGTAGGAGTAGTACACCACGGCTCACAGTGCGACGGGGAGGGATGCGTAGCCGCGGAGGATGCGGGTGGGGCGGCGTACGGGGTCGCCTGTGACGTGCAGGCCAGGGAAGCGCTCGTACAGCAGGCGGAGGCCCACGCGGGTCTCGAGGCGGGCGAGGCTGGCGCCGAGGCAGAAGTGGGCGCCGGCGGAGAAGGAGAGGTGCTGGTCGGCGTTGGGGCGGGTGATGTCGTACGTGTCGGGGTCCTCGAACACCGACGGGTCGCGGTTGGCGCCGCCGAGGACGACAGCGACAGCAGTACCTCTGGCGACCTCCACGCCACCGACTCGAGTCGCCGCGTAGGCCTCGCGGACGGTAGCCATGACGGGCGGGTCCCAGCGCAGGGTCTCCTCGACGACACCGTCGACGCGAGATGGATCGTCGAGGAGGAGAGCACGCTGGGACCGATGGGCGTCCAAGGCAGCCACGGCGTTGCCGAGCAGGTTGACGGTGGTCTCGAAACCGGCCGCGAGCAACAACAACCCGAGGGCGTGGAGCTCGATGTCGTCGAGGTCGCCGGCGATCACCAGGGAGCTGAGGAGGTCGTCGCCGGGGTCGGAGCGGAGGCGGCGTACGTGGTCCTCGAACCAGTGGTGCAAAGACCTCATCGCGGTCTCGACCTGGGCATAGTCGCGCCATGACAACCCCGGATCGAGGATGGCGGCGGCCTGGTCGCCCCAACGGAGGATGTCGGCACGGTCCGCGGCGGGCACCCCCAACAGCTCGGCGATCACGGCGATCGGGAGCTTCGCGGCGTACTCCTCGATGAGGTCAACCGGCCCCTCGCGCGGGTCGATCTCGTCGAGCAGGTCGCCGGCGACCGCGGTGACCATCTCGGCCATCGAGCTGATCCGGCGCGCGGTGAACGCCTTCGAGACGTGCTTGCGGTAACGGGTGTGCAGCGGTGGGTCGACGGCGAGCATAGACGGCGGGTCGACCGGACCCAGGGCGTCGGGCGCGCTCACCTTGCCGAGCAGCCACCGCAGCGGCACCGGCAGCTCGCCCTGGCCGTCACCGACGCCGAAGTCGCTGCTGCGCAGGATCTCGTTGGCGGCGGCGTACGACACCGTGCCGGCCATGAACGGGTTGATGTGGATCGGGCCACGCGCTCGCAGACGGTCGTAGCCCGGCACGTCCCGCGACCACATCAGCTCGGCGAGCGGGTCGCCGCGCCGGGACGCGAAGCTCAGCACCGCACGGTTGATGCCCTGGGACAGGGCCCACCGGGCGTACGACCGAGCCCCATCGATCGGTGACAGCTCAGGCAGAGGCATCGGCCAGCTCCTCGCGGAACTCGTGGGTGCCGATCCGGCCCATCAGCGGGGCCAGGTCGGCCAGCAGGTCGGCGAAGGTCGCCTCGTACTCCTCCTGCGACAGCGTCGGGTCGAGCTGCGCCTGGAACCGGATCCGCCACCGGTGCCGGAGGGCCTGAGCCAGACGTTCCGGGGTGCCGAAGGCGTCGGCATAGGCCGGTGACCACGGCAGGCGGCGGGCAAAGCCGGATCGCAGCTCTGCCTCCGCCTCGTTCAGCAGCCGGTAGCGCTCATGGGTCTGGTTCCACGTCATGGTCCTCACCGTCTCCGTCATCGTCGCGATGGTTCGACGCTACGGATCGGCCGCACCTCGGCGCATCGGCCGCTGGCAGGCACCTGCGTTCCTACCGTGGTAGGAGAGCGGCCGCCTGCCGTGGTCGGATGCGACGCGAGTCACGCGTTTCTAGACTGAACGGCATGAGTGTCCAGGACTCGGCTCGCGATGTGCGTGACTTCCTGGAACGGCGCTGCCGCAGCAAGGGCCTCGACATCCCCTGGTGGGCGCCGCTGCTGTCGGCCTTCGGCCTTGTCGCGATGGTCACCGTGGCGGTGCTCCAGCGCGAGGCCGCCGTCGACATGGTCGTCGCGGGCCTGGTCATCGTCGTCCCGTCGCTGAGCATCTTCTTCATCCCGAACACCGGTGAGTGGCTCAAGAACCACATGTGGGCCGTCGACCTCGTGCCCACCCTGGCCGGGTCGGCCTGGCTGATGTCGCAGCCCGCCTCCGCGTTCTGGCCACAGCACGACTTCGCCCCGGCGGTGCTGGTCCCGCTGACTCTCGAGATGGTCGTCCGCGAAGGCTTCCGGACCGGGACGCTCTACGCGATCGCGTCGGCCGTGGTGATGGGGGTCTTCGCCTCGGACACGCCCAGCGGCGTAGGGGTCCACTTCCTGCTGCTCTTCGTCGGCTGGATCCTCGGGCTGCTGATCCTCGCCCAGATGCGGGCGCTGCGGGCCGAACGGCAGGCGCGGTCGCAGGAGCACGCGCGAGCGACCGAGGCCGAGCGCATCCGGATCGCCCGCGAGATCCACGACCTGGTGGGGCACTCGCTCTCGATCACCCTGCTGCACCTGACCGCGGCACGGCGCTCCGTCGCCGAGGGCGACGAGCCGGACGAGGCGGTGTCCGCGCTCACCGAGGCGGAGGCAATCGGGCGCCGGGCGATGGCCGAGATCCGCCGTACGATTGGGGGACTGTCGATCGGGGCGCTCTCCACCGCCGGCGCCGGCACCGCGCCGCTCCCCGGCGCCGCGGACGTGGTCCGGCTCGTGGAGGAAAGCCGCAACGCGGGCCAGGCGATCACGTTCTCGTCGTCCGGCGACCTCTCCCGCATCGATGCAGGGGTCGGGCTGGGCATCTACCGGATCCTGCAGGAGTCGCTCGCCAACGCCATCCGGCACGCTCCCGGCGCGCCGGTCTCGGTCTCGTTGGCGGTCGCCGACGGCGTACGTCTCTCCGTGCAGAACCCGCTCGTCGGCACCCGTCGCGGGGTCGGCGAGGGGTCCGGGCTGGTCGGCATGGCCGCCCGCGCCGAGCAGCTCCGCGGCCGGTTGTCGGCAGGTGCCGAGGAGTCGATGTGGAAGGTTGACCTGGTGATCCCATCGCACTGTCTCGTACGCAAGGCGCTCGCATGACGGCCGTCAACGGCTCAGCGCCGATCCGGGTGATCGTGGTCGACGACCAGGAGCTCGTACGCAGCGGCCTGCGCCGCATCCTGCGGCGGCGCGACGGGCTGGAGATCGTCGCCGAGTGCGGCGACGGCTCGGAGGTGGTCGCGGCCCTCGAGGCCAACCCGGCCGATGTCGTGGTCATGGATCTCCGGATGCGGCAGGTCGACGGGATCACCGCCACCGGTCTGGTGCGGGCGCTGCCGTCGGCGCCGCCGGTACTGGTGCTGACCACGTTCGACGAGGACGAGCTCGTCTCCGGCGCCCTCCGTGCCGGTGCCGCCGGCTTCATCCTCAAGGACTCGCCCGCCGAGGAGCTGGTCATGGCCGTACGCTCCGTCGCACTCGGCGACGCCTGGCTCGACCCCGCCATCACCGGCCGCGTCCTGGCCACCTACCGCTCCGCCGTCGCACCGGCGTCCAGCGCCGTCGAGGTCTCCGAGCTCACCGACCGCGAGCTCGAGGTCCTCCGCGGCCTCGCCTCCGGCTGGACCAACTCCGAGATCGCCGAACGGCTCGTCATCTCCGAGCTCACCGTCAAGTCCCACATCGGCCGCATCTTCGCCAAGCTCGATCTCCGCGACCGCGCCGCCGCCATCGTCTTCGCGTACGACCACGGCATCGTCCGGCCGGCGGTCTGACGGGGGCGTTCCTTCGGAACAGACCCACGCACCTACGTCGTCGTCGCCAGCACCAACGGGCTCACCGAGCCTGCACCGGCGTCGAGGAGGGCTCGGGCGGCAAGGGTGACGGTCCAGCCGGTCGCGATGCGGTCGTCGATGAGGAGTACGTCAGCACCGGGCGGGACATCGGCGTGGAGCGAGAAGCGGCGGCCGATGGCGGCGACGCGCTGGGCGGAGTTGGAGGCGCCCTGGCCGGGGCCGACGTCGGGGTCGACGATGGCCCACGAGCCGAGGACGGGGACGCGCAGATAGCGCGAGAGGCCTTCGGCGAAGTCTCGGGTCAGGGTGGGGCGGGTCATCGACTCGACGTAGACGATGCCGCCGACCCGAGGACGCCAGTCGCCCAGGACCTCGACGACCGCCTTCACCAGCGGGACCGGGACCGGGCCGTCCTGTGCCGGTTCGCGGAAGAGGTCGCGCAGCGCCTGGCCGTAGCCGAGGTCGGTCAACCGCGCGACCGCGCGCCCTTCCAGGGGCCCGTCCTTGATCTTGCCCTTGAGCGAGATGCCGAGCCGGTCGAGGCCGGTGGGCCACATCTTCTTCGGCTCCACGACGACTCCGGGACGCGACAGCCGCGCCGAGGCCTCCTCGACCGCACCTTCGGAGACCGACGACGTCACCGCGAAGCCGCCGCAGTTGTCGCACCGGCCGCAGTCGACCGCACCGGGGTCGTCGAGCTGCTCGCGCAGAAACCGCATCCGGCACTGGTCGGTCGAGATGTAGGCGAGCATCGCGTCCTGCTCGCGGCGCCGGGCCTCGGCGACCCGGGCGTACCGCTCCGCGTCGTAGTCCCACGGGACACCGGTCGCCTCCCAGCCACCACCGACCCGGCGCGCGGCGCCGTCGACGTCGAGCACCTTGAGCATCTGCTCCAGACGTGACCGCGACAGGTCGACGTACGTCTCCAACGCCTGTGTCGACAGGGCTCGGCCGGCCTCCGACAGGACCCCCAGTGTCTGGCGCACCTGCTCCTCGCGCGGGAACGCCAGCGAGGCGAAGTAGGCCCAGATGTCGCGGTCCTCGATGCCCGGGAGCAGCACGACGGAGGCGTCGGAGGTGCCTCGCCCAGCACGGCCGACCTGCTGGTAGTAGGAGACCGGCGAGGAGGGCGCGCCCATGTTGACCACGAACCCGAGCGTCGCGTCGAAGCCCATCCCGAGCGCCGAGGTCGCCACCAGCGCCTTGATCTTCCCGGCTGCCAGCGACTCCTCCAGTTCGGCCCTCTCGGCCGCCTCCGTTCGCCCGGAGTAGGCGGCCACGTCGTGACCGCGCGAGCGCAGATAGTCGGCGATCTCCTCGGTCGCGGCCACCGTCAGGCAGTAGACGATGCCCGAGCCGGGTTGCTCGGAGAGATGGTCGGAGAGCCAGGCCAGCCGCTGCTCAGGAGTCTTCAACGTGACCACCCCGAGCCGCAGCGACTCCCGGTCGAGCGACCCTCGAAGCACGAGTACCCCCGAACCCATCTGCTCGGCGACATCCGAGGTCACCCGAGAGTTGGCCGTCGCGGTCGTGGCGAGCACCGGGATCCCGTCGGGGAGGTCGGCCAGCAGCGTGCGGATCCGGCGGTAGTCGGGCCGGAAGTCGTGCCCCCAGTCGGAGATGCAGTGGGCCTCGTCGACCACCAGCAGGCCACACTCGGCGGCCAGCCGGGGCAGCACCGCGTCGCGGAACTTCGGGTTGTTGAGCCGCTCGGGGGAGACCAGCAGGACATCCACCTCACCGGCGTGGATGGCCTCCTCGATCGAGACCCAGTCCTCGGGGTTGGTCGAGTTGATCGTCACCGCCCGGATCCCAGCCCGCTGCGCCGCCGCGATCTGGTTGCGCATCAGCGCGAGCAGCGGCGAGACGATCACGGTCGGCCCGAGACCGGCCTCACGCAGCAGCAGCGTCGCCACGAAGTAGACCGCCGACTTCCCCCAACCGGTCTTCTGCACGACCAGCGCCCGGCGACGCTCGACGGCGAGCGCCGAGATCGCCGACCACTGGTCCTCACGCAGCGTGGCGTCATCCCGGCCCACGAGGGCCCGCAGATGCGCCTCAGCACGAGCACGTACGTCACCAGCCGGATCTGTCATGGTCACAGGTCTATCAGGCACCTCCGACAACGTGACCCAACGGCAGCCGAGGCCAGTCGGCCAGATCATCCAGCATCTGCCGATCGTGCGTGGCCACCACGACCGCCGCCGGCGTCGCCCGCAGCGCGGCCGTCAGCTCGTCGACCAGCCCGGCCGAGAGATGGTTGGTCGGCTCGTCCAGGATCAGCAGCTGCGGGAGCGAGGCCAGCCGCAGCGCCAGCTCGAGCCGCCGCTGCTGCCCTTGGGAGAGCCGCGAAGCAGGCGTACGCCGCGCCTCGGCGTCCACCAGTCCGGTCGACCGGAGCGACGGGATCGCCCGCTCCGGCACCACCCCGGCGGCGACCAGCCGACCACAGTGCTGCGCATAGACCTCCGCCGCCGTCAGACCCGGCGCCCACTCGGGCTCCTCCTGACCGACGAGTGCGACCCGCACCCCCGGCGAGACCCATACCGACCCAGCCGACGGAGCGAGCCCGCCGCCCAGCACCTGCAGCAACGTCGACTTGCCCGCCCCGTTCGGACCGGTGACGACGAGCCGCTCGCCACCGTCGAGGGCGAACGAGACGGGTCCGGACAGCCGACCGGGCATGCGTACGCCTCCACAGCGCAGCAGCGTGCTGCCGGCAGGTGAGGAGAGCTCCGGGAACCGCAGCGACATCGGCGGCTCAGGCACGGAGATGCGGTGCGCCTCGAGCGCCGCGAGGTCACGGTTGAAGGAACGCACCAGACCGGGGGCACGGGTCTGTCGCTGATGCTTGCCGGTGCCCTTCGGCGGCCGCCAGCCGGTGCTCAGCCGGTCCCGCGCGGCCGAGACCGAGTCCTGCAGTCGCCGGTGCTCCTCCTGCTGGGCCGCGTAGTCCTGCTCCCAGCGCTCCCGGTCGCGGCGCCGACCCTCCTGCCAGCCCTGGTAATCACCGGCGTACGTCCGCGGCCTACCGTCCTCACTCGGGTCCAGGTCGAGGAACTCCTCACCGACCTCCCGCAGCAGCGCGCGGTCGTGAGAGACGAGCACGACACCGCCGGCATGAGCCCGGACCCGCTCGGTGAGGAACGCCAGCCCCGACGCGTCCAGATGGTTGGTCGGCTCGTCGAGCACGAGGAGGTCGTGGTGTGCCCCGAGCAGACAGGCGAGCCGCACCCGGTAGCGCTGGCCGACCGACAGCGTCGCCAGCTCTCGTCCGTGATCGGTGCACGCGCCGAGCGCCTCCAGAGCGATCTGGACCCGCCGATCGGCGTCCCAGGCGTCCAGCGTGGTCGCGCGCTCCAGCGCGGCGGCGTACGTCCCGCCGGAGTCCGACGGGTCGTCCGACAAGGCTGCGGCAGCGTCATCGAGTGCGCGGAGCGCGGAGTGCGACTCGGCCAGCGCGGCGGAGGTGAGGGTGCCGACGGTGTCCCCAGGACGTACGTCCAGAGCCTGCTGCGCGACACCGAGGCTGCCGTGCCGCTGAACCCGGCCGGAGTCGGGTTCGAGCAGTCCGGCGAGGACGTGGAGCAGCGTGGTCTTGCCCCGGCCGTTCTCGCCGACGATGGCCAACCGGGACCGGTTGGCAGCAGAGACGGTCAGGGAGACGCCGCGCAGGACGGGGCGACCGCCGCGGGTGACGGAGATGTCCTCGGCGCGCAGGTGGGCAGAGGTGTGGTGGGTCTGTACAGACACGAAAGTGAACTTCCAGCTCGCGTACGGGAGCCGGGAAAGCGAGAGCAGCTACCCGGCTAGGAGGCAGCTGAACGATCGCGCCGTCGCGAGCGTCGCGAGGCGAGTGCGCCGGCAAGGCGCCAGCGCGAAGGCAGGCTGGGCGCCTGGCGAGCGCTGGCAACGCCGCCGGCGTGCCGCATCGCGGCGCGCAGCAGGCGGGATCGTTCGGCTGTCTCCGTAGGGCCGGACAGCGGCGTGAGTATGCCTCGCAGCGCCGCCGTCAGGCGGCGGGGCGCAGGCGCATGTAGGCGATGCCGGAGTACATGCCACCAGGGTAGACAGCGACGACCCGTCCACGCGAACCGTTATTCGCCGAGCGCAGATGCGAACGCCGAGCCGGCGCTGTTGGTCCTCCCCCACGGGGACCCGCAGAACCGGCCCGGCATCTCCAGTATGCGTCCAATCGCCGAACCGGCATAACCACACGCCCGAATTCGTACTTTAGTTACCCAAAGCGGTCGACGGCGCCGCCTCCAGTAGGAAAACGACGCCGTCGGACGACTCTGTTGTCAGTGTGGCGAGATCAGCTCACCGAGACCGCGGTCCACGCCGCCTCGACGGCCGCGACCTCGGGGCTGGAGGCGCCGTAGAGGTCCGAGGCCGCCTTGACCGTCGCGTCGCGCGCGCCGGCGTAGTCGGTGGTCGAGGTGAAGTAGGTCGAGTTGGCCCGGAACCAGATCTTCTCGGCCTTGTCACGACCGATCCCGGCGATCGTCGAGCCGTCGCAGGTCGTGCTCGAGTGCTCGACCCCACCGATCGTCTTCGTGCCCGAGCCCTCGGAGAGCAGGTAGAAGAAGTGGTTGCCGACGCCGCTGGAGTAGTGGACGTCGAGGCCCCCGGTCGAGGACGACCAGCAGTTGACCGAGTTGCCGTCGAAGGACGGGTTGTCCATCCGGCGCAGCGGGTCGCCACCGTCGAGGATGAAGGACTCACCGATCAGGTAGTCGCCCTGGTCCTCGGCGTTGTCGGCATAGAACTCGACTGCCGTCCCGAAGATGTCCGAGGTCGACTCGTTGAGGCCGCCGGACTCACCGGAGTACTCCAGGCCCGAGGTGTTCTCGGTGACGCCGTGAGTCATCTCGTGGCCCGCGACGTCCAGCGAGACCAGCGGTCCGTAGCCGACACCGTCGCCGTCGCCGTACGTCATCTTCTCGCCGTCCCAGAAGGCGTTGACGTAGTCGGTGCCGTAGTGGACCCGGTTGTAGGAGCCCGAGCCGTCGCCGAAGATGCCGTCGCGGGCGTGGACGTTCTTGAAGTAGTCCCAGGTGACGTTGGTGCCGTACTGCGCGTCGGCCGCCGCGGTCGCCCGGTCGTCGTTGGAGCCGTTGCCGAAGGTCGTGGTCGGGCTGGTGACCACCGTCCCGGCCGCGCAGCCGAACCCGAGGAGCTGGCACAGCAGGCTGTCCTCGGCGTTGTTCATGTCGGTCGTGTAGGTGCCGCCGCGGGTCTCGTCACGCAGCTCGTACGTCGAGCCGTTCTGCTTCACCTGCAGCGGGACGGTCCCGGAGTAGAGGGTGTTTCCCTCGCCGTCGATGGTGTGGATGCCCTCGACCCGGCGCAGCACCTTGCCGGTCTCCGCGTCGACGTACGTCGCCAGGCGCGAGGGGGTGCCGTCGGCCTGCTTACCCTTGGTGGTCACCCGCCACGCCAGCGTCGGGGTGCCGTCGACCGCGTCGACCACGAGCTCGGGCGCGTACTTCTTGTCGGCCTGGAGCTTGGTGATCGTCTTGGTGACGGCGTCCAGGGTCAGCGCGGCCTTGGTGGCTGCGGTCTCGGTGATCGCCGGCTTCACCGAGAGGTCGAGCATCTTGGTCAGCCCCTGGGAGACGGAGGTCAGGGTGCCGGACTTGGTCTGGTGGGCGACCAGGTCGCCGCCGACGACCTCGAGGCCCTCGTAGGTCCGGTTCATCCGGACGTGGGTGGCACCGTTGGCGTCCTTCAGGGTCACCACGGGCTCGAGATCCTGGCCCGCGCCGACCTTCCAGGTCGACGGCTTGCTCGTCAGCGCGCGGATCGCCTTGTCCGCGATCGACTCGTCGTCGATGACCTTCTGCGCAGACAGACTCTCGGGCGTGATGGTGGAGGCGGAGTCGGCAGGGGTGGCGCCGGCTGGGCTTCCGAAGGAGGCGATGAAGGCAGTTCCTGCAACAGCGGCAGCGGTCGCTGCTCCCGCTACTCGAACGATACGCATCGTGGGGTTCTCCTCGATTGTGGGGACCAGGATGGAGGGAATCCTTGCACCGGAATCGATAGCGTGGAGAAACAAGTTCCTGCAATGCGAATTTGTGAAGCCGCCTTCCCGCGTAACTCCTTTACGTTGTTATCGAATATTAACCAATACCCCTACCCGCACGGTCACCAGATCCGCACGCGCTCCTCCGGGTCGAGCCAGAGACCGTCGCCGGGAGCGGTGCCGAAGACCTCGTGGAACTCGTCCAGGTTCCGCGCGATGTTGGCACGGAACTCCGGCGGGCTGTGCGGGTCGATCGTGAGGTACTGCTGAGCCTGCTCCTTGCGGCGCACCGTACGCCACACGTAGGCCCAGTTGAGGAAGAGCCGCTGCCGGTCGCCGACGCCAGCGGAACCGCCGGTGGCGAGCATGTAGGCGGTGTGCGCGATCGTCAGACCACCCAGGTCGCCGATGTTCTCGCCGACGGTCAGCGCACCGTTGACGAACTCACCCGGCAGGTCCCGCGGCGAGAGCGCCGAGTACTGCTCGATGAGCGCCTTGGTCTTCACCTCGAAGGCCGCCTTGTCCTCCGGCGACCACCAGTCCTGCATGTTGCCGTCGCCGTCGAACTGGGCACCCTGGTCGTCGAAGCCGTGCCCGACCTCGTGGCCGATGACCGCGCCGATGCCGCCGTAGTTCTCCGCCGGGTGCGCGTCCTTGTCGAAGAACGGGCGCTGCAGGATCCCGGCCGGGAAGCAGATCTCGTTGGTGCCGGGGTTGTAGTAGGCGTTGACCGTCTGCGGCAGCATGAACCACTCGTCGCGGTCCACCGGGCTGCCGAGCTTGCCGAGCTGCCGGTCGGTCTCGAAGACCGAGGCCGCCGAGACGTTGCCGATCAGGTCGTCCTTGCTGATCTGCAGCGCCGAGTAGTCGCGCCACTTCGACGGGTAGCCGATCTTCGGCGTGAACTTGTCGAGCTTCTCGTACGCCTTCTCCTTGGTCTCCTCGCCCATCCAGTCGAGCTCGGAGATCGATTTGCGGTAGGCCTCGAGGAGGTTGTGGACGAGTTCGTCCATCTGCGCCTTCGCCTCGGGCGGGAAGTGGCGCTCGGCGTACTCCTTGCCGACCGCCTCGCCGATCGCGCCCTCCACGATCGCGACCCCGCGCTTCCAGCGCTCACGCAGCTCAGGGGTGCCGTTGAGGGTGCGCCCGTAGAAGTCGAAGTTGGTCTCGACGAAGTCGTCGGTCAGGTAGGGCGCCGCCCAGCGGAGCACGTGGAAGTAGAGCCACAGCTTCCAGTCGTCGATGTCGACCTCGCCGAGCACGGTCGAGAGGTGGGAGAAGAACGACGGCTGCCGCACGACCACCTCACCGAGCACCGCCTCGGTGGTCAGCTTCGAGCCGGAGAGGTTGCGGACGTACGCATCCCAGTTGAAGTTGGGGGCCAGCTCGCGCAGCTCGGCGAGGGTCAGCAGGTTGTAGGTCTTCTGCTTGTCGCGGGTCTCCTCGCGTGCCCAGTGGCCCTCGGCGAGACGGGTGTCGATCCGGATGATCGTCTCGGCGGCCGCACGCGGGTCGGGGTGCTCGGCGAGCTCGTAGAGACGAGTCAGGTAGTCGGCGTACTTCCCCAGCACCTCGGCGAACTTCTCGTCGAAGTAGTAGTCCTTGTCGGGCAGCCCGAGGCCGCCCTGGAGCAGGTTGAAGATGTAGCGGTCGGAGGCCTTGTCGTCGTTGTCGACGTAAGACCCGAACAGCCCGTGCCCGCCGATCCGCTCGACCTCACCCAGGAACGCCGCCAGGTCGTCCGCGTCGCGGAGCCCGTCCACGGCGGCCCGCAGGCCGTCCAGAGGACGTACGCCGCGCGCGGCCACCCCCTCCACGTCCATGAAGCTCGCGAAGAGGTCGCCGATCTTCTGGGCGTCGCTGCCCGGCTCGCCACCGGAGGCCGCGAGCTCCTCGATGATCGCGCGCACGTCCTTCTCGGCCTGGTCGGCGAGCATCACGAACGGCCCCCAGCTGGACCGGTCGGACGGAATCTCGACCTCCCGGAGCCAGGTGCCGTTGACGAACCCGAACAGGTCGTCCTGCGGCCGAATGCTGTCATCCATGCCCGGACGGGCGTCATCGAGGATCGTCACGTCCCCCAGCGTAGATGCGGGGTCCCAAGCAGGTCAGCAACAACCCCGGGTTAACCCGGTTTGACGATGCGGTTCATCTCGAAGTGCATGGGGTCGGTCCACTTCCAGTTGCCGCCCCAGGTGAAGCCCCAGCGCTCGAAGATGGAGACGACGGTGCGGTCCATCTCGCCGACGGTGCCGCGCTGGTTGCCGGCGGTGTTGAGGTCGACGGCGGTGCCGAAGGCGTGGTTGGAGAGCTGGGTGGTGTTGGCGATGAAGCGGGGGTAGTAGCAGCCGGCGTACTGCGACGGGTCGATCTTCCTGGCCAGGCCGCGGTCGACGACCTCCTGCAGGGCGGCGCGCAGCTGCGGGATCATCACCTTGTTGCAGGTCACCGAGCCGAGGATCGGCACCTGGGCGGTCACGATGTGAGAGCTCACCCAGCTCGCGGCGGGGGTGATGGTGCCGTCGCCGTTGGCCCGGTAGGTGTAGTTGCCGACGGCCTCGGCGACGGTGCCGACGACGTACGCCTTCTGGGGAGCGTTGGGGTCGAGACCCGCGCGGGCGACGACGTCGAGGCGCTGGACGGAGGCGTCCGAGCCGACGACCTTCTGGATCGGCTCGACGACCCGGTTGGGGGCGATGGCGGCGGTGGAGACGATGAGCGCGTTGCCCTTCTCCATGCCCATCTCCTCGCCCCACTTGTGGTTGACGACGGCCGCGGCGAGACCCGGCGGCTGGGGAGCGTAGGCGCCGACGTGGACAGAGGCCGCGTCCTTCTTGGAGCCGAGCCGCACGAACCCGTCCTTGTCGGCCGGGAGCTCGTCCTGGCGCTCGGGATCGATCGCCACCTCGCCACCGGCGACGCGCTGCCAGACCTCGTCGGAGTCGGCGCTCTGGAAGGGGGCGAAGTTGCGGTAGGTCGCCGGGTCGACGGCGACCACCTTCACCAGCCGTCCCTCGACGCTGACCTGGGCCATCGAGATCTGCTCGACGCCGGAGACGCCGTCGAGTCCTCGGATCTTCTTGACGTCGGCGGACGAGAGGGTGTCCTCGGAGAGGATCAGCAGGTCGGTGGAGTGCAGCGTGCCCTCGCGTTTGCCGGGGATGTCGACGGCGTGCGAAGGGTCGGCGACCGGGCTCTCGACCTTGGCGGCCCCGCTGGAGCTCGGGCTGCCGCTCGGCGTGGCCGGCTTCGCCGGCTCACCCGCACAGGCGGCCAGGGTCGCCACGAGCACCGCGCCCACTGCCGCAGCCGCTCTCCACGAGACCTGTCGCATCCATCTACCTCCCCGCAGGAAGGTTAGGCGAGGCCTGGTCAGCACCCAACTCGCTGGTAACTCATCCGTTCAGGACCCGCGAGATCAGCCAGGCGATGTCGTCGGCGGTCTCGTCGGGTGACTTGGTGGGCTGCATGACATGGCTGAGGACCACGCGCACGGTCATCTCGATGGCGGTGTCCGCCTGGTCGTCGGTCAGGCCGTGCTCGAACCTCTCGACGTGCTCATGGATGAGCTCGGTCGCGTAGCCCAGCAGTCCCTCGCTGTGGCTGGTGAGGTAGGGCAGCAGCTCGGTGTCGGCACCGTGGGTCGCCGAGACGACCGCGTGCAGCAGCTTGTTGTCCTGGGCACGGTCGAGGACGCCGTACGTCGCCTGGCGGATCGCCCGGATGAAGTCGTCCTCCTCGTCGAAGGCCGTGCTCACGACCGCGAGGAACTGCTCCAGCTCACGCAGGATCAGCGACTTCGCCAGCGCCGGCTTGGCGCCGATGTCGTTGTAGACCGTCTGCCGACTGACCCCGCATCGCTCGGCGATGCGCGACATCGTCACACTCGCCCACCCGGACTCGGTGGTCATCTCGACGGCGGCATCGAGGATCCGCTGTCGGGTGGTTTCAGGTGCGCCGGCCGCCATGAAGGCAAAGTCTACGGCCTCTCCTCCCCGCGGAAGACGGGCAGGTGAACCTAGCCACATTGTTTTGCACTCGATACCCCCGGAGTGCAACACTGCACTCTGTGAGAGAAAGTGCAACGTCATGATGCGGGGGCTCAACAAGACCGCGGCGGCGATCCACCGGGCCGCGCTCGAGATGACCGACGAGTTCGGCTTCGACGGCTGGACCATGGAGCATCTCGCCGACCGCGTCGGTGTCTCGCGGCGTACGTTGTTCAACCACGTCCCGAGCAAGATGGACGCCGTCCTCGGCCCCGAGCAGGAGCCCGACCCGGAGCTGCTCGAGGCCTTCCTCAGCGGCGGGCCCACCGGCCATGTCGGCCGCGATCTCGGCGCGCTGGTGCGTACGGTGCTCGACGCCGAGCCCATCGACCATGACGAGCTCGTCCTCGTCCGGCACATCCTCGCCACCGACCGGCAGGTGCTGGATGCGGCACGCACCCGCTTCGAGCAGATAGCCGTTCACTTCGCCGAGGTCATCTCCGAGCGCGAGGGCGACCAGATGACTCCCGAGCTCGCGGGCGTCGTCCTGCATCTCGTGATCGTGGTCTTCAACGCCTCGCTCGACGCCTACCTCGCCAATCCTTCGGCCGGCACCGTCGCCGACCACTTCACCCGGATCTTCGACGACCTCGTCGATCTGTTCTGAACCACTGACCAGGGGGAACCCCGAAATGGCCAAGCTGCTCTATCGACTCGGAAAGACCGCCTACCGGCGGTGGCCGATCTTCGTCGCCGTCTGGATGATCGTGATCATCGGGATCGGCGCGGTGGCGACCACGATGTCCAAGCCGATGTCCACGACCTTCACCATGCCCGGCCTCGAGTCGGTCGAGGCTGCCGAGGAGCTGCCCGAGATCATGGGCACCGAGGGCGGTTCGGTGCTCGACGCCGCCTCCATCGAGGTCGTCGTCGCCGCTCCCGAGGGCGAAACGCTCACCACAGCCGCGAACCAGAAGGCCGTGGCCGAGCTCGTCCAGAACCTCGCCGCGCTCGATGACGTACCCGACCAGATCTCCTACATCTGGACACCGGAACAGGCCGAGGCAGCCGCCCCTGGCTACGCCAAGGCGATGTCCGCCGAGAGCGGGCAGACGGTGACGACCCAGCAGGCGCAGCAGATGCTGCTCGGCCAGATCCAGGCTCAGCCGACGCTGTCGGAGGACGGCCGGATCGGGCTGATCTCGACCGAGTTCGAGGATGTCGAAGCGACCGAGGTGACGCCTGAGATGCAGGAACAGGTCACCGACGTCATCGAGGACGCGAACAAGGACGGCCTCCAGGTCGAGGTGCGCGGCCAGGGCATGCAGGTCCAGGAGATGGGCAGTGCGAGCTCCGAGCTGTTCGGCATCATCATCGCCCTGTTCATCCTGGTGATCACCTTCGGCTCCTTCGTGGCCGCTGGCCTCCCGATCATCACCGCCGGCGTCGGCGTCGCGATCGGAACGCTGGGGATCACCGCACTGACCGCGTTCACCGATGTCTCCTCGACCACGCCGATGCTCGCCACGATGATCGGCCTGGCGGTCGGGATCGACTACGCGCTGTTCATCCTGTCCCGCTACCGCAGCGAGCTCGACCACACCGACGACCGCGAGGAGGCCATCGGCGTCGCCGTGGGCACCGCCGGCTCGGCGGTCGTCTTCGCCGGCCTGACCGTCGTGATCGCGCTCGCCGCGCTCAGCGTCGTCGGGATCCCGTTCCTGACCGCCATGGGCCTGGGCGCGGCCGTCACCGTCGTCGTCGCGGTCCTGGTCGCGCTGACCCTGCTCCCGGCGCTTCTCGGCCTGCTCAAGTCGAAGGCCTTCGGCCTCAACGTACGTCGCTACAACCCCAAGCGCGAGGCCAACGGTCGCATCCTCAACAACGGTGTCCGTTGGGCGCGGTTCATCGGCAAGGCGCCGATCCTCTGGGTGCTGATCGCGGTCATCGGCCTCGGGGCGCTGGCGATCCCGTTCAAGGACCTGCACCTCGGCATGCCGAGCGACAGCACCGCGCCCGAGGACAGCTCGCGCCGCCAGGCGGTCGAGCTGGTCGTCGAGGGCTTCGGCCCCGGGCGCCTCGACCCGATGATGCTCGTCGTCGACGCGCGTGACATGTCCGGGGACACCGCGGCCAAGCAGCAGGCCTACGCCGAGGTCGCCGACTGGGCCGCGGGCCTCGACGGTGTGGCCAAGGTGATCCCGCCTTCGGGGAACGACAACGGCGCGGTCATCCTGATCGAGCCCGAGACCGCCCCGGAGGACGAGAAGACCGAGGACCTGCTCGCCGAGCTGCGTGACGGCGAGGCTGCCGTGGAGAAGGAGACCGGCACCGACCTCGCGGTCACCGGCACCTCGGCGATCATGTCCGACATCTCCGAGAAGCTCAACGACGCCCTGCTGCCCTACCTGGCGATCGTGATCGGGCTGGCGTTCATCCTGCTGATGCTCGTCTTCCGCTCGATCCTGGTGCCGCTGACCGCGACCCTCGGCTTCCTGCTGTCGGTCCTGGCGACCCTCGGCGCGACCGTGGCGATCTTCCAGGAGGGCGCCTTCGACATCTTCGAGGGTCAGCCGATCGTCAGCTTCATCCCGATCTTCCTGATCGGGCTCGTGTTCGGGCTGGCGATGGACTACCAGGTCTTCCTGGTGACCCGGATCCGCGAGGCGCACGTCCACGGCGCCTCGTACAAGGAGGCCGTCGTCGACGGCTTCCGCAACTCGGCCCGGGTCGTCACGGCCGCCGCGCTGATCATGACCGCCGTCTTCTCGGGCTTCATCCTGATGGACGACCCGATCATCAAGTCGATGGGCTTCGCGCTCTCGGCAGCGGTCATCTTCGACGCCTTCGTGGTCCGCATGCTCCTGATCCCGACCCTCATGTACCTCATGAAGGAGAAGGCCTGGTGGCTGCCGAAGTGGCTCGACCGGATCCTCCCGAACGTCGACGTCGAGGGCGAGAGCCTGGAGCGGCACTACCTCGCCGACCACTACGCCGAGAAGCCGCGTGAGCCGGAGCTCGTCAAGAGCTGAGGTCTCGCACCGATGACAGCCCCCGGTCTCGTACGAGGCCGGGGGCTGTCGCCGTCCGAGGACGGCTACGAGACGGAGTCCGAGGCGAGGGGCACGAAGTCGACCTTCTCGCGTACGCCACAGTCCGGGCAGCACCAGTCGTCGGGGACGTCCGCCCATGCGGTCCCGGCAGCGAAGCCCTCGGCCTCGTTGCCCTCCTCGACGCGGTAGGTGTAGCCGCAGCCGGGGCAGCGAGCGGCCAGCACCTCCTGGCCGACGACCTGCGCAACGGTGTCGTCGCCGGTCTCGGCACGATCTGCGACCGGCGACGGATACTTCGCCAGGATCCTGTCCCGCTTGCGCGGCAGGATGTTGGCCCGCGACATGTCGCCGTCGAAGTGCGCCAGCACCCTGGGGTCCATCACGCGGCGCCAGACCGGCGGCACGATCGCGAGCAGGATCATCCCGGCGTAGCCGGTCGGCAGCACCGGAGACTCCTTGTAGTCGCGCAGGGTCTGGTAGCGGCGTACGGGGTTGGCGTGGTGGTCGCTGTGGCGCTGCAGGTGGTAGAGCAGCACGTTGGTGGCGATGTTGTTGGAGTTCCAGGAGTGGCTGGGGTCGACGCGCTCGTAGCGCCGGCCGACCTTCTGCCGCAGCATCCCGTAGTGCTCCATGTAGTTGATCACCTCGAGGAGCGAGAACCCGACGACCGCCTGGATCAGCAGGAACGGGATCACCACCGGCCCGAGCCACACGATCATCCCGCCCCACAGCACCGCCGACATCAGCCAGGCGTTGAGTACGTCGTTGCCGATCCGGAACGGGTGCCGGTCGCGGCGGGCGTACCTCTTCCTCTCCAGCCTCCAGGCGCTCTTCAGCGAGCCTGAGACCGTGCGCGGCCAGAAGGTGTAGAACGACTCGCCGACCTTGGCGGAGGCCGGGTCCTCGGGCGTCGCGACGCGGACGTGGTGACCGCGGTTGTGCTCGATGTAGAAGTGGCCGTAGAAGCTCTGCGCGAGCGCGACCTTGGAGAGCCAGCGCTCGACGTCCTCGCGCTTGTGGCCGAGCTCGTGGGCGGTGTTGATGCCGATGCCGCCGACGCAGCCGACCGAGATCGCCAGCCCGACCCGGTCGATGATGCTCAAGGTGTGGCCGTCCAGGGCGCCATGGGCGGCCATGGCCATGCCGCCGATGAAGACGGCGTACTGCAGCGGGAGGTAGGAGTAGACGATCCAGCGGTAGTACCTGTCGTTCTCCAGCGCCTCGATCATGTCGTCGGGCGGGTTGGACTTGTCGAGCCCCGCGAACAGGTCGATGGCCGGGACCACGATGAGGATGATGATCGGACCGGTCCACAGGAACGCGCTGATATCGGTGAGATGCCAGCCGCCGATCGCGATGAAACCGAGGAGCGGCACCACCAGACCGAGCAACCACAGATAGCGCTTCTTGTCGCGCCACTGTTCGGTCGAGCCGTCGGGCACCGTGCTGTTGGCGATCTCCATCGTTGGCCCCTTTGACGCTGAGTTTGTTTGACAAACGAGGATGATCTGTCAAGTGTCGTACGTCACGTCGGTGCTTGTAAATAGGATGGGCTCATGACGACGAGCCTGCCCTTCGGCATCGACTTCGGCGGCACGGGCATCAAGGGTGCCCCGATCGACCTCGCGACCGGCGAGTTCGCCGAGGAACGCGTACGCATCCCGACACCCGAACGCTCCACCCCCGACGCCATCGCCGAGATCTTCGTGGACCTGCTCTCCCAGTTCCCGGACTACGACGGGAAGGTCGGCGTGACCGTCCCCGGCGTCGTACGCCACGGGGTGGTCCACTCCGCGGCCAACATCGACAAGTCCTGGATCGGCGCCGACGCGGACGCGATCTTCACCGCGGCCACCGGCCGCGACGTGCACGTGGTCAACGACGCCGACGCCGCGGGCCTGGCCGAGGTGCGCTACGGCGCCGCGAAGGGTCGCCGTGGACTGGTCATCATGACCACGCTCGGCACCGGCATCGGCTCGGCGCTCCTCTACGACGGCGTGCTCGTGCCCAACTCCGAGCTCGGTCACCTCGAGCTCGACGGCCACGACGCCGAGACCCGCGCCTCCAACATCGCTCGCAAGCGCGAGGACCTCTCCTGGAAGCACTGGGCCAAGCGCCTGCAGAGGTACTACCAGCACCTGGAGATGCTCTTCTCCCCCGACCTATTCCTCGTCGGAGGAGGGGTCTCGAAGGAGGCGGCGGAATTCCTGCCGCTGCTCGACCTGGACACCGAGATCATCCCGGCGAAACTGCTCAACACCGCGGGGGCCGTCGGGGCCGCGCTGTACGCCGAAGAGCTCGCCACCGACTGACGGCTGTCCGGGCGGCCGGGGCTGTCCGGGCGGCCGGGGCGGCCCGGGCGGCCCGGGCGGCCCGGGCGGCCCGGGCGGCCGGGCAGGTCGAGAGTCCCACGGAGCCCCCGCCTTCCGCGTCTCCTTCGCCTGCCTGAGGAAGGCCCTGCGCTCGGCCCGCCGACGCCGCGCCGACGCATTCCAGAACACCCGGTACGCCGCGTACGCCACGCAGGCGAGCACGAGCAGCGCGACCAGTCCGACGACCAGTGCCCAGTCGGCCCGGGCGCGCACGCCGGCCGCGGTGGCCGAGGCGTCCTCGAGATAGCCGTTGTTCAGGTCGGCTCGAGCGCTGGCCGCACCCACGTCGAGGAACAGCACCAGCTCGCCGAGCTCGGTCAGCGGGTTCTGCATCCCCTCGACGTCCGCGGTCGCCTCACCGACCTCGGTGATCACCTCGGCGGTGCGGGGCAGCGTGGTGGCGAGGTCGCGATACCGGTCGTCATCGTTGGCTCCCTCGTACGCCTCCTTCGCCGCGGCCGGGACCGGCAGATCGGCCTTCTCCGCCGCCTCCTGGACCGCAGCGGCATCGGCGTTCGCCTCACCGATCAGGCCGACGACGCCGTCCACGTCCTCGAACGTCCACGCCGCCATGACGTCGCGCAGCCCCAGCGGCGGCAGCCACTCGCCGTTGACGCGGTCGATCTCGGCGTACGTCTTGCGGGCCTCGGCCCTGGGCCCGAGCTGCTTGGCCTCGGCGCGGGTGAGCACCCAGTTCTTCAGCGGCTTCTCCGGGGAGGCGTCGGTGTCGTACCTCTGCACGATGTCGAGGAAGAGGCGCCAGTCGACCGGGCCGCTGGTGATCTCGTCATCGGCGGCGTCGTAACCGGTGCGGCCGTCGTAGACGTCGTCGACGACCTGGGTCAGCTCCTCGTCGGAGAGGTCCGCGAGCATGGCCGAGACGGCTGTGTAGGCGGCCGGGTAGCCGTACGCGTCCTTCTCCTGGCTCCATCCGTTGGCGTCCCAGGTCAGGAGGGGGAACGCTTCCTTGCTGCGACGCTTCACCTTGCCGTACTTCTGCCCCTTGGCACCGACCTCCTCGGTCGCGTGCTGGGCGACGAGCTCGGTCAGGCCCTCGCTCAGCCAGCGGCCCTCGACGATGTCGGGGTTGATCCAGGCGTGGGTCATCTCGTGGTAGAGGATCGCCGTGTCCAGGTCCTCGGAGACGACGATCTCGTCGGCGTCGGAGTCGAACCAGGCGTAGCCGACCGCCTCCGCCGAACCGTCCTCACGAATCGTCTCCAGCCCACCGGGCCACTCGTTGCCGGTCAGCTCCTCAAGCACCGGCATGCCTTCGGTGACCCGCTTCTCGGCGAAGTCGAGCCACTCCTTGTCCTTGGGGAAGCTCTGCAGCGACAGCTTCGTGTCGCCGATCTTGATCTTCTTCTCGTCGAAGGCCTTCGGGTCGCGCGCGGAGACGCCGGCGTCGACGAAGTCGCCCTCGGAGTGCCAGGTCGTCGTCTTGCCCTTGGTCCGCTTGGTGAAGTCGCCCGAGGAGGCGGTGAACGTCATCGACTTCGGCAGCACGACGTCGACGGTCACCTGCCCGTCGTCACCGAGGCCGATCACCGGGAAGACGGCGTACCCCTCGCCGATCCGGGTGTGGTTCTTCTTCGCCCGGATCGGAGCGCCCTTCAGCTCGTACGTCCAGGTGATCGTGCGCGACTTGCCGTAGTAGAGGTTCGGGAAGGACACCGTGACCACCGCGAGGCCGGTGCCCTTGATCTTCTCGGTGCTCACCGGCAGGTTCGCGCCGTTGCTGGTCGCCCTGACCTTCGACGCTCCGGCCGGGATCGGGATCGCGTGACCGGTCAGGAAGTAGTAGGTCGTGGCCGTGCTCGGCTGCTGGTTGGTGACCGTGACCTCGGCCTTCACCTTGACGGTCTTGGCCTTCTCGTCGAGCACGTAGCGGGTGCGGGAGGACTCGCCGACTCCGTCGTTGGGCGCCGCGACGGCCGCCGGGGCGGTCGTCACCAGCCCAGCACCCAGCACCCCCAGCACGAAAACACCTGCCACGACGCGCCGGAGCCGACCTGTTCCCTGACCGTTCTCCACCCACGAACCTTAGACCGATGCCCCGATGGGTACGTCCTTTTTAATGCCTTCCGGGACGCACGCCCCACGGCATCAGGCCCAGGAAGAGCCCCATTTGTCAGCGAAGGCGATCTCCTCGAGCGGCCGCCGGACGCGCTCGCGCTCCTCGCGCTCCGCGTCTCGCGGGTCGACCTGCGCGGGGTCGCCGTGGAGGCCGACCGCGATGCCGGTCATCACCTTCCACCAGTCCGGTACGCCGAAGGCTGCCGCCACGGCAGCATGGTCGAACCCGGCGAACTGGTGCGAGGAGAGGCCGAGGGACGCGGCCTGGACGGTGAGATGCGCGGCCGCCTGACCGAGGTCGTAGTGGGAGTAGTCCGACCACTTCGGACCGTTGCCGTCCGGGTCCACGCCGACCTGGGAGATCGCGACGAACACGGCCGATGCCCGCGGCACCCAGCCGGAGTTGCCGCGCGAGAGGTGACTCACGAACGTCGCGTGCCCGGCCGATCCGCGGGGCAGCACCAGGAACGACCACGGCTGGCTGTTGCCCGCGCTCGGCGCCCACCGGGCTGCCTCGAGCAGCAGCCTGATCTCGGCGTCGGCGAGCACGTGGTCCGGGTCGAAGACGCTCACCGACCAGCGGTCACGCAGGTGCTCGGTCAGGTCCTCGGCGCCGGCCTGGGGCGCGCGCTTCGCGGCAGTCATGCCCTCTATTCTGCAATGTCTACCGACTTGGAAGACAAACGTCTCAGGCGGCGTCAGGCGAGGTACCGGCCGGGCCGGTGGTTGAAGGCCAGGATGATGTTGAGGACGACCGCACCGAGGGCGGAGAGGAGGACGGTCGCGGGCGAGACGACGAAGAGCGCGAGGAGGATGACGCTGACGTCGAGGCCCATCTGGACGTACCCGGCCCGGAGGTTGAGCCGCTCCTGCAGGAGCAGTGCGAGCACGTTGAACCCGCCCAGCGAGGCACCGTGGCGGAAGATCACCAGGAGCCCGAGGCCGACGAGCAGGTTGCCGACGACGACCCCGTAGACGGTGTCGAGGCCGTCGAGCGGAAGCAGGTCGGCGTGGACGCGGGTCATCGCCGAGACCGCGATGACGCAGCCCAGCGACCGGAGGGTGAAACCGATGCCCTTCTTGGAGAGCGCGAGCCCGAAGAAGGGCAGGTTGACCAGGACGAACAGCACCTCGAACGGCAGCCCGGTCCAGTAGCTCACCAGCAGGCTCAGGCCGGCGGTGCCGCCGGTGACCGCTCCGACCGACTGGATCAGGTGGAGCCCCAGCGAGGTCACCACGATGCTGGTCACGTAGCCGAGCGCGTCCTCCAGCAACGTATGGGGGACGCGGATCGACTCGACGGAGTCAGTGAACGGCTCGGACACGACACTCATTCTGGGTGTCGTGCCCGAGCCGTGCAGAATTCAGCAGGGCGAGACGTACGTCACGTTTCCGCTGGTCAGGTGTAATTTTCCAGGTCAGGCAGGGACCCGGGCGAGGGCGCTGACGATCTCGTCGACCTTGGCCTTGGCGTCACCGAAGAGCATCTGCGAGTTCTCCCGGAAGAAGAGCGGGTTCTGCACACCGGCATAGCCCGCGGCCATCGACCGCTTGAAGACGACCACGTTCTTGGCCTCCCAGACCCGCAGGACGGGCATGCCCGCGATCGGCGAGGACGGGTCCTCGGCGGCGGCCGGGTTCACGGTGTCGTTGGCCCCGATGACCAGGACGACGTCGGTCTCGGCCAGGTCGTCGTTGATCTCGTCCATCTCCAGGACGATGTCGTAGGGCACCTTGGCCTCGGCCAGCAGCACGTTCATGTGGCCCGGCAGACGCCCGGCGACGGGGTGGATGCCGAAACGTACGTCCACGCCCTTGTCCCGCAGGATGCGGGTGAGCTCGGCGACCGGGTACTGCGCCTGGGCGACAGCCATGCCGTAGCCCGGGGTGATCACGACGGAGGAGGCGCCGGCGAGGAGCTCGGCGGTGTCCTCGGCGTTGATCTCGCGGTGCTCGCCGTAGTCGACGTCACCGGACGGCCCGGCCTCGATGCCGAACCCGCCGGCGATGACCGAGATGAACGAACGGTTCATCGCCTTGCACATGATGTAGGAGAGGTACGCACCCGAGGACCCGACCAGGGCACCGGTGACGATCAGCAGGTCGTTGCCCAGCAGGAAGCCCGAGGCGGCCGCGGCCCATCCGGAGTAGCTGTTGAGCATCGAGACCACGACCGGCATGTCACCGCCACCGATGGAGGCGACCAGGTGCCAGCCGAGCGCCAGCGCCACGACGGTGACCGCGATCAGCAGCGGGAGCGTCGGGTTGATGACGTAGACGACCGTCAGGATCACGAAGACGACCAGGGCACCGATGTTGATGACGTTCTTGCCCGGCAGCATCAGCGGCGCCGACTTCATCCGCGCGGAGAGCTTGAGGAAGGCGACGATCGAGCCGGTGAAGGTGACCGCACCGATGAAGACGCCGATGAAGACCTCGGCCGAGTGGATCGCGCCACCGTGGACGTGGCCGGCAGCGGCCTCGAGGTGGCCGTTCCAGCCGATCAGGACGGCCGCCAGACCCACGAAGGAGTGCAGCAGCGCGATCAGCTCGGGCATGCCGGTCATCTCGACGACCTTGGCACGCCACAGGCCGATGACCGCACCGATGGCGACGGCGGCGACCAGGACGAGCACCGCGGTCGTGGTGCCGCCGTCGACGACCTGGATGACGGTCGCGACCAGCGCCAGCGTCATGCCCGCTACGCCGTAGAGCCAGCCCTGCGAGGCGGTCTCGTGCTTGGAGAGCCCTGCCAGCGACAGGATGAAGAGGAGGGCGGCGACGAGGTAGGCCGCACCGGCGATCGAGAAGATATCCATGATCAGGCCTTCCGGAACATCGAGAGCATGCGGCGGGTCACGGCGAAGCCACCGAAGATGTTGATGCTCGCCAGCAGCGTGGCGATGCCCGCGAGCACGAGCACCACGTTGTCAGCGACGGTGAGCTGCAGCAGGGCGCCCACGACGACGATGCCGGAGATCGCGTTGGTCACCGACATCAGCGGGGTGTGCAGCGCGTGGTGCACGTGGCCGATCACGTAGAACCCGATCACCACCGACAGCGTCAGCACGGTGAAGTGGCGGGTGATCTCGGCCGGAGCGACCGCGTTGAGCAGGAAGAGGGCGAGCGCACCGGTGCCGACCAGCGCGAGCTTCGCACCGGCGGAGAGCGGCTTCTTCTCCTCCTTGACCGCGACCTCGGCGGGGGCCGCTACCGCCGGGGCGGCGGAGACCTGGACCGGCGGGGGCGGCCAGAGCACGCCGCCGTCGTGCACGACGGTCAGGCCGCGCTGGACCTGGTCCTCGAGATCGAGGGCGAGTACGCCGTCCTTCTCGGGTGTCACCAGCTTCATCAGGTTCACCAGGTTGGTGCCGTAGAGCTGGCTCGACTGCGCGGGGAGGCGCGCGGGGAGGTCGGTGTAGCCGATGATCGTGACGCCGTTGGGCGTGGTGACGACCTCGTCCTTGACCGTGCCCTCGACGTTGCCGCCCATCGCGGCCGCCATGTCGACGATGACCGAGCCGGACTTCATGCTCGCCACGTCGGCCGCCGTGATCAGCTTCGGCGCCGGGCGTCCCGGGATCAGCGCGGTCGTCACGATGATGTCGACGTCCTCGGCCTGCTCGGAGTAGATCTCCGCGGCGCGCTGGTCGTAGGCCTCCGAGGTCGCCTTGGCATAGCCGTCGGTCGACTTCTCGACCTCGACCTCCACCTTCAGGTATTCACCACCCAGCGACTTGACCTGGTCGGCGACCTCCGGACGAGGGTCGGTGGCACGCACGATCGCGCCCAGCGAGCTCGCCGCACCGATCGCGGCCAGACCGGCCACACCGGCACCGGCCACGAGCACCTTCGCCGGCGGCACCTTGCCCGCCGCGGTCACCTGGCCGGTGAAGAAGCGGCCGAAGTGGTGGGCCGCCTCGACCACGGCGCGGTAGCCCGCGATGTTGGCCTGGCTGGAGAGGATGTCCATCGACTGTGCGCGCGAGATGCGCGGCACCGCGTCCATCGCGAAGGCGTCGACCTTGCGGGCGGCCAGGGCGTCGAGGAGCTCGCTGTTCTGCGCCGGCGCCAGCGGGGCGACGAGGGTCGCGCCGCTCTTCAGCAGCTCGACCTCGCCGACGGAAGGCGCGTTGACCCGGAAGACCAGGTCGGCACCCCACGCGTCGGCGGCCGTGCCGATGCGGGCGCCGGCCTCGGCGTACGCCTCGTCCTTGAAGCTGGACGCCTCTCCGGCCCCACCCTCGATGACGACGTCATAGCCCAGACCGGTCAGTTGTTTGACGGTCGCGGGGGTGGCCGCCACCCGGGTCTCCCCGGGCTTCGTCTCTCGGGTCACTCCGATGAGCATCCTCGACTCCTTGGGTCTAGCTGCGCAGTGTCTTCAGTCTCCAGCATGGTGGGATCCCGGTCAGCCGATCAGCGCGTGACCGATTCTTGACCGGCGGGGTCCGGAACCCCACCGTGCTGGTTACTGGCCGGTAACGGTAGGGCAGGTCAGCAGGTGGACACCAGGTTTCACCGGTTGTATCGGTCCAATACCTGTGGTCTTCCTCACGTCCTCACAGCCCGTCGTCCCGACCGGTGTGCCTTCATCATGGCGGCGCTCCGGCGACCGCGGGAGTACCCACTATTTACTGGGGTACTTACCTGTTCGTCCGGGGTTCGTCCGGAGTCACCTAGGCCGGTCGTCCGGCTCAGCCTTCGCTGTCGAGCTGTGCCATGAACTGGGTCGGGTAGCGGTCGCCGCGGGCGGCGCCGACGGGCACGGCGTCGTCGATGCGAGCGAGATCGGCGTCGTCCAGGGTGACCGCGTTCGCACCTGCCATGGACTCGACCTGGCTGACCCGGCGAGAGCCGATGACGGGGACGATGTGCTCGCCGCGGGCGGCCACCCAGGCGATCGCGAGCTGGGCCAGGGTGACGCCCTTGGCCGCGGCGATCTCCTCCAGGGTGGTGAGCAGCGCACGGTTGTGGTCGAGGTTGTCGCCCTGGAAGCGCGGCATGTGGGCGAGCGAGCCGCCGACGGTGCCGCTACCGCCGATCAGGCCACGGCCGAGGACGCTGTACGCGGTGATGCCGATGCCCAGCTCGCGACAGGTGTCGAGGATGCCGTTGGTCTCGATCCCCCTGCTGAGCAGGGAGTACTCGATCTGCAGGTCGCTGATCGGGGCCACCGCGGCGGCACGCCGGATGGTGTCGGCGCTGACCTCGCTGAGCCCGATGTGGCGTACGTATCCCGCCTCCACGAGCTCCTGGATCGCGCCCACGGTCTCCTCGATCGGCACCTTCGGGTCGAGCCGTGCAGGGCGGTAGATGTCGATGTGGTCGGTGCCGAGCCGCTGGAGGGAGTACGTCAGAGATGACCGGACCGCCTCGGGACGGGCGTCGAAGCCCGCCGGCATCCCGACCGGGGTGAGCAGGGCGCCGAACTTCACCGAGAGCACCACGTCGCCGCGGTCACGCTCGCGCAGCGCCCGGGCGATCAGCATCTCGTTGTGGCCGGCGCCGTAGAAGTCGCCGGTGTCGATCAGGGTGCCGCCGGCATCGAGGTAGGCGTGGATGACGCGTACGCCCTCCTCGTCGTCGACCGCGCCGTAGGCGCCGGAGAGGCTCATCCCGCCCAGTGCGGGGGAGGTGACGGTGGGGCCGTTCTTGCCGAGCTGCCGGCTGCTGAAGGTGGTGTTGTGGGTCGTCATGCCACCCAGCGTGCGGCGGTCGAGAGGCCCTCGGCAGGCACGGCACATCCAGGGACGAGCCGTCCCTGGATAACCGGACACCACCGGCGGAGGATGAGGAGCGTGACCGACCGCCGTGAGCTCGCCGACTTCCTCCGCCGTCGCCGGGAGCTGCTCCGGCCCTCCGATGTCGGCCTCCCGGACGGGTTGCGGCGGCGTACGCCTGGACTTCGGCGGGAAGAGGTCGCCTCGCTCGCCGGGGTCTCGACCGACCACTACACGCGGCTGGAGCAGGCGCGCGGGTCGGCGCCCTCGGAGTCGGTGCTCTCCGCGATCGCGCGGGCGCTGCAGTGCGATCTCGACGAGCGCGACCACCTCTTCTACCTCGCCGGGATGACACCGCCTCCGCGGCGGGCGGGCCATTACGTACGTCCCGGCCTGATCGCCCTCGCCCGGCGGCTGACCGACATCCCCGTCGTGATCTGCACCGACACCGGCGAGATCGCCTGGCTCAACTCACTCGCCACCACGCTGCTGCCGCCGCTGCCCGACGGGCCCGGCCGGGGCCGAAACCTGGTGTGGCGCTGGTTCGTCGAGCCCGACCGCCGGCCGGCGCCGCGGGAGGACTGGGAGCGGATGTCGGCGAGCCATGTGATGGATCTGCGCGCGACGTACGCCCGGCGGGCGGGTGACTCCGACATCACGTCGCTGGTGCACGACCTCCTTGCGACGAGCGAAGAGTTCCGCGGGCTGTGGGAGCGGCACCAGGTCGGCGTGCGGCGTGCCGATGTGAAGACGTTCATCCATCCGGAAGTCGGCGCGGTGTCCGTACGCTGCGAGGTCCTGCTCACCGAGGAGGCCGACGTGAAGCTGCTCGCCTACTTCCCGGCCGAGGGCACCGATGCCGCGGAGAAGCTCGAGCTGCTCCGCGTCATCGGCACCCAGCGGCTCACGAGCGCGGACTCATCACCCACCGCAGAGCGATGAAGCGGATCAGCGTGGCCGCGGCGTTGGCGGCGACGAGCACGACGATCTCGAACGCTCGCGCGGGTGTCGGCGCGGCCAGGTGGAGGAGCGCGAGCGATCCCGAGGTCAGGGTCAGCCCGACACCGAAGGCGGCCAGCCCGGCGACGTGATGCTTCACCGCACCCTGCCGCGCGGTGATCCCGAAGGTCAGCCGGCGGTTGGCTGCGGTGTTGGCGACCGCGGTCGCCAGGAGCGCGATGAGGTTGGCCGCCTGCGCTCCGACGGCGGTACGGAGGAGGACGTAGAGGAGCAGGTACGCCAGCGTGCTCATCACCCCGATGGCCCCGAACCGGATCACCTGAGCCGCCAGGCTCGGGCTCCGCACCGGGCCGGGAGGACGTACGCCACCGAGGTCGATCCGGCCGCTGACCAGCCCGAACAGCAGCCTGCTGATGCCGGCGAGGTCTTCCTTGATCGTGGTGGCGATGTCGACGCGCGAGTCGGGGTCGTCGACCCAGTCCACCGGCACCTCGTGCACGCGCAGCCCGGCCTCGGAGGCGAGGACGAGGAGCTCGGTGTCGAAGAACCAGCTGTCGTCCTCGATCAGCGGCAGCAGCTTCTCGGCGACGTCGCGGCGGAGCGCCTTGAAGCCGCACTGGGCGTCGGTGAACTCCGCGGACAGGACCCCGCGCAGCAGCAGGTTGTAGCCCTTGGACAGGAAGTCCCGTTTCGGGCCACGCTCGATCCGGCTGCCGCGGGCCAGCCGGGACCCGATCGCGACATCGGAGTGGCCGGAGAGCAGCGGGGCGAGCAGGGGCGGCAGGGCCCGCAGGTCGGTGGAGAGGTCGACGTCCATGTAGCCGACCACCTCCGCTCGCGACGTGGACCAGGCCGCCTTGAGTGCTCGGCCCCGGCCCTTCTCATCGAGGTGGATCGCCCGGACGCGAGTGATCTCGGTCGCGAGCCGCTCCGCGATCTCCCAGGTGCCGTCGGTGCTGGCGTTGTCGGCGATCGTGATCGTCGTGGAGTAGGGCAGGGTGCGCAGGTAGCCGTCGAGGTGGCGTACGGACTCCTCCAGGCCCTTCTCCTCGTCGTGGACCGGGATCACCAGGTCGATCGTCGTCAGCAATCGCTTCTCGTCGACGACCCGCAGGCCACCCGAGAGTGTCGTGTCCGCGGTCATGCGGCCCCCTCGGTCAGGTCGTAGACCGTGGAGCTGCCGATCGTGGTCTGGGTGAAGTTCTCCTCCACCCAGGCGCTGATCTGGGAGGCGCTGGAGGTCTCGTCGCTGCTGCCTCCGGCGCCTCGCATGCCGCCCATCCCGCCGCCGGCGATGAAGTAGTGGATCTCGCCGTTGGCGACGTACTCCTGGAACTGCTCGAGCGTGATGCTGTTCGAGGTGCCGTTGAAGCCGCCGATCGCCATCACGGCCTCGCCGGTCTCGAGCTGGAGGCCGGCTGCGGTCTGGGATCCGATCGTCGCGGCCACCCAGGTGTAGTGGCCGGCGTTCGTGCTCACCGCCTCGGCGAGCTCCTCGTCGACCGCGCCGCCGCCCATCATTCCTCCTCCGCGGGTCCCGCCGGGATTGCCGGCGGGCATGCCGCCGGGCATCTGCGGGGCCTGGCCGGTGGCACCGTCGGCGGTTCCGCCCGGCATCTGGCCGGTCGGCGGGGTTCCGTTCTGGGTCTGAGCGCCGGGGCCGCCGGCACCACCGGGGCGACCGCCGCGCATCCCGCCCATGCCGCCGCCCTCGTACGGCCCGGCGGTCACGATCGAGCCGGTGTGGGCGGTGCCGATCGTCTGGATCGCGTACGCCGCAGGCCCGAGGCCGACGCTGACGGCTGCCGCCGCGACGACCGCCGCGGCTGCCCGGCGGGTGAATCTGTCCGCGAAGACGAACGCGGCGGCGACCCCGAGACCGATGATCAGGACGGGCCAGCGCAGCGTGTCGTACGGCTGCTCGCCCGGCTGCCCGAGGAGCACCCAGCCCCACACGGCACTGCCGGCCATCGCGACCGCCAGGGTGACCCGGGCGAAGAGACTGTCGCGGTCGCGCCACATGATCACTGCGCCGGTGACCGCGGTGATCGCGATCCACGGGGCCAGCGCGACCACGTAGTAGTCGTGGTAGATGCCCTCCATGAAGGAGAAGACCAGGCCGGTGACGAGCATGGTGGCGCCGCTGAGCATCAGCGCGGCACGGGTCAGGTCGGTACGCGGCGACCTGCGCAGCGCGACGAGCCCGGTGACGAGGAGGAGCAGAGCCGCCGGGAGCAGCCAGGAGACCATCCCGCCGGAGACTCCCTGGAAGAGCCGCAGGACACCGGCCGCGCTGGAGAAGCCGGCGTTGCCGAGGCCGCCGTAGTCGCCGCCGTTGAGCCGGCCGACGCCGTTGTAACCCAGCGTCAGCTCGAGGAGCGAGTTGCCGGTCGAGCCGTCGATGTAGGGGCGCCAGGACTCGGGGATGAGCTCGACGATTGCGATGTACCAGCCGGCGCTGACGACCATGGCGACGAAGCACGCGATGCCGTGGGTCATTCTCCTGCCGAAGGAGCCCTTGCCCGCGATCAGGTAGACGACCGCGATCGCCGGGCTGATCAGGAACGCCTGCAGCATCTTGGTCAGGAACCCGAAGCCGAGCAGCACACCGGCCAGCACCATCCACCTGCCCCTGCCGGTCTCGATCGCCTTCAGCGTCGAGAACCCGGTACCGACCAGCAGCAGGAGCAGCAGCGCGTCCGGGTTGTTGAACCGGAACATCAGCGCCGCCGCAGGGGTCAGCGCGGTGAACGCCCCCGCCGCGATCGCCGCCTGCCACGGCGCGACCTTCTTCACCATGGCGAAGACGAGCCCCACGGTCCCGACGCCCATCAGCGCCTGCGGAACCAGGATGCTCCACGAGGACAGCCCGAAGAGGCGTACGGACAGGCCCATCACCCACAGCGACGCCGGCGGCTTGTCGACCGTGATCGAGCTGCTCGCGTCGAGCGCTCCGAAGAACCACGCCTTCCAGCTCTCGCCGCCGGCTTGTGCGGCGGCGGAGTAATACTGATTGGCGTATCCGGACTCTGAGAGCGTCCATAGGTACGCCGCTGCTGTCAGGATCAGCAGGATCGTGAGCGCTGTGCGCTCGGGGGTGGGGCGCCATCGTGTTGTCGTCTTCGCTGGCGGGGTCGCCGTCGGGGAGTCGAGAAGTTGGGTCATGACGGCCACGCTCGGGGGTGGGGCTGTGGTGGTCGTTTTTTGTGGCTGTGAGTGGGCTATGGGCCTTTGATGGCTGATGTGTTTTCGGGGTTGGGGTGGGCCGCCGACCCGTTCTTGGAGGGTCTTCTCGATCTGGACCGGCGTCAAGGACGCCCTTCGGGCGCCGGCTTCGCCGGCCGCCTTCGGCGGTCCTGGACTCCGGACCAGATCGAGAAAAGATTTGGCTGGCTATCG
>NZ_JBEORF010000012.1:0-158035 GCF_040302125.1 Nocardioides sp. NPDC127514 | reverse complement strand
AGGACGGCCTTCGGCCGCCGGCTTCGCCGGTCGCCTTCGGCGATCCTTGACACCGGGCTCCGTCGAGAATTTTGGCTGGCTATCGGGTCGGCGGCAGGGTCTGGCGCAGCAGATTCAGTTTGGGCACGGGCTTGGGGCCGTGGGCTGGTCGTGCGCCAGCGGATCGTGCTTCGCGGGTGCCTACGGCAGTGGGCGCGACCTTGTGAACCGTTCACAAGATCGCCGTCGCTCTTGGCCGGGGCGGATTTAGTGCCGGTCGAGTCGCGAGTTCCCCACCGATCGGGAGAGCTCCCCACGGGCGTGGAGGTTCCCCATGCACCGGAGCGTGGGGAACCGTCGCTGCGGTGGGGAAGCGTCCCCGCGAGTGGGGAGTCGGCGAGCGTGGGGTCCAGGAAGCTGACCGGAACGCTCATGCGGGCACCGGGTCGGGCGCTTCAGCGAGAGCTGACGACGGGTTGATGTTGGAGTCGTCGGGCCGAGGGGCAGGCCCGGTGGTGTAAGTCCTTGCCCGGCCGGCTAGGGGCGGCGGGTGAACCTGACGGTCCCATCGGGTAGTCGCTCATGAACGTAGGCCGCGTTGTGCGCCAGGCGATGATGATGCGGACACAACAACGCCCCATCTTTCAGATCGGTCTTGCCGCCGGCGGCCCAGGGGTCGAGGTGGTGGGCATCGCACCATTCCGGTGGCATGTCGCAGCCCTCGGCTTGGCAGCACTTCTGCTGCAACCGCAACGCCTTGCGCTGGATCGGCTGGAAGAACCTGCTGCCCCTACCGGCGTCGAGGACCTCACTGTCACCACCCAACACCCAGGGGATGATGGTGGCGTTGCACGCCATCCGCCTCGCCTCCGCTGCGGAGATCGTGACCCCGTTGGTCTCGTCGTAACCCAGGGTGGCGATGCCGAGGTCCTTGCGGAGCTCCTCCAGGCTGATCACCACGTTGATGGTCGTCGCGTCGCCGCCGTGGCGGGGCAGGGCGGCGGGGTCGATGGTCTCGAGCAGCCGCGAGAAGCCCTGGCCCATGAGTCGCTCCCACGGCGGCAGCGGGGCACCCTTGGCGACCAACTGTTGCTTGCGGGGCTGGGCCCAGGCCTCGACCAACCGCTTGAACCGCATCCCGATCAAGGTCGGCAGCACGCCGTCGAACCCGACGGTGCCGTCGTGGTTGTCCCACACCCGCAACGCGGTCCTCTGCTGAGCACGCTCTTCCTCGGCGAGGAGTGCTTTGGCTTCGGCGTCTTCGAACCGGGCCGGGTCGATCTCGGCCAGGATCCGTCGTCCGACGATCCGGAGCTCGTTCGCGGTCAACCGACCGGCGTAATCGACCAGCAGCTTCTCGGCCAACACCAGGTCCTCGCCGCTCGCGACCGGGTTGGCCTCGATCTTGTCGAGCGCTTGGGTGATCACCCGTGCCTTGTCCTGGGACACCACACCTTCGGCGAGGCCGGTGGCGACGAGGTCGTACTTCGCGACACTGGTCGCGAGTTTGATCTGGGAGCGCGCCGCGCCCTTGTCGACCAAGAGCTCGGTCCGCATCCACGCGGAGGCGTCCTTCGCGCCGGTCTCCTCAGCGATATCGCCGGCAGATGCGAGCACCCGGAGTTTGACCGCGGCCAGCTTGGCCTGGAGCTTCTCCAGCCGCTCCAGGGAGTCCTTCTTCTGCCCGGTGCGCCAATAGGCCGGATCCCGGGTCAGCAGTCGATCGAGGGAGGATTCGATGGCGCTCAGGTCTGCGTCGATCGCGTCACCGGGGTTGGTGCCCCAGTGGTTGGTGTCGCGTTCAAGACTCATCGCCATCCCTCCCTTCAAAGAGGTGTTGTGATGGGTCTGATTCTACGCTTTCAACGCCTGGCTGACTATCTATCTTCCCTGATCAGACGCCATTTTCGCGGTGAGCGAACGACCTCGTTCCTGTGGATGGTAAGTGGCCCGAAGGGCCACCCTTCCACCCCATCAACCTCACCCGTCCCAAGCAAGATTCCGCTGCGCCACACCCGGGCCGCCGCCCCGATAGCCAGCCAAATATTTTCTCGACGGGCCCCGGTGTCAAGGACCGCGAAGCGGCCGGCGCAGCCGGCGGCCGAAGGCCGTCCTTGACTCCGGGGTCCGTCGAGAACACCCTCAAAGAACGGGTCGGCGGCCCACCCCAACCCCGAAAACACCCCTGGCCCACGACGTACGGTAAAGAGCATGGGTATCCCACTCGAAGACCGCCAAGAACTCCTGACCCAGCCCCTGATCGCCGCACTCTCTGTGAGCAGAGATGACGGAAGGGCGCCCCTGACAGTCCCGATCTGGTACGACTACACCCCCGGCGGCGAGGTGTGGTTCGTGACCGGGAAGGACTCGCTCAAGGCCCGGCTGCTCGCAGCCGCGGGACGGTGCACCCTGATGGTGGAGCGGCTGGATCCGACGGTGCGGTACGTGTCGGTCGAGGGGCCGGTGCGGATCGCCGACGCCGCCGAGGGCGAGTCGGAGGCGATGGCGCGACGGTATCTGCCTCCGGATGCAGCCGACGCCTACCTGGCGGAGGCGGCGAACTTCCCGCCCGAGGTGACCGTCCGGCTGTCGCCGGAGAACTGGCTCTCCGCCGATCTCGGCGCCTTCTGAGGCTCAGCCGCCTGAGGCTCGGCCAGCTGGCGCCGGACCGCAAGCGCCGCGGCCCGGCCGGCGCGACTGGCCCCGATCGTGCTCGCGGAGGGACCGTAGCCGACGAGCTGGACACGCGGGTCGTACGCAGCGGTGACGGCGGTCTGGACGTCGGCGGAGTCGCGCAGCAGCGGGATCCCGCCGTGAGAGCTGCGCAGATGAAGGGGAGCGAGGTGGGTGACGGCGGGGCGGAAGCCGGTGGCCCACAGGATCGCGTCGACCGGCTCGAACGCCCCCGAGTCCCATCGCGGCCCGTCCGGCTCGATGCGACTGAACATCGGCAGCCGGCGCTCGTAGACCCCGAGCCGCGCGGCCTCCTGCTCCTGCGGCCGCAGCGAGAGACCGGTGACGCTGACGACGCTGGCCGGCGGCAGCCCGGCCTCGACCCGCTCGGCCACGAGCGTGACCGCCTCGCGCCCGCGCTCGGCATCGAAGTCGGAGCGCCAGACCGGCTCCCGCCGCGTGATCCAGAGCACCGAGGTCACCGGCGCGAGCTCGCCGAGGAACTGCACCGCCGAGGCTCCGCCACCGACCACCGCGACCCGCTTGCCCCGGAAATGAGCAGAACCCGGATAGTCGTGGGTGTGCACCTGCTCCCCGAGAAAGGTCGATGCCCCCGGGTAGTGCGGGACGAACGGTCGCGTCCAGGTCCCGGTCGCGTTGACCAGCGTCCGGGTGAACCAGGTCCGTCCGTCGGCCGAGTGCACCGCGAGCAGGTCGCCGACCGAGGTCACCGAGGTGACCTTCACCGGCCGCTCAACGGGCAGGTCGTGCATGGACTCATACGTCCCGAACCATCCCGGCACGGCGACGTTGGCCCGCTCCCCCGACTCACCCGGCGCCCGCCCGTCCGGCAGATCCGCGACCCCGTGGACGTCGTGCATGGTGAGCGAGTCCCAGCGGTGCTGCCAGGCGCCGCCCGGGCGACGCTCGGCGTCGAGCACGACGTGGCGTACGCCCAGCCGGCTGAGGTGGTAGGACGCCGACAGACCGGCTTGACCGGCACCGATCACCACTGATTCGTAGCTCTCCACGCACATCTCAACAACGCTCCGCCGAATTCCATACCCGCAGAATGCTGCGGGAACACGTTCTACTTGACTAACCTCAGCAGAGTCACTCGGGACCGGGAGGTCGGACACGATGGATCAGGCACCATGACAGCGACCGAGGCACTCCGCGAGATCCCACGACTCGTGCCCGGCGACCGGGGGCTCCCCTGGATCGGCCGGCTGCTGGACTACTCCCGCGACCCGGTCGGCTTCTACCGGCACCAGTGGGAGACGTACGGTCCGGTCTCGCCGTTCTTCCGGGCCGGCGAGGCCGGGGTGGTCGCGCTCGGACCGGACGCGTGCGAGGCGGTGCTGCGCAACAAGGACAAGGCCTTCGCCAACGGGCCGGCCTGGGGGCAGATCGTCGGCCCCTTCTTCGACCGCGGCCTGATGCTGCTCGACTTCGAGGAGCACCACGCCCATCGCCGCATCATGCAGGAGGCTTTCACCCGGGACCGGCTCGCCACCTACACCACCGCGATGCACCCGGCGATCGCGCACGGCATGCGCGGCTGGGCCAACGCTCCGGCGTTCCAGGCCTATCCGCGGCTCAAGCAGCTCACCCTCGACATCGCCGCCGACATCTTCATGGGCGGTGCGGCCGAGACCAGCCGGGCCGAGATGGACCGGGTCAACAAGGCGTTCATCGCCTGCGTGCAGGCGGCCGCCGGTGTCGTACGCGGCGATGTGCCGTTGACTCGCTGGGGCCGCGCGTTCCGCGGCCGGAAGGTGTTGGAGGGCTTCCTGCGCCACTACCTGCCCGCCAAACGGGCCACCGCGACCGACGACATCTTCTCGGTGCTGTGCCACATCGAGACCGACGACGGCGAGCGGTTCAGCGACGAGGACGTCGTCAACCACATGATCTTCCTGATGATGGCCGCGCACGACACCTCGACCATCACCTCCTCGACGATCCTCCAGTACCTCGGCCAGCATCCGCAGTGGCAGCAGCGCTGCCGTGAGGAGGCCCTCGCGCTCGGCGAGGCGCCGACGATGCAGGAGATCGAGAACCTCACCAGCCTGGACCTGGTGATGCGGGAGGCGCTGCGGCTGCGCGCCCCGGTGCCGGCGCTGATCCGGCGTACGGTCGAGGAGACCAGCCTCCTCGGAGTCCGTATCCCGGCCGACATGGGGGTGATGGTCGGGGTCCAGTTCAGCCACATGATGGAGGACTACTGGACCAACCCGAGCGTCTTCGACCCCGAGCGCTTCGCGCCGCACCGGCGCGAGGACAAGAGCCACCGGATGGCGTGGGAGCCGTTCGGCGGCGGCGTGCACAAGTGCATCGGCCTCTACTTCGCCGGCCTCGAGGTCAAGTCGATCCTGCACCGGCTCCTGCGCAGCTACCGGTGGAGCGTCTCCCCCGGCTACCGCGCGCCCCTCGACAACAGCTCGCTGCCGTTCCCGAAGGACGGCAACCCCATCCATCTGACCAGGATCTGAGGAGATCGATGACCACGAAGACAACGGAGGCCGCGAGCGTACGTCCCGGCTGGATCGACGAGGCCCGGCTCGCCTCCTGGACGCGCTGGGTCTCGGCTCCGGTCTCCGGGGGCGACGGCACGCTGACAGCGGTCGCACCCTACGACGCCCAGCCGACCGCCCCGGTGCCGTCGGTGACGGCCGCGGACGTCGCCGAGGCCGCGACGGCGGCGCGGGCGGCCCAGCCCGACTGGGCCACGCTGGACTTCTCGGACCGCGCCGAGGTCATGCTCCGCTTCCACGACCTGCTGGTCGAGCGTCAGGATGAGGTGCTCGACCTGATCCAGTGGGAGATGGGCAAGGCCCGCTTCCACGCCTGGCAGGAGATCCTCCAGGTCGGCACGATCGCTCGCCACTACGCCCGGCACGGCCCGGCGTACCTGGCCGACAAACGGGTGCGCGGGGCCATCCCAGGCATCACCTCCGTGAAGGAGGTGCGGGTGCCGAAGAAGGTGGTCGGGATCATCTCGCCGTGGAACTATCCGCTCTATCTCGGGGTCGGCGACGCCATCCCAGCCCTGCTCGCGGGCGCGGCCGTGATCAGCAAGGCCGACCCGCAGGCGCCGCTGACGCTGCTGTGGGCGAGGGCGCTGATGGCCGAGGCCGGGCTCCCCGAGCACGTCTGGCAGGTCGTCACCGGGCCGGGCGCGGCCACCGGTGAGGCGGTCATCGACAACGTCGACTACATCGCGTTCACCGGTTCGACGGCGACCGGGCAGATCGTGGCCCAGCAGGCAGCGGGCCGGCTGATCGGCGCCTCGCTCGAGCTCGGCGGGAAGAACCCGCTCATCGTCCGCCGCGACGCCGACCTCGCCCAGGCCGCTCGCGGCACGGTGATGGCGGCGTTCGCCAACACCGGCCAGATGTGCGTCCACATCGAACGCGTCGTGGTGCACGAGGACGTCTACGACGCCTTCCGTCAGGCGCTGGTCGCCGAGACGGAGAACCAGGTCGTCGGCCAGACCTTCGACTACTCGGCCGACGTCGGGTCGCTGGCCTCGCAGGCGCAGCTCGACAAGGTCACCGCCCACGTCGCCGACGCGGTCTCGAAGGGCGCGACCGTGCTCGCGGGCGGCGAACCGCTCGCCGAGGTCGGTCCGTACGCCTTCGCCCCGACGGTCCTGGAGGGCGTGACCTCCGAGATGGATCTGTGTCTCGGTGAGACCTTCGGCCCGGTCCTCGCGCTCTATCGCGCCGACAGCGACGAGGAGGCGGTCCGGATCGCCAACCAGGGCGAGGCCGGGCTCTCGGCGAGCGTGTTCAGCAAGAACGTACGCGAGGCCGACATGATCGCTCGGCGCATCCGCGCGGGCGCGGTGAACATCAACGACGGCGCCGCCCTGGCGGCCGGGAGCATCGAGGCCGGGATGGGTGGCATGGGGTCGAGCGGACTCGGGCGCCGCCACGGCGCGGACGGGATCCGGAAGTTCACCGACGCCCAGACCGTCGCGGCCTCCCGGATGGGCCCGATCGGGCCCTTCAAAGGCCAGACGGTCGAGAAGTTCGTCGCACTCGGCAACGGGCAGCTCAAGGCGTTGCGGAAGCTGGGCGCCCGATGAGCGGGGCCGCGAGCAAGCCGGGTGAGCACAACCTGGCGGTGCTGGCCGAGGAGTCCTATGCCCGCCACGGCGACCACCCGATGGTCTTCTTCGAAGGCACCTGGCACTCGTCCAAGGAGATCGCCGAGCGGTCCGCGCGGGTCGCCGGCGGTCTGCGCGAGCTCGGGATCGAGCCCGGCGACCGGGTCGTGGTGCTCACCATGAACACCCCGGAGGTCTTCGTCAGCTATCGCGCCCTGTGGCGCCTCGGCGCGGTGGTGACGCCGGTGATCTTCCTGCAGACCCCGCCCGAGCTGCGGCACATCCTGGAGGACTCCGGAGCCAGGGCGGCCATCGTGACGCCCGAGCTCCTGCCGCTGATCCAGGCGGCGGCGGAGGGTCTCGAGCTCACCGTCATCGTGGCCGGACCCGTCGAGGAGGGGCGGGCGTGGTGGCGTACGAGAGCCTGGAGAGCGCCGACCCGATCGACATCGCCCCGCGCGACGACGACGACCTCGCGGCGCTGCTCTACACCGGCGGCACCACCGGGCGGGCCAAGGGCGTCATGCTCAGCCACCGCGGGCTGTGGGAGTCCGGGCACGCCCTCCACCGGGTCGGAGAGAGCCAGGGCACGACACGATGGCTGCTGCCGCTGCCGCTCTCCCACGCGTACGGCCTGATCGTGGTCATCAGCGGGATGCACTCCTCGCGCCCGCAGAGCTCGGTGCTGCAGCGCTGGTTCGACGCCAAGGGATGGCTCGAGCTCGCCCAGGAGCACCGGGTCGAGTCGAGCACTGTGGTCCCGTCGATGCTGCAGATGCTGCTCGACCAGCCCTACCAGGACTACGACCTGAGCTCGCTGCGCTCCTTCGGCAGCGGTGGCGCGCCGCTGCTGCCGGCGCTGCGGGAGAAGGCCGAGGAGGCCTTCGGCGTGACCATCCTGGAAGGCTACGGCTGCACCGAGTCGAGCGCGGTCATCGCCGCCTCGACCATCGAGGAGTCGCGGCCCGGCAGCGTCGGCAAGCCGCTCTCCCACGCCGAGGTGATCATCGCCGGACCCGACGGCTCGCCGGTCCCGACCGGCGAGGAGGGCGAGATCTGGGTGCGTGGCCCGGGGGTGATGCAGGGCTACTGGAACGACCCGGCACAGACCGCCGCGACCGTCGTCGACGGCTGGCTGCACACCGGCGACATCGGCCACTTCGACGCCGACGGCTACCTCTACGTCGACGACCGGATCAAGGACCTGATCATCCGGGGCGGGTTCAACGTCTTCCCCCGCGACGTCGAAGACGCGCTCCTCGCCCACGAGGCGGTCACCGCCGCCGCGGTGGTCGGGCGCCCGGACGCTCACAAGGGCGAGGAGGTGGTCGCGGCCGTAGCCCTCCATCCCGGCGCACGCGCCACTCCCGAGGAGCTGATCGCCTTCGTCAAGACGCGGCTCGCGCCGCACAAGTACCCCCGCGAGGTGCTCATCCTCGACGCCGTCCCCGTCACCAGCGTGGGCAAGACCGACAGAAAAGCCGTACGCAGCCTGGTCCGCACCACCGAAGGAGAGTCATGACACGCCAGATCGAGGGAACCGCCGTCATCGTCACCGGAGGCGCCCGTGGCATCGGCCGCGCCACGGTCGAGCGGCTGGCCCGCGCCGGGGCGTCGGTCGCCGTCGGCGACCTGGACCCGGACCTGCTCGACGATGTGACCGCCGAGTTCGGGTCGCGGGTGATGGCCGCACATCTCGACGTCACCGACCCCGCCTCCTGGCGTACGTTCCTCGAGTCGGTCGAGGACCTGGGGCCATGGGACGTGCTGGTCAACAACGCCGGGATCATGCCGCTCGGGTCGGTCCTGAAGGAGGAGGACGCGCTCACCCGGGCGATCTTCGAGGTCAACGTGCACGGCCCGATCAACGGGATCAAGGCGGTCGCGCCGGCCATGGTCGAGCGCGGCCAGGGCCACATCGTCAACGTCTCCTCGGCGGTCGGCCGGGTGCCGGTGCCGGACGCGGCGACCTACTCGGCCTCGAAGTTCGCCGTGGTCGGCTTCTCGGAGGCGCTACGGATGGAGCTGGCACCCTCCGGGGTCGACGTCTCGCTCATCCTGCCGGCGGTGGTGCAGACCGAGCTCTCCGACGGCGTGCCCCAGGCGAAGGGGATGAAGCCGGTCACTCCCGAGGACGTCGCGGCCGCGATCGAGGACGTCATCCGCGAGCCGCGGCCCGAGGTCTGGGTGCCCAACTGGGCCCAGGCCCTGACCAAGATCACCCAGGCGATGCCGCGCCGGTTCCAGGACTTCGTCGACCGGACGACCAACGCCTCGCAGCTGCTCGCAGGCGTCGACCCGGCGGCTCGGGCGGCGTATGAGGAGCGGGTGCGGCGCAACGTACGTTAGTCGGGATCGGACCAGGATTGGCCCAGGAGATGAGGGCCTGATTGGCCGGGCGCGGAGAGCTCTGGTCTCACTAGCGTCACGCTCGTGAAGAACGACGGACTCTCCGTGCCCCAGGGCGCGGCTCTCACCCTCGGTGCGGTGCTCGGCACCGGTGTCATCTCCCTGCCCGCGCTGGCGGCGAGCGAGGCCGGACCGGCCTCGCTCGTGGCCTGGCTGGCGCTGATCGTGCTCTCGGTGCCGCTGGCGGCGACCTTCGCCGCGCTGGGAGCTCGCCATCCTGACGGCGGCGGGGTGGCGACGTACGCCCGGCTCGCCTTCAACCAGCACGTCGCGACGATGGTCGGCTGGGCGTTCTACCTGACGATCGGCGTGGGGGCGCCGGTCGCGGCGGGGTTCGGTGGGGCGTACGTCGCCGACGCCGTCGGCGGCGGGCGGGGTACGTCGCTGGCGGCGACGGCGGCGATCATCGTGCTGGTCACCGCGATGAACTGGTTCGGGATCAAGGTGTCCGGGGGCGTACAGCTGGGGATCGCCGGGGCCATCGCGGTGCTGCTCGCGGTGGCGGTCGTGGTGGCGCTGCCGCATGCCGAGCTGGAGCGGCTGACGCCGTTCGCGCCGCACGGGTGGGGTGCGGTCGGCACCGCGGCGGCGATGCTGGTGTGGGCGTTCGCGGGGTGGGAGATCCTCTCCTCGCTCTCGGCCGACTATCGCGACCCGGCGCGTGACATCCGCCGGGCGACGTTCCTGGCGCTCGGAGTCGTGACGGTGCTCTACCTCGGGATCGCGTTCGCGACGGTCGCCTCGCTCGGCTCCACCTCCGGTGCGGCGCCGCTGGCGGACCTGCTCGTCCTGGGCTTCGGAGAGCCGGCTCGACCGGTGACAGCCGTCGTGGCCGTGCTGCTGACCGTCGGGGCGATCAACGCCTACTTCGCCGGAGGCTCACGCCTGGGAGCGTCGTTGGCGCGCGAGGGTGCGCTGCCACGGGCTCTGGCAGACCCTGCGTCCAGCATCCCGCGCCGCTCGCTGCTCGCCATCAGTGCCGTGGCGCTCGGTTCCCTCGCGTTCATCTGGGTCGCCGGGTCCTCGACCGACACCCTGCTCCTGATGGCTTCTGGGACCTTCTCGCTGCTGTACGTGGTGGGGGCGGCGGCTGCGCTGCGACTGCTTCCTCGTGGCACCGGGTCCTGGTGGGCGGCGGCCTGCTCGATGGTCGCGGCACTGGTGCTGCTCGGCCTCACCGGCGCCCACCTGCTCGGTCCGGTGCTCTGCGGCGGTGCCGGTCTCATGTGGTCGCTGGTCCGCACGCGTCGTGAGCGGTCACGCCCAGCCCGCGAGCTCGGCCAGCAGCTCGAGCCCGTCGGGCAGGCTGTCTGTCCGGACGGCTCCGTAGCCTAGGAAGAGCCCGTCGCGTCCAGGCAGCTGGCGATGAGCGGCGATCGTGTCCAGAGCCAGCCCCTCGGCAGCGGCACGCTCGGGCAGGTCGGCGGGGAGCTCCGCGTAGGCGGACAGGTGCAGTCCGGCAGCCGACGGGAGCACCTCGACCGGCCACGTGGAGAGGGTCTCGAGGAGGAGCGAGCGGCGCTCGGCGTACGTCTTGGAGGCCTTGCGCACGTGACGGGCGAGGAGGCCCTCCTCCAGGAAGCGGGCCAGGGCGGCCTGGGGCTGGACCGGACCGAAGCCGTCGCCGAGCTGCTTGGCGGCCAAGAGGCTGTCGACGAGCGAGCCCGGGGCGACCAGGTAGCCGGTGCGCAGGCTCGGCAGCAGCGACTTGGAGAAGGTGCCGACATAGATCACCCGGCCCTGGTCGTCCATGGCGTGCAGCGGTTCCAGGGGCCGCTCCGTGAAGCGGAACTCGCTGTCGTAGTCGTCCTCCACGATCCCCGCGTCGTGCGCGTTCGCGAAGTCGAGCAGGGCTCGGCGGCGTGGGAGGGAGAGGCGTACGCCGAGCGGGAACTGGTGGCTCGGGGTCGTGTAGACGAGCCGTGCCTGCTCCGGGATCTCCTCGACGACCAGACCTTCCTCGTCGACCGGGACCGGCACGACCCGGGCGCCGTGGGAGGCGAAGAGGTCGATCGCGGACGGGTATCCGGGATCCTCGACGGCGACGACGTCGCCGGGCTCCAGCAGCACCCGGGCGACGAGGTCGAGCGCCTGCTGGGTGCCGCTGGTGACCACGATCTGTCCCGGGTCGGCCCGCACCCCGCGGTGGTACGCGACCGTGTGCGCCAGCGCCTCGCGCAGCCGCGGCAGACCGGCGGGCGAGGCATAGGTGCCGGGGCTGTGGCCGCGTAGCCGCGACTCCGCCGCGAGGATCCGTCGCCAGGTGTCGAACGGGAAGAGCTCGGCCTCGGGGATTCCCACCCGCAGGTCGTACGCCGGCACCCCCGCCTCTGCGCTCGTCGGCCGGGGCGCCCAGCGCCAGCCCGGGCGCGGGGTCAGCGACCCGGGGGCGTGATCTCGTCGCCGCCGCGTGGTCTCGGCGACGTACGTCCCCGCGCCCACGCGCGACTCCAGGAACCCCTCCGCGACCAGCCGCTCAAAGACCGTGGCGACCGTGTTCCGGGAGATGCCGAGGTCCTTGGCCAGCGCCCGGCTCGGGGGCAGCCGGTCGCCCGCCTTCAGCCTGCCGTCGCCGAGCGCGTCGCGCAGCGCCTGGTAGAGCGACGCGGATCGTACGGCGCGGTCGGTCAGGTCAAGCGCGAGGTCCACAGCGGGATTGGACCACATCCCTGTCGGCGGCGGGGGCTTTCAGCTCGGCAGCCCCAGACGCGCGATGATCTTCTCGGCCACCTCGGCTGCCGACAGATCGGTGTTGTCGATGACGAAGTGCGGGAGGTCGAGCGGGAACGGCACCTCAGGGCCCGTCGAGAGCTCCCAGCGCTCGTTCGACCCGATGACGTCTCCGCGTGCCCATTCGGTGTCGCGTTTGGACGGCTTCGCGGCCAGCCGCTCGGGCGTGCCCTCACGGGCGAGCCGGACCGTCACGTCGGCGTACAGCTCCACGAAGTCGATCCGCGCTCCCGCCTCGACCGCGGGCGCGATCATCCACTCGACCTCCTCCGTATCCGCGGGGACGTCCAGCGCCCAGGCGAAGGTCAGGATCAACCCCGGAAGGTCGTACGCCACCGCCTCCTCGATCACCCGCCGGCGGAACTCCCTCTTCAGCGTGTTGAACGGCTCGGTCCCCCAGTCGAAGACCTCCAGCAGCGGCTCGATCGTGGCGTGGTTGTGAAGGAGGCGGTAGGTCGTCCGGGACGCGATCTCCCGGCCGACGCTCATCTTGCCGACCGCCTGCGGGCCGAAGAGGACGACGAGGTGCATGAGGATCAGTGTGGCGGCTGAGTGTCGGTGGTCGCGACTAGGTTTGTCCCATGAGCGGCAGCACGGACTCGGCGTTGGCTCGCTTCAGCGACCCGACACGTACGTGGTTCGCCGCTGCCTTCGCGGCGCCGACCGCGGCGCAGGCCGGTGCCTGGGAGGCGATCGGGGCGGGGCGCAACGCCCTGGTGGTGGCGCCCACCGGGTCGGGCAAGACGCTGAGCGCGTTCCTGTGGTCGATCGACAAGCTGCTCAGCGAGCCGGTGCCCGAGAAGAAGAAGCGCTGCCGGGTGCTCTATATCTCCCCACTCAAGGCGCTCGGCGTCGACGTGGAGCGCAACCTGCGCAGCCCGCTGGTCGGGATCAGGCAGACCGCCGAGCGGCTGGGCGTGGAGGCGCCCGAGGTGCGCGTCGGCGTGCGGTCGGGCGACACGACCGCGGCCGACCGGCGCAAGCTGACCACCGCTCCCCCGGACATCCTGATCACCACGCCCGAGTCGCTCTTCCTGATGCTCACCAGCCAGGCCCGCGAGACGCTGCGCAGCGTCGAGACGGTGATCGTGGACGAGGTCCACGCAGTCGCGGCGACCAAGCGCGGCTCTCACCTGGCACTGACCCTGGAGCGCCTCGACGCGCTCCTGGACAAGCCTGCCCAGCGGATCGGGCTCTCCGCGACCGTCCGGCCCCTGGAGGAGGTGGCTCGCTATCTCGGTGGCGCCCAGCCCGTCGAGATCGTCGCGCCACCGGCCGAGAAGCGCTGGGACTTGAGCGTGGTCGTCCCGGTCGAGGACATGACCGCGCCGAGCGCCTACGGCGAGGAGGAGGACGACGACCCGCAGCGGGCCTCCTCGATCTGGCCGCACGTCGAGGAGCACGTCGCCGACCTGGTCACCGCCCACCGCTCCACCATCGTCTTCGCCAACTCCCGCCGGATCGCGGAGCGGCTGACCGCGCGGCTCAACGAGATCGCCTCAGACCGGGTCTTCGAGACCGGTCCGCCGCCCGCGCAGGTGATGGCCCAGTCGGGGCAGTCCCACGGCGCGGCCCAGGTGATCGCCAAGGCCCACCACGGAAGCGTGTCCAAGGAGCAGCGTGCGCTGATCGAGGACGATCTCAAGTCCGGTCGGCTGCCCGCCGTGGTCGCGACCTCCAGCCTGGAGCTCGGCATCGACATGGGTGCGGTCAACCTCGTCGTCCAGATCGAGTCGCCGCCCAGCGTCGCCTCCGCTCTCCAGCGCGTCGGGCGAGCCGGCCACCAGGTCGGCGAGATCTCCCGCGGCGTGCTCTTCCCGAAGCACCGCGGCGACCTCGCCCAGACCGCGGTCAGCGTGCAGCGGATGCGGCAGGGCCTGATCGAGTCGATGAGCCTCCCGGCCAACCCCCTCGACGTACTCGCCCAGCAGATCGTCGCCGCCACCGCACTGGATACCTGGGACGTCGACGAGCTGTTCACGCTGGTCAGAAGGACGGCTTCGTACGCAACCCTCCCCCGCTCCGCCTACGACGCCACCCTCGACCTGCTCGCCGGGCGCTATCCGAGCGAGGAGTTCGCCGAGCTGCGTCCCCGGATCGTGTGGGACCGGGTCGCCGGGACCGTGACCGGGCGTCCCGGAGCGCAGCGGCTGGCCGTCACCAGCGGAGGCACCATCCCCGACCGCGGGCTCTTCGGCGTCTATCTGGTTGGTGAGGGGGTGGGCAGGCGGGTCGGCGAGCTCGACGAGGAGATGGTCTACGAGTCCCGGGTCGGCGATGTCTTCGCCCTCGGCGCGACGAGCTGGCGGATCGAGGACATCACCCACGACCGGGTGCTGGTGACCCCGGCTCCCGGCATCCCCGGACGCCTGCCGTTCTGGAAGGGCGACTCGCTCGGCCGGCCCGCGGAGCTCGGCGAGGCCGTCGGCGCCTATACCCGCGAGCTCGCCGCGCTGCCTGCCAAGAAGGCCGAGGCGCGAGCGCAGGAGGACGGCCTGGACGCCTACGCCGCCGCCAACCTGGTCACCTACCTGCACGAACAGGCCGAGGCCACCAACGTCCTTCCCTCCGACAGCAACATCGTCGTCGAGCGCTTCCGCGACGAGCTGGGCGACTGGCGACTGGTGGTCCACTCCCCCTACGGCCGCCCGGTCCATGCACCGTGGGCGCTGGCGATCAACGCCCGGATCCGGGAGCGCTACGGCGTCGACGGGCAGGCCATCGACAGCGACGACGGCATCGTGATCCGCCTCCCCGACACCGATGCCGAAGCACCGACCGGCGAGATCATCGTCTTCGAGCCCGACGAGATCGAGGACCTGGTCACGACCGAGGTCGGCGGCTCGGCGCTGTTCGCCAGCCGCTTCCGCGAGTGCGCGGCGCGGGCCCTGCTCCTGCCTCGTCGTGACCCCGGCCGTCGCTCGCCGCTGTGGCAGCAGCGCCAGCGCTCCGCCGCCCTGCTCGAGGTCGCCTCGCAGTACCCGAGCTTCCCGATCATCCTCGAGGCCGTACGCGAGTGCCTCCGCGACGTCTACGACCTGCCTTCCCTCGTCGGCCTCCTCCGTCGCATCGAGCGCCGCGAGATCTCGATCGTCGACGTCGCCACCCCGACCCCCTCCCCCTACGCCCAGTCGCTCCTCTTCGGCTACGTCGCCCAGTTCCTCTACGAGGGCGACTCACCCCTGGCCGAGCGCCGCGCCGCCGCCCTCACCCTCGACCAGGGCCTCCTCGCCGAGCTGCTCGGCCGGGCCGAGCTCCGCGAGCTCCTCGACCCAGAAGTCCTGGCCGAGGTCGAGTCCGAGCTCCAGCGCTTCGCCCCCGGCCGTCGCGCCCGCGGCGCCGAAGGCATCACCGACCTCATCCGCACCATCGGCCCGCTCACCCTCGACGAGATCACCGCCCGCACCACCCCCGCCGAGGCGTCAGCTACGTCGGCCGAGACGTCAGCTAGGTCGCCCGAGGCGTCACCGACTGCCATCTCGGCCGACGCAAGTGACGCTTCGACCGACGCCCGCGACGCCTCGGCCGACCGGGGTGACGTCTCGGCGATGCTGGAGGACCTCGCCACGGCTCGACGGGTGGTCGAGGTACGGGTTGCCGGGGAGGCTCGGTGGGCGGTGGTCGAGGATGTGGCCAGGCTCCGGGACGGGCTGGGGGTGGCGGTCCCTCCGGGCGTACCGTCGGCGTTCACCGAACCGGTCGAGGACCCGGTCGGCGACCTGGTCTCGCGGTATGCCCGCTCGCACGGACCGTTCACGACCGCCGACGTGGCCTCGCGGCTGGGGCTGGGCGAGGCGGTCGTACGGCACGCCCTGGCGCGGCTCTCGGCGCGCGGGCGGGTGCTCGACGGGGAGTTCCGGCCCGGCGGGAGCGGGCTGGAGTGGTGCGACGCCGACGTGCTCCGGATGCTGCGGCGACGCTCGCTGGCCCGGCTGCGCAAGGAGGTCGAGCCCGTCGAGCCGGCGGCGCTGGGCAGGTTCCTGCCGGCGTGGCAGAAGACATCTGTACGCAAGGGCGCGCTGCGCGGCGTCGACGGGGTGCTGAGCGTGGTCGACCAGCTCGCCGGCTGCCCAGTCCCGGCCAGCGCGCTGGAGAGCCTGATCCTGCCGGCCCGGGTGGTGGACTACGAGCCCGCGTTCCTGGACGAGCTGACCTCCGGCGGCGAGGTGCTCTGGGCCGGCCACGGCACCCTGCCCGGCACCGACGGCTGGGTCTCGCTGCACCCGGCCGACACCGCCGAGCTGACGCTGCCGTCGCCCGCTGAGATGCCACCGGGGCCGCTCGCCGAACGGCTCCTCGAAGCCCTGGCGCCCGGCGGCGCCTGGTTCTTCCACCAGCTCGCCCGGACCATGGCGGCCGACGACGAGAAGACTCCGAGCGACGCGGATCTGAGCGCGGCGCTGTGGGAGCTGGTCTGGTCCGGGCGGGTCAGCAACGACACCCTGCTGCCGTTGCGGGCGCTGACCCGTTCCGGCACGCCGTCGCACCGCTCCCGCCGGCCACCACCGCGCGCCCGCGGCGGGCGCTACACCGGCGGTGCGCGGATGCCGGCCCGGGCCGGTCTCCCGGAGACAGCCGGGCGCTGGACGATCCTGCCCGAGCCCGATCCCGACCCGACCAAGCGCGCCCACGCGGCCGCCGAGCGGCTCCTGGACCGCCACGGTGTGGTCACCCGCGGGGCGGTCCAGTCCGAGCGCACCCCGGGAGGGTTCGCCGCCGTCTACAAGGTTCTCAGCGCGTTCGAGGACTCCGGCCGGGCCCGCCGTGGCTACTTCGTGGAGGGCCTGGGGGCGGCCCAGTTCGGCACCGCGGGCTCGGTCGACCGGCTGCGTACGTTCTCCAGGGTCGAGCCGGCCGACAAGCCGGTCGCCCTCGCGCTGGCCGCGACCGACCCCGCCAATCCCTACGGAGCGGCCCTCCCGTGGCCGGCCGCGGAGGAGGGCCATCGGCCCGGCCGCAAGGCGGGCGCGATCGTGGTGCTGGTCGACGGCGAGCTGGCGATGTACGTCGAGCGCGGCGGCCGCACCCTGCTGACCTGGTCGGAGGACCCCAACCTTCTCGAGCCCGGCGCCGAGGCGCTCGCCGAGGCCGTCCGGCGAGGGGCACTGGGACGGCTCACGGTCGAGAAGGCGGACGGCGCCCCGCTGCTCGGTTCGGGAGACACCCCGCTGCGCCAGGCGCTCCAGTACGCCGGCTTCGTCGCCACCCCGCGCGGCCTGCGCCTGACCTCGACGAGCAGGTGAGGTCGTGCCCGAGGGTGACGCGGTGCTCCGGACCGCCCGCAGGCTCGACAAGGGACTGGCGGGACAGGTGCTCACGCGTACGGACTTCCGGGTGCCACAGCTGGCCACCGCGGACCTGTCCGGCGGCACCGTGCGCGGGACGCTGACCCGCGGCAAGCACCTGCTGACCCGGATCGACCACCGCACCGGCGAATGGACGCTGCACACCCACCTGAAGATGGAGGGCTCCTGGCGGGTCTTCGAGGCGGGCCGGCGATGGCCGAAGCCCGGCTTCCAGGCGCGCGTGGCGCTCCGCACCGAGAAGACCGAGGCGGTCGGCTTCCTCCTCGGCATCGTCGAGCTCGTCCCCCGCGACCAGGAGGAGCGACTGGTCGGCCACCTGGGCCCGGACATCCTCGCCGACGACTGGGACCCCGACGCAGCCGTCGAACGCCTCGCCCGGGAACCCGACCGGCCACTCTTCGACGCGCTGCGCGACCAGACCAACCTGGCCGGGATCGGCACGATCTACGCCGCCGAGACCTGCTTCATCACTGGGATCAGCCCGCTGCGCACGGTCGCGGATGCCGGCGACCGGCTCCCCCGCATGCTCCAGCGCGCCCGCGACCTGATGCAGGCCGACTGGTCACGCTCTCGCCGGATGTGGGTCTATGGCCGCCGGGCATGCCGACGCTGCGGCGGCACCGTGACCGTCGCCCGCGTCGGCCCTCCGGGCAAGGAGCGCCCGGCCTACTACTGCCCGAGCTGCCAGCCCTAGCGGCCGTGCAGCAGACGCAACCGGATCTGGGCGATCCGGACGCGGGTGTCACGCATGTGGCGGGCGACATGCGTCCGCTCGCCGGGAGCGACCGAGGTGAACTCGTCGCGAAGGATGTTCAGGGTCTCCTCCAGCCCGAAGAGCTCGGCCTCGAGCAGGTCGGGGGAATGCACGTCGCCCTCGAGACACGGTGACGGCACCGTCAGGTCTGGACGCTCGTTCTCGACTGCCATGGTCATCGCACCATCTCCCCATGAATGCGCGAGCCCGTGGTGGGCTCACATCAGCAAGGAGACGGAACGGACCCCGTTGAGACACGGGTGAGGAAAACTCCCCCAGATTGGGGAGAGAATCAAGCAGCAGCGGCGTCGGCCGCGGCGCGGACCGGCATCCGGAGGATGGTGGCCTCTTCGACGGCGACCGCGTGGGAGACGTCGCGAAGGACGTCGGAGAGGGCGACGTCGAGGGCGCTGCAGAGCGAGGCGAGGAGCTCGGAGGAGGCTTCCTTCTGGCCACGCTCGACCTCGGAGATGTAGCCGAGGCTGACTCGCGCCTGCGCGGAGACCTCGCGCAGGGTCATCCCACGCTCCAGCCGCTGGGCACGAAGCACCTCGCCGAGAAGTCGACGGAAGAGCACCATTGCGGTCAGCCTCCTACAGTTCACAAGTCACCGACATCTGGGTGACGTCTTGCTCCAACGCTACCTGACCCCTCGATGTTCCCGCCGAAGTAGTCCGAGTAGTTCATCAACAGCGAACAAACACGTATCACGCTGGATCTCCATGCGCGAGCCCGACAGTCCGAGAAGCGTCGTTGTTTCACCGTGCGGACCGGAAAGGCCCACATAGACCGTCCCGACGGGCTTTCCCTCCTGCTCCTCGGGCCCGGCCACACCCGTGGTCGAGAGTCCGTACGTCGCCCCCGACCGCTCCCGCGCCCCCGCGGCCATCGCCGCCGCGCACTCCGCGGAGACCACCCCGACGGTCTCGATCACCGAGATGGGAACACCCAGCAGGGTGTGCTTCAGCTCCGTCGCGTACGTCACGAAACCTCCGCGGAACGTCTTCGACGCACCCGGCGGATCGGTGAGCAGCGCGGCCAGGCGGCCAGCGGTCAGCGACTCGGCGGTCGCCACGGTGGCGCCGGCTTCCCGCAGAGCGGCATGGAGGTCATCGACTGCTGCCATGGGGAAAAGGTAGCGGCCCGGTCACCATTTCGGTGACCGGGCCGCCTCGAGCGGTTCGCGAGCCGTCAGCCCGCGTTGCGCTCCAGCCCGACGATCACGGGATCGTGGTCGGAGGAGCGGTACGGCGAGTCGGTGTGCAGGTCGACACCGGTGTAGTTGTAGCGGCTGTACTCCATCAGCAGGGACTCACCCGAGTTGATCGACCAGATGTCCGAGCCGGCGAAGCGGCGCTGAGCGTGCCTGTTGAGCAGCACGTGGTCGAGCGATCCGGCGAGACCCGAGAAGGAGTAGCTGTACTCGTCGTTGCCGCTGAGCGTCTCGGAGTCGGCGTAGCCGGCCTGGTAGAGGACCTGCATCGGGTCCTCCTGGGTGTAGGAGTTGAAGTCGCCGGCGAGCGCGACGTCGGTGACCCCGGTCTGGGAACGGATCGAGGAGACCCAGGAGACCAGTGCGGTGGCCTGGCGGACCCGCGACTCGTTGGAGGCACCCTGGCCGTCGCCGGTGTCGCCGTCCCCCGGCCACGGGCCGGGCGAGCCCTTCGACTTGAAGTGGTTGACCACGAAGAAGAACGGCGCGCCACCGTCGGCGGGCTTGAAGATCTGGCCGATGGGCTCGCGGGCGTTGCCGAAGGCCTGGTCGTCGCCGCTCTGGTCGCCCAGCGCACGGGCCTCACCGATGCGGCGTACGGCCGAGCGCTTGTAGATGATCGCGTTGGTGATCACGTCGGCGCCGGACGCGTCGGGCAGCTCGGCCGAGGACGGGTTGGCCGTCCAGACCTTGCGGCCGGCGGCCGCGTTGAGCGCGGCGACCAGCGAGCTGGTCGCCTCGTCCGGGGTCTCGCCCAGCCGGGCGGAGTTCTCGATCTCCATCAGGCCGACGACGTCGGCGTCGAGCGCGTTGATCGCGGAGACGATCTTCGACTGCTGACGACCGAAGTCGGCCGGGTCCCAGGCGCCGCGCTGGTCGCAACCACCGCTGACGTTGTTGCCGTCGCCGGCGCGGTCCTTGTAGGCCGTGCAGCCACCATCACCGACGTTGTCGTCGTTGGCGTCGCCGAGCGTGGTGAAGTAGTTGAGCACGTTGAACGAGGCGATCTTCACGTCGGCACGGCGGCCGATCTTGCCCTCGTCGGGGGCCTCGGTGCGTACGTCACCGAAGTCAGCCGGCCACGACGCCGGGTCGGCGGTGGCGACCTGGGTCGGCTGGAAGCGGTAGGTCGGCGCCGAGGGCGAGCCGCCCTCGGAGAGGATCACCGGGCCGCGGAAGTCGACGGAGGCTCCGACCACGACGGGCGCGGCGTTGGAGACGTACGGGATCGTCCGGCTCGTCGGCGGGCGCAGCGTGGTCGAGGAGCCGTCGTCGAGCACGATCCCGCGAGCGGCGTTGTCGGCCTCGACGGCCTCGGCCTCGGCCGACCCGGGACGGGCCACCTCGGTCGGCTGGAGCAGCGGGCGGTCTCCCTGGGCCAGGCCGAGCTCGCCGAAGTTCTCCACACCGTAGGTGTTGCTCACGGTGACGTCGCCCTGGGGCGCGAAGAGCATCCCCTCCAGCGACTCCTTCTGCGTGGCGGTCGCCGGCCACTGCGACACGACCGGGTCGATCGACCCGGTGCCGTCGGTGACGATGTCGGCGGCCGTGGGCACCGAGATCTCGGTCAGCCCGGCGTACTCGACCACCGCACCGGTCACGGTCACCGCGTCGCCCGGCTTGACGGTGACGGCACCTGCCGAGCGGGGCTGGTAGACGAAGACCGCGTCGGAGGCGTCGTGGGCCCCGAGGTCGAGCGACCCGCCCGTGCCCGGCGTCTGGAGGTAGAAGCCGAAGAAGCCGCCCGAGGGGTAGGCGGCGGTGACGATGCCACTGGTCGTGACGGTCTCACCGACGAGCGGGCTGGCGGTGCCGGTGCCCTGGATGTCGGCGATGGTGACGGCCTCGGCCGTCGTGGCGGCGCGCGCGGTCGGGATGGCGACCGCGCCGATGCCGGCGACGGCGGCCGTCAGGCCGACCATCGAACCGAGCACCTGACGTGCTGAGAACATGGATGACTCCCCGCGTGGAAGTAGAAAGCGATGGGCGGTCTGCCCGATTCAGCACCGACCGAAACCACGCGACCATAACGCGGCGTACGCCCTCGCGGCGGGGATCTTGGGTGAACGTCCGGTAACGGAGTTACAACTACCCGAAATTGGAGATCTACGAGGAGCGGAGCGCGGCGCGCTGCTTCCACACGCCGTGGAAGAACTGCGCGCCCGACCACATCGTCAGCGCGACCGCCACCGCGAGGCAGATCTGGAAGGCGTAGAAGAGCAGCTCCCAGACCAGGGCGTCACCGAAGGCACCGCCGTGGGCCGAACCGTGCGGCAGCGGCATCAGCAGGCCGCCGAGGGCGACCGCCTGCACCGTGGTCTTGATCTTGCCGAGCTGGTCGGCGGCGATCACGATCTTCTTGAGCACCGAGAGGCGCAGCAGGGTGACGCTCCACTCGCGCAGCAGCACGATGATGGTCACCCACCACCAGATGTCGCCGACGATCGAGAGGCCGATGAAGGCCATCCCGGTGACCGCCTTGTCGGCGATCGGGTCGGCGATCTTGCCGAAGTCGGTGATCAGGTTGTGCTTGCGGGCCAGGTCACCGTCGATCTTGTCGGTGATCATCGCCAGCGCGAAGATCGCGAAGGAGACCCAGCGCAGCGTCGGGTTGTCGCCGCCGTCGGCGAGCAGCGCCCACGCGAAGAACGGCACGGCGAGGATCCGCAGCGTGGTCAGCGCGTTGGGTACGTTCCAGTTGCTCGTCTTCTGCACCGATGCCTCGGGGGCAGTGCTCTCGTCGTTCACGCGGCGAACCCTATCCGTTCACTTCGGCGACCAGGTCAACGCCTTCGGAGGCGATGACGGTCGCGCTCACGAGATCACCGGGACGTACGCCCTCGACGTCTCCCTCGAGGGAGGTCATGCCGTCGACCTCGGGGCCCTGGTGGGCGGCCCGGCCGAGGATCTCACCGTCTTCGACCTCCTCGACGAGCACGACGACCTGCTCGCCGATCCGCTCCTCCGCGCGCTGGGCGGTGAGCTCCTCGACGAGCTCGTTGACGTGCTCGACGCGGGCACGGATCTCGTCGGCGTCCAGCTTGAGCGAGTCGTCGAAACCGGCAGCCTCGGTGCCCTCCTCGTCGGAGTAGCCGAAGACGCCGGTGACGTCCATGCGCGCGGCGACCAGGAAGTCGGTCAGGATCTGGAGGTCCTCCTCGGTCTCACCCGGGAAGCCGACGATCACGTTGGACCGCACCCCGGCCTCGGGCGCGTAGCCGCGGATCTGCTCGAGCAGGCCCAGGAAGCTCTCCGGGTCGCCGAACCGCTTCATCCGCCGCAGGACTGCGTTGGAGGCGTGCTGGAAGCTCAGATCGAAGTAGGGCGTCACGCCGGGCGTGGTGGCGATGACCTTCAGCAGGTCGGGCCGGGTCTCGGCGGGCTGCAGGTAGGAGACGCGTACGCGCTCGATGCCGTCGATGGCGGCCAGCTCCGGCAGGAGCGTCTCGAGCAGCCGGATGTCGCCGAGGTCCTTGCCGTAGGAGGTGGAGTTCTCCGAGACCAGGAAGAGCTCCTTGACGCCCTGCTGGGCCAGCCACTGGCCCTCGTGGAGCACGTCGGAGGGGCGCCGAGAGACGAACGAGCCGCGGAACTGCGGGATCGCGCAGAAGGTGCAGCGCCGGTCGCAGCCGCTGGCCAGCTTCAGCGGCGCCCACGGGGCGTCGTCGAGCCGCGTACGTCCCGCGAAGCCGGGCACCTGGTCGACCGCGGCCATGCCGGGGACCGAGATGGCGGACGCGTCGCGCTCGACCGGGGAGATCGGGAGCAGCAGGCGCCGGTCCTGAGGTGTGTGCGGGTGGTGGGCCTCGCCGCTGAGGATGGAGCGCAGCTTGGCGGCGATGTCGGGGTAGTCGTCGAAGCCGAGCACCGCGTCGGCCTCGGGGAGCTCGGCGGCCAGGTCCTTGCCGTAGCGCTCGGCCATGCAGCCGACCGCGACGACGGCCTGAGCGCGGCCGGTCTCCTTGAGGTCGGCCGCCTCGAGCAGCGTGTCGACCGAGTCCTTCTTCGCCTGCTCGACGAAGCCGCAGGTGTTGACGACCACGGTGTCGGCCTCGTCCGGGTCGGCGACCAGCCGGAAGCCTCCCGCCGTCAGCCGGCCGGCGAGCTCCTCGGAGTCCACCTCGTTGCGGGTGCACCCGAGGGTCACCATGGCGACGGACACGAGGGGCTGGTCGGTCTCGGCGGAGGGTTCGGTCGCAGTGCTCATCACCGTGAAGTATGACGGGCACACCCGCCTGAGACCGAACCCTCGCGCCGGGATGGGGCGATCAGTCGGGCACGGAGCCCGGCTTCACGGAGAGGACCGGGCAGGACGCGCCGAGCAGGATCCGCTGCGCGACGCTGCCCATCAGCAGCTTGCCGACCGGCGTACGCCGCCGCAGACCGACCACGACCAGCTTGGCGTCGAGCTGCTCGGCGGCATCGAGGACGGCACCGGCGACGTCCGGGTCGATCGACTGCCGGATCTCGTGCGGCCGACCCGACTCGGTGAGCCGGCGTTCGAGCTCGCCGACCTGCTCCTCGAGGGCGTAGCGGTCGTCGACCAGGGCGTCGCCCCGGGAGGCGTTGACGACCACGACGCCACGGTCGCGGCGCTCGGCGTCGGCCAGCGCCCAGTCCAGCGCGACCGAGCCGTAGACGTCGGGCGCCCACGCCACGACCACCCAGCCACCTGCGGGGGTCTCACTCATCACAACACCTTCTCCTTCTCGTCCTCGTCCTCGATCTCGGCCGACTGCTCGGCCCGTGCCCGGAGCCGGGCGATGAACGGCCGGCCCAGGATGAACAGCGCGATCAGGACGTAGATGACCACCGCGAGCGGCTCGCTCAGCAGCGCCGCGTAGTCACCGCCCGAGATCGTCAGCGCCTCCCGCAGCTTGGTCTCCATCAACGGCCCCAGGATGACACCCAGGATCAATGGGAGCACCGGCAGTCCGAAGCGGCGCATCATCAGCCCGAGCAGGCCGAAGGCGACCAGCAGCGCGATGTCGAACGGGTCCAGGTTGGTGGCGTACGCACCCAGGCAGGCGAAGAACAGGATGCCGGCGTAGAGCTGCGGCCTCGGGATCCGCAGCAGCCGGGCCCACAGCGGCGCCAGCGGCAGGTTGAGCACCAGCAGCAGGGTGTTGCCGATCAGGAGGCTGGCCAGCAGCGTCCACACCAGGTCGGCGTGGTCGGTCATCAGCTGCGGACCGGGGGTGATGCCGTAGCCCTGGAGCGCGGAGAGCATCACCGCGGCCGTGGCCGTCACCGGCAGGCCGAGAGCCAGCATCGGCACGAACATCCCGGCGGCCGAGGCGTTGTTGGCCGCCTCCGGCCCGGCGACGCCCTCGATCGCGCCACGGCCGAAGTCGCCGCGCTTGGAGAGCTTCCGCTCGGTCAGGTACGAGAGGAACGTCGGGATCTCCGCGCCACCGGCAGGAAGCGCGCCGAACGGGAACCCGAAGGCGGTGCCGCGCAGCCACGGCTTCCAGGAGCGGCCCCAGTCGTCGCGTCCCATCCAGGGCCGGCCGACCGGGACCACGTGCGCCGGGCGACGGCGCAGATGGGCGGCCACCCACAGGGCCTCGCCGAGAGCGAAGATGCCGACCGCGACGACCACGATGTCGAGCCGGTCGACGAGCTGGGTCACGCCGAAGGTGAGCCGCGGCTGGCCGGTGTTGAGGTCGAGACCGACCAGACCGATCGTCAGGCCGAGGAACAGCGCGGCGAAGCCACGCAGGGCCGAGGTGCCGAGCACCGTTGTGGTCATGACCAGGGCCAGGACCATCAGCGCGAAGTACGAGGGCGCACCCAGCTCGACGGCCACGTCGGCCAGGGCCGGCGAGAAGAAGGCCACCAGGATGGTGCCGATGGTGCCGGCGACGAACGAGCCGACCGCGGCGGTGGCCAGCGCCTGCGCGCCACGCCCCGCTCTGGCCATCCGGTTGCCTTCCAGCGCCGTCATCACCGAGGCGGACTCCCCCGGTGTGTTCAGCAGGATCGAGGTGGTGGAGCCGCCGTACATGCCGCCGTAGTAGAGGCCGGCGAACATGATGAACGCGCTGGTCGGCTCGAGCCGGTACGTCACCGGCAGCAGCAGCGCGATGGCCATCGCCGGCCCGATGCCGGGCAGCACGCCGACGAAGGTGCCCAGCAGCACGCCGATGGCGGCGTAGAGCAGGTTCATCGGGGTCAGGGCGGACTCGAGCCCACCCATGAGAAGTTCGAAGTTCTCCATCAGTCAGTCCTCACAGGATCCCGTCGAGTACGCCAGGGGTGAGCGGGATGCCCAGACCGACGTAGAAGGCGTACCAGCTGGCGACCGAGAGGACGAGCCCGACGATCACGTCCCGCACGAGCGTTCGGCTGCCGAGGCACCAGGCGGCGCCGGCGAACAGCGCCGCCCCCGAGATCGCCCAGCCGAGCAGGTTCACGGTCGCGACCGTGAACAGCAGGACCGCGACCAGCTTGAGGACCGTCAGCCAGTCGGCCGACGAGCTCAGGTCGACGTCCTCCCCCTCCTCGGGCTCCGGCTGGGAGCCGCGGGCGGTGGCGACCGCCAGCAGCGCACCGACGACGACGAGGCCGGCGCCGATGACGTACGGGAAGACGCGGGGGCCGACCGGGTCGGCGAAGCCGACGTCCAGGCCGGTGGCATCGACGACGGTGTAGATCCCGATGACGACCAGGAACAGGGACAGGCCGTACTGGCCGACGTCGACCCGGCGCGCGGGGCTCGTGGGCTCGGGGGGTTGGGTTTCGGTTTCGTGGACGCTCACAGCAGATCCAGCTCCTTCAATGTCGAGGCGACGCGCTGGTCCTGCTCGACCAGCAGGTCGTCGAAGTCGTCGCCGGTGACGAAGGCGTCGGTCCAGCCGTTGTCCTTCAGTGCCTGCTGCCACTGCTTCGAGTCGTGCATCCGGGTGAGCAGGTCGATCAGCTCCTGCCGGCGCTCGTCGCTGATGCCCGGCGGGGCGAGTACGCCGCGCCAGTTGAGGAACACCAGGTCGATGCCGCTCTCGGTGAGCGTCGGTGCGTCGGCGAAGACGCCCGTGCCACGCTCGTCGCCCGAGACGGCCAGGACCCGCAGCTCACCGGCTTCGACCTGGCCCTCGAACTCGGCGAGACCGGAGAAGCCGACGTCGATCTTGTGCCCCAGCAGCGCGCTGGTGAGCGGACCACCACCGTCGTAGGGGACGTACTTGACCTTCTTCGGGTCGATGCCGGCGGCCTCGGCCAGTTGCATCGGGAAGAGGTGGTCGGGGCCACCGGGTGAGGAGCCGCCGCCGACCACGATGGACTCGGGGTCCTCGGACCAGGCCTTCACCAGGTCGTCGATGGTCTTGAAGGGCGAGTCGGCCGGGACCAGCACACCCTCCTGCTCCTCGATGAGCTGGGCGATCGGGGTGGCGTCCTGGGGGCGGGCGTCCACGCCGAAGGAGTAGGTGGAGCCGACGACGCCCAGACCGATGGTCATGAGCAGGTTGCCGTTGCCCTCCTCGCTCATCAGGCGGGACATCGCGACGGAGCCGCCGGCGCCCAGGATGTTGGTCACCTGGATGTCACCGCCGGTCATGTTGTCGCGGTCGAGGACCCCCACGGCCGCCCGGCCGGTCTGGTCGTAGCCGCCACCGGGGCTGTTCGGGATCCACATGTCGAGGTCACGGGACTGCTCGCCACGGGTCACGCCGCAGGCCGATGCCGCGGCGAGCAGGCAGGTCACGAGTACGACGGCGAGGGCACGGGTACGGCGTATGCTCGCTGCCCGGCCCCGCTGCATCGGCAGCGGCGGTCGGGGCGGGGACTGCGATGTCGGCGTCGACAACGGCTGGCCTCCAGACTCCAGGGGATGAAACGGTCAGTGGCGATGGTCACAGTCCGGGGTGACCGCCGTCACCATTCGGCAACCAAAGGAGGTTGTGTAACTTGTGGCCACAGCGACCGCGGCGCCACCTGTCGCTGGCCGGACAGGTGCTGCTGCTGCAGCTCTCGGTGCTGCTGCTCGTCGTCGTGGCGACCAGCATCGTCTCCCTGCGGCAGAGCGACGCCGACTTCCGTGACTCCCGCGAGGACCGGCTGCGTGCCGCCGCGGAGAGCCTGGCCGGGATCGCGGCGATCCAGGACGGGCTGACCAGCAGCGCTCCCGACCGGCAGGCCCTGGGCTTCTACCTGCAGACCCGGGCCGCCGACGCGGGCGCCGACACCGCCTACCTCACCGCACTCGACGGCACGGTCCTGGTCGCCACCGACCCCACCCGGGTCGGCGAGACCCTCGATCTGGGCAGGCGCGAGACGAGCCGGGCCTGGTCCGGCGACATCGACGACGCCGGCCGCCGGGCGATCGCCGCCCAGGTCCCCGTCTACGGCGGTGGCTCGGCCGGCGCGGACGCCGAGGCGCCGCGTCCGGTCGGCGTGGTCGTCGTGACCGAGGACTATCCGCCGCTGACCGAGCGCCTCGCCCGCACCTGGGCCGACGCCCTGACCGTGCTGCTCGCCGGTCTCGCGCTCGGCGTGCTCGGGTCGTGGCTGCTGGCGCGGCTGATCAAGCGACGTACGCGCGGGCTGGAGCCGCGCGACATCGCCGCACTCGCCGACCACCGCGAGGGCCTGCTCCGCTCGATCCGCGAGGGGGTGCTGGCGGTCGGCGCCGACGGGCGGGTCAGCCTGATGAGCGACAGCGCCCGCGAGCTGCTCGGGCTGACCTCGGACCCGACCGGGCACCGGCTCGACGAGCTCGACCTGCCCGCCGAGACCCTCGCCCTGCTCAGCGGAGCCGAGGAGGTGCACGACGCACCGCTGGTCGCCGGCGAGCGGGTGCTCGTGCTCAACCGCAACCGGGTCCACCACGACGGCCGCCCCGCCGGCACCGTCACCACGCTGCGCGACCGCACCGAGCTGGTGGCACTGCAGAGCGAGCTCAACGCCCGCGAGAGCGTCACCGAGACCCTGCGGGCGCAGACCCACGAGTTCAGCAACCAGCTGCACACCATCACCGGGCTCCTCGAGCTGGAGGAGTACGCCGAGGTGGGCCAGTTCGTCACCGGGCTGACCGCGCGCCGGGCGGCACTGAGCGACCACATCACCTCCCGGATCGACGACCCCGCGGTGGCCGCCCTGCTCATCGCCAAGGCGAGCCTGGCCGCCGAGCGCCGGGTGAGCATCGACCTGGACGCCGCCAGCTCGCTCCCCCGGCTCACCCCCGACGGCTCCGCCGACGTGGTCACCGTCCTCGGCAACCTGGTCGACAACGCCGTCGACGCGGCCGCGCTGGTCGGGCCGCTCGACGGCCGGGTCGGCGTACGCCTGACGGCCGCGGGCCAGACCGTGACCGTCCGCGTCTCCGACACCGGCGGCGGGGTGCCCGCCGAACGTCTGCCCGAGATCTTCCGGCGCGGCTTCAGCACCAAGCCGCGCGACGCCAGCGGCCGCGGCGTCGGGCTCGCGCTGGTCCAGCTGGTGTGCCGTGCACGCGGCGGCGAGGTCGAGGTGGAGAATAGCGGGTCGGCGGAGCGCCCCGGAGCGGTCTTCATCGCGACCCTGCCGGGCGCCGCACCGCTCGCCCCACCCACCACCCCACCCGCCGCCCCACCCGGCGATACTGCCCCCGAGGAGGCCCGATGACGTCCGCACCGGAGCTCACCGTGCTCGTGGTCGAGGACGACTTCATGGTGGCCTCGATCCACACCCGCTTCGTCGAGCGCGTCGACGGGTTCCGCGTCGTCGGTGTGGCCGCAACAGGCTCCCAGGCGCTCGCGGAGACCGCCCGCCTCTCCCCCGACGTGCTGCTGCTCGACGTGCACCTTCCCGACTTCAGCGGCATCGAGCTGCTGCGCCGGCTGCGCGGACGAGGCGACGACGCCGACGTCATCGTCATCACCGCCGCCCGCGAGGCCGACACGGTGCGGGCCGCCGCGGCCGGTGGCGCCGCCCACTACGTGGTCAAGCCGTTCCCGTTCGAGGACCTGGCCGCCCGGCTCGACGACGTACGCCGCTCCCGCGAGGCGCTCGCCCGGATCGGGCAGCGGGCCGAGGGAGCCGAGGGGGCCGAGCACCGCGACGAGGTCCAGGCCGGCATCGACGAGGTCTTCAGCCACCAGGGCGCACGCGAGACCCGGGAGCGGCTGCCGAAGGGGCTCAGCGCGGAGACCGCCCGGGCCGTGCTGGCCGCGCTGCAAACCGCCGGCGAGCTCAGCGCCACCGAGTGCGCCGAGGAGATCGGAGTCTCCCGGGTGAGTGCGCGCCGCTATCTCGAGCACTTCGCGAGCACGGGCCGGATCGGCGTACGTCTCAACTACGGCACCGCCGGACGCCCCGAGCGGCGTTACCGGGCGGGCGACTCCTGAGCCGTCGGCTCAGGCGGACTCGCGGATCACCAGGCGCGTCGGGAGCACGACGGAGGGCTCGACGTCCTCCCCCGCGACCAGACGGAGGATCTGCCCGGCCAGGCGGGTGCCGATCTCGTGGATCGGCTGGTGCACCGTCGTCAGCGGCGGGTCCGTGAACCGGGCCGCCTCGACGTCGTCGAACCCGATCACCGCCACGTCATCGGGGACCCGGCGGCCGAGCCGGCGCAGCGTACGCAGGGCGCCGTCGGCCATCAGGTCGGAGGCCGCGAAGACGGCGTCGATGCCGGGATCGCGCTGCAGCAGCCGTTCCATCGCGTCGATACCCGACTGGCGCATGAAGTCGCCCTCCTCGACCAGCGGCACCGCCCCCGGCAAGGCTTGCAGACCGGTGAGGTAGCCCGCCAGGCGCTCGCGCCCGGCGACCATGTCCTGCGGCCCGCAGATGGTCGCGATCCGGCGCCGGCCGAGACCGATCAGGTGGTTCATCGCCGCCTCCACGCCGCTGGCGTGCTCGACGTCGATGTACGGCACGGTCGCCTCGCCCAGCGGCCGCCCGCTGGTGACGACCGGGACGCCTGCGACCCGCAGCTCCTCGGGCAGGGTGTCGGCCCCGTGCATGGACGCCAGCACGACACCGTCGACGGTGCGGCCGTGCACGTAGCGCAGGATCCGGTCGTGGCTCGACTGCGTCGAGGCGAGCAGCAGCACCAGCTGCTTGTCCGCCTTCTCCAGCGCCTCCCCGACACCCCGGATCACGCCGGGGAAGAAGGCGTCGTCGGAGAAGACCCGGGTCGCGGACTCCGGCAGGATCAGGGCGATGGAGTCCGTACGCTGCGTCACCAGGCTCCGCGCCGCCGGGTTCGGCACGTAGCCGAGGTCGGCGATGGCCCGGCGGATGCTCTCGGCGACGTCGGGACGTACGGTCGTGGAGCCGTTGACGACGCGCGAGACCGTCGCTCGCGAGGCCCCGGCGGCCCGGGCCACCGTCTCCAGCGTCGGCCGGCCGGCCGGGGTCTCGTTCATGTATCGAAACCTATCGCCTACCGCTCACCTTGAGAACGTGAACCAGTTGAGGTTGACGAAGTCGGCCGGCTGGCCGCTGGTGAACCGCAGGAACACCGTATGCGTTCCGGTCACCCCGCTGATGCTGCCCGGGACCGTACGCCAGCTCTGCCAGCCTCCGGTGTTGGCCACCGAGAAGCTGCCGATCGGGGCGTTGTTCACGTTGTCGAGGCGTACCTCGACCAGGCCGCTCACCCCTGCCGGCGCACCGGAGGCGACGCGCGCGGAGAACGTACGGGCGGCGCTCGAGCCGAAGTTCACGCCGTCGTAGCGGAGCCAGTCGCCGTTGCTGAGATAGCCGACGTTCTGACCGCCGCCGGTGTCGGTCGTAGCCTCCATCTGGGTGCCGCTCTGGGCGTTGTAGGACTCGGCCTGGATGGTGGAGTAGGCGTCCCGGTTGCCCGGGGCGGGCGGGTCGGTCGGCTCGGTGGTGCCGCCGCCCTTCGAGTAGACCGCGACGTAGTCGACCAGCATGGGCACACCGGAGGCGGTCGCCGAGGTCGGGTTGCCGGGCCAGCCGCCGCCGATCGCGACGTTCAGGATGATGAAGAAGCCGTGGTTGGTCGCGTTGTTCCAGGTCGTCGCGTCGACCTGGTCCGAGCGGACCGTGTGGTAGAGCGTGTTGTCGACGTAGAACCGGATCTGCTGCGGGCTGGTGCTGCGGTCCCACTCCATCGCGTAGGTGTGGAACGACGACTGGCAGGTCGAGCCCGGGCAGCCCTGGAGCGTCCCGCCGAGGCCGGTGGTCTCGTTGCACGGACCGCCGGGGGAAGTGCCGCAGTGCAGCGTGCCCCACACCTGGTTGGCGCCGTTGACGTTCTCCATGATGTCGATCTCGCCGATGCCCGGCCAGTTCCAGTAGTTGCCGCGGAAGGGCTCGCCGAGCATCCAGAACGCCGGCCAGATGCCCTGGGCCGCCGCGCCGGTGACGTTCGGCATCTGGATGCGTCCCTCGACGCGGAGCACGCCGCCGGAGGGCGGCTGGAAGTCGGTACGGGTGGTCTCGATGCGCCCGGAGGTCCAGTTGCCGGCGCCGTCGCGGATCGGCTTGATGACCAGGTTGCCGTTGCCGTCCTGGTAGACGTTCTGGGTGCTGTCGCTGTGGTAGGCGATCTCCCCGGTGCCCCAGTTGGCCGCGCCGCCGGGGTAGGAGTGGCCGATGTCGTACATCCAGTTGTCGGTGTTGATCCGCGACCCGGCCGTGCCGGTGAAGTCGTCGCTCCACACCTTCGTCCAGCCGGCCGGCGTGCCCGGCTCCGACGCCTCGGACGCCTGCCCGAAGGATGTCAGTGGGATCGCCACGGCGACCACGCCGGCCGCGATCACAGCGGCTCCTAATGCCTTGAGACTTCTCATGATGACTCGCTTCCCGATGAATGAGCGATGAGTCTGGCGACTCGTGAGAGCGCTCTCTCGGATGTCATGGTCCCAAACCCGATGTGACCCGCGTCACCAAATCCCGATCTCTTTAACAAGCCCGCCGAGTCGGCGCGTTCTGACCGAAAACAGCGCCGAGTCGGCTCGTCATGACGAGCCGACTCGGCGAAGAAGGTGCGGGCTAGTTGGCGGTGTAGGTGCGCTGAGCGGCCTCGCCGGTCTTGCCGAGGGCCTTGGCCTTGCCGTCGCCGACGGCGACCTTGAGGGACCCGTCGGAGGTCTGTACGCGCAGGGGCGGGGTGACCTGGAGCTCCTTGGACTCACCGAAGGCGAGGTCACCGCTGAAGACCACCTTGCCGCGCGAGTCGCGGACGACCACATGGGCACCGCCACCGGCGGCAGAGATGGTCACCGGTACGGGCGAGGACTTGCCGTAGGGGCTGTCGGTGCCGGCGGAGCCGTCGAGCTGGATCGCTCCGGCCTCGGGCTCGTGCTGGGTGCCGTCGATGACCAGGCGCGCGACCGACCAGACCAGGATGACCGCCATCACCGCGGCGACCAGGACCGACCAGGACGGACCGCCACGCATGCGCCGGACGGGGCGGATCGCGGCGCTGTGGGCGAGCTCGGCCTCGAAGACGGCGCGCGGGCTGACCGGACCTGAGGCGTACTTCTCGTCATAGGTGCGCAGCAGCGGCGCGACCTCGATGCCGAGGACGCGCGCCAGCGTACGCAGGTGGCCACGGGCGTAGAAGTCGCCGCCGCAGGGGCCGAAGTCGTCGACCTCGATCGCCTCGATGACGTGCGGACGGATCCGGGTCCACTCGGCCAGGCCGTCCATGTCCAGGGCGAGCCGGCGGCGGGCCGCGGCGATCTCGGCACCGATCTCGGGGACCTTGGCCGGCACCACCTCGGTGGGCTCGTCGTCGACGCCGTCGATAGCCAGCGCCTTGACGCCTTCGTCGGGCACCGCGATCGCACGTACGCCCTCGGGCTCGGAGTCCTCGAGGTCCTCGTCGACGTCCTCGTCGACATCCGAGTCCTCGACGTCCACGTCGGCGAACGCCGCCTCGGCCAGGTCCAGCTGGAGCGCATTCGCGCCGTGGATGGCGATGGTCTCCTGGGGCTCCTCGGGCACGTAGCGTACGTCCACCCGGACCGCCGTCGAGGGCTCGCGCAGCGGTGCGACCGGCTCCGCCTTCGCCTCTGTCACGAGATTCACTTCGGGCTCGGGGTCGGTCGTCGGCGTCGTCTCGTCCTGCTCAGTGTCCCGGTCCACCTGGTCCTGCTCCGCCTCGTCCACCACGTCTGCGGCATTGATATCAGGCTCGTCCAAGACCCGGAGCATCCGGGGGTTGGTGTCTCCGGCCCGCCCGGAGAGGGGCGGACGGACGGCGGTGTCACCGTCGTCCGAGGCGGCATCGGCAGGGTGGTCCTCGGCGCTCTCGTCGGTGTCCGTCTCCGGCTCCTCCACGTCGAGCGCGGGGTCGATCTCGACGACCTCGACGCCGTCGGCGGCGACGATCGCGATGGCCTCGGTGACGTCGTCACCGGCGCCCAGGACGCGGGTGGAGAGGCCGAGCGGGAGCGAGAACGGGAGGCCGTAGAGGCGCTCGGTCAGCATCGCCTGGCGCCGGGCGGTCGGCGAGAGCTCCTCGAGCACCTCGTCCTCGTCGTGCAGCAGCACGCCGATGCGGCCGTCCTTCCAGAACCGTTCGATCCCGTCCGGACGCGGGGTATGCTCGACGGACTCGATCTTCGACCACGGGATGCCCTGCCAGGTCTGGCCGAAGCGGAGGCGTACGCCCTGCTCGTCGACGAGCAGCAGCGGCATCCGGGAGTCCCAGGCCGTCCAGCCCTGCACCGCCGCGACGACGAGCAGGATCAGGCCGACCAGATAGCCCTCGATGCCGCCACGCAGCACGAAGGCGATGCCGACGAGCAGCGACGCGAGCGCCACCACCAGCGCGAGGCGGCCGTTGCGGCGTACCTCGACGACGTCGACGTCGTGGGTCTCGACGGTCTCGGCAGGGTCGACGGTCTCGACCGCCGGTGAATTCTCGCTCACATCTCCCCCTGGATTGTTGCGATGACGCCGTCGATCTCGTCCGGCTTGACGAGTACGTCGCGTGCCTTGGAGCCCTCGGAGGGACCGACCACACCGCGCGACTCGAGGATATCCATCAGGCGACCGGCCTTGGCGAACCCGACGCGGAGCTTGCGCTGCAGCATCGAGGTCGACCCGAACTGGGTCGAGACGATCAGCTCGATCGCCTGGATGACCAGGTCCATGTCGTCGCCGATGTCGTCGTCCAGCACCCGCTTGGACTCCGCCGGGGCGGTCACGTCGTCGCGGTAGGACGGCTCGAGCTGTCCCTTGACCGACTTCACGACCGCGTTGACCTCCGACTCCGAGACCCAGGAGCCCTGCACACGGATCGGCTTGGAGGAGCCCATCGGCAGGAACAGCCCGTCACCCTGGCCGACCAGCTTCTCCGCACCGGGCTGGTCGAGGATGACGCGCGAGTCGGCCAGCGACGAGGTCGCGAAGGCGAGCCGCGAGGGCACGTTGGCCTTGATCAGACCCGTGACCACGTCGACCGAGGGCCGCTGCGTCGCCAGCACCAAGTGGATGCCGGCGGCCCGGGCGAGCTGGGTGATGCGTACGACCGCGTCCTCGACGTCGCGCGGGGCGACCATCATCAGGTCGGCGAGCTCGTCGACGATGACCAGCAGGTAGGGGTAGGGCGACAGCACGCGCTCGGAGTCGGGCGGGAGCTGCACCTTCCCGGCACGGACCGCCTTGTTGAAGTCGTCGACGTGACGGAAGCCGAAGTTGGCCAGGTCGTCGTAGCGCATGTCCATCTCGCGTACGACCCAGGCCAGCGCCTCGGCAGCCTTCTTCGGGTTGGTGATGATCGGCGTGATCAGGTGCGGCACGCCCTCGTAGGAGTTGAGCTCGACCCGCTTGGGGTCGACCATGATCATCCGCACCTCGTCGGGCGTGGCCCGCATCAGCACCGAGGTGATCATCGAGTTGATGAAGGACGACTTACCCGAACCGGTCGCACCCGCGACCAGCAGGTGGGGCATCTTGGCGAGGTTGGCGACGACGAAGCCGCCCTCGACGTCCTTGCCGACACCGGTGATCATCGGGTGGTGGTCGCCGCGCGCGGCGTTGGAGCGGAGCACGTCGCCGAGGGTGACGATCTCCTTGTCGATGTTCGGGATCTCCACACCGACGGCCGACTTGCCGGGGATCGGCGAGAGGATGCGTACGTCCGCGGAGGCCACCGCGTAGGCGATGTTCTTCTGGATGCCGGTGATCTTCTCGACCTTCACGCCGGCGCCGAGCTCCACGATGTAGCGGGTGACCGTCGGGCCACGGGTGTAGCCGGTGACCGCGGCATCGATGTTGAACTCCTCGAGCACCGCCTGGAGCCGGCTGACGATGTCGTCGGAGGCCTTGGAGCGGGCCTTGTGCGGCGAGCCGGGCTTGAGCAGGTCGCTGCCCGGGAGCGTGTAGGCGACGTCGCCGGCGAGCATCAGCTGCTCGACCCGCTGCGGCAGCTCGGCGTGCGGCGGCGGCTCGAGGTCGCCCTTGGGGCCGCGCTTCTGACCGGGCCTCGGTGCCCCGTCGGAGACCGCGGGCATGAGGCCTGCCGCATCGCTGGGCACGGCCTCGTCGGGCTGGGTGTCGGCGTCCGGGTCCTCGTCAAGGGCGAGCGCGATGTCGAGCCCGTCCTTCTTGCGCTTCTTCTTCGGCTTCTCCTCCTCGAGGAGCGGCGTCTCGTAGGGCTCGAAGCCCTCCGGGTCGAAGGTGTCGTCGTCGGCGAAGAGCTTGTTGCCCCGGCGCACCCGCCGGATGTTGGTGCCGCTCTCGCTCATCTCCTCGGGCGGCGTCAGGCCGAGCGCCCGGTCGCGCAGCTCCACCAGGCGACTCGGCACCTGGTAGAGCGGGGTCCCGGTGATCACCAGGATCCCGAAGACGACCAGAAGGGACAGGAGTACGACGACCACGGCCGTCGAGCGCAGCACGTCGAGCAGCAGGCTGGCCACGACGTAGCCGATCGCACCGCCGGCCCACTGCAGCTCGGTGCTGTCGCCCGAGGTGGGCTGCGGGTTGCCGTTGGCGATCTGGATGATGCCGAGCGTGGCCATCAGGAACGCGGCCCAGCCGATCGCGAGCCGGCCGACCGGAGCGGCGTTGACCGGGTCGCGCATCAGCCGGGCACCGGCGACGACGAGCCCGACCGGCACCAGCCAGCCGACCTTGCCGACGACGCCGGCCACGGCGATGCGTACGACGTCGAAGAACTGCCCGCCGAGCTGGAACCAGACGCCGGCGGCGACGAGGACGGAGAGGCCGATCAGGAACAGGCCGGCGCCGTCGCGCCGGTGCTCCGGCTCGAGGTCGCTGGCGGCCTGGCCGCCGACGCGGAAGATGGCCGCCACTCCCCCGGCGATCGCCAGCCACAGGCTCGCGATGGTCGAGAAGATGGCATCGAAGAGGACCGCGATCGGGCTGGGCCCGTTGCGCACGGCACGGGGTGGCGTACGGTTCGTCGTCTTCTTCTTCGCGGCAGGGCGGCGTTTGGCCGGCGTTGCCTTGGAGCGGGCCCGGCTCGTGGCCGTTGCTCGCTTTGTCGTGGTCGTACTCCGGGGACGGGTGCTCTTGTTGGTGGTCGAGCTCCGCGAACCCGGCGGGGAAGACGTACGGGTCGCCATACAAGCAGGGTATTTGACCGAGCGGCCTGGCTCCGGGACCCCATGGGGGTGTGTTGCATCGGTGTAGTTTGCCGCCATGCAGAGCCTCGCAGTCCTCATCGCCCTTCTCACCACCGCCGACGCCGTGGCGGACTGGACCTGCGTGTGGTTCGGCTGGCGGCGGACCCACTACGTCACCAAGCCCCTGGTGATGGTGGGGCTGATGGTGTTGGTGGGGCTCGTCAGCGACGGCGAGCCAGCAGCGTGGTGGCTGATCGTCGCACTCTTCTTCGGGATGCTCGGCGACATCTCGATGATCGGGGCCTCCACCCGGCGCTTCCTCGGCGGGGTGGGGTTCTTCTTCGTCGGCCATCTGGCGTACGCCGTGACCTTCCTCGCCCTCGGTCTGGAGACCCCCGCGTGGTCCTGGGCCGGAATCGTGGTCGCGGTCGTGCTGGCGATCCCGATGGGCCGGGTGCTCGGGGGCGCCCGTCAGATGGGCGGTGTGCCGACGGCTGCGGCCCTGGCCGCGTACTCGCTGGTGATCGCCAGCATGCTCGTGCTCGGCTGGATGACCGGGAGCGTGTGGATCGCCGTGGGTGCGCTGATCTTCGTCGTCAGCGACACCCTGATCGGGATCAACCTCGCCGAGCACGGCAACGAGCCGCCGCGCCTGACCAACGTGCAGATCATGGTGACCTATCACGTCGGCCAGGCGCTGATCACGGCTGGCGTGCTGCTGGCGCTCTAGGCCTCGATGACGACCGGGACGATCATCGGGCGGCGACGGTGGGTGCTGGAGACCCAGCGCCCGAACGTACGCCGGATGGCCTGCTGCAGCTGGTAGGTGTCGGTCGCACCCTCCGAGATGGCCCGGTTGACCGCCTTGACGATCGGCTGCTTGATCGGCTCGAAGGCGTTGTCCGGCCACACGTGGCCGCGGGCGTGGATCTCCGGGCCGCTGGCGACGGTGCCGTTGACCGAGTCGACCACGACGATGATCGAGACGAAGCCCTCCTCGGAGAGGATGCGGCGGTCCTTGAGCTCGGACTCGGTGACGTCACCGACGGTGGTGCCGTCGACGAAGACGTAGCCGCACTCGACCTTGCCCGCGATCTCGGCCTTGCCGTCGATCAGGTCGACGACCACGCCGTCCTCGGCGTAGACGACGCTCTCCACGCCGGTCTGGCGGGCCAGGTCGCCGTTGGCGAGCAGGTGGCGCACCTCGCCGTGGACGGGCATCACGTTGCGCGGGCGGACGATGTTGTAGCAGTAGAGCAGCTCGCCGGCGCTGGCGTGGCCGGAGACGTGCACCAGGGCGTTGCCCTTGTGGACCACGTTGGCGCCGAGGCGGGCGAGGCCGTTGATCACCCGGTAGACCGAGTTCTCGTTTCCGGGGATCAGGCTCGACGCGAGCAGGACGGTGTCGCCCGGCTCGATGTGGACGAAGTTGTGGGTGCCGTTCGCGATCCGCGACAGCGCCGACATCGGCTCGCCCTGCGAGCCGGTCGAGACCATGACGACCCGCTCCGGCGGCAGCTCGGCGAGCTCCTTGGCGTCGACGATGACGTCCTCGGGCACGTGTAGGTAGCCCAGGTCGGACGCGATCTGCATGTTGCGGACCATCGAGCGACCGACGTACGCCACCTTGCGGCCGTGTGCGACCGCGCTGTCGAGCACCTGCTGGACGCGGTGCACGTGGGAGGCGAAGCAGGCCACGATGATGCGCTGGTCGGACTCGCGGAAGACCTGCTCGATCGCCGGGGCGATCTTCTTCTCGGCGGTCGTGAAGCCGGGGACCTCGGCGTTGGTGGAGTCGGTGAGGAACAGGTCCACACCCTCCTCGCCGAGCCGGGCGAACGCGCGCAGGTCGGTGATCCGGCCGTCCAGTGGCAGCTGGTCCATCTTGAAGTCGCCGGTGTGCAGCACGAGGCCGGCGCCGGTGCGGATCGCGACCGCGAGCGCGTCCGGGATGGAGTGGTTGACCGCGACGAACTCGAGCTCGAACGGCCCGAAGGAGATCGTGTCGCCCTCGCGTACCTTGTGCTGGACCGTCTCGCGCAGGCGGTGCTCGCGCAGCTTGGAGCCGAGCAGGGCCAGGGTCAGCTCAGAGCCGACCAGCGGGATGTTCTGACGCTCGCGGAGCAGGTAGGGCGTCGCGCCGATGTGGTCCTCGTGACCGTGGGTCAGGACCAGCGCCTCGATGTCGCCGAGGCGGTCACGGATCGGGCCGAAGTCGGGCAGGATCAGGTCGACGCCAGGCTGCTGCTCCTCGGGGAAGAGCACACCGCAGTCGACGATCAGCAGCCGGCCGTCGTATTCGAAGACGGTCATGTTGCGGCCGACCTCGCCGAGGCCGCCGAGAGGGGTGACCCGCAGGCCGCCCTTGGGGAGCTTGCCGGGTTCGGTCAGCTCCGGGTGTGGGTGAGACAAAGGCGTTCCTTCTAGAGAAGGCCAGAGGCCTCCAGCCCGGCTCGCAGCGCCTCGACCTCGTCGCTGTCGAGAGCCACCAGAGGCCCTCGTACGTTGCGGTTGTCGATCACGCCGGTCAGCTCGAGTGCGGCCTTGGCAGTGGTGGCTCCGTAGTTCGGGACGCCCATGATGGCGTCGATCGCGGGGAGCATCCGCGCATAAGTCTTGCGGGCGGTCTCGATGTCGCTCGCCGCGAAGGCGTCGATCATCGTCCGCGTCTGGTCGCCGAGCACGTGGGCGGCGACGCTGATCACGCCGACGGCGCCGTGCGCCAGCCAGGCGAGGGTGAGCGCGTCGTCACCGGAGTAGATCGAGTAGCCGAGGTCGAGCAGCCTGGTGCCGCGCGGGAAGTCGCCGGCGGCCTCCTTGACCGCGACGACGGTGTCCCAGGTGATCGCCTCGCGGTAGGTGTCGAGGGTGATCGGGGAGCCGGTGCGGCCGGGGACGTCGTAGAGGATGACCGGGGTGTCCGTCGCGGAGACCACGGTGCGGAAGTGCTCGCGGATGCCGCGCTCGCCCGGCTTGTTGTAGTAGGGCGTCACCAGCAGCAGGCCGTCGGCGCCGATCGACGCCGCCTGCTTGGCGAGCTCGACGGTGGTGCGGGTGTCGTTGGTGCCGATTCCGGCCACGATCTTGGCGCGGTCGCCGACGGCGTCCTTGACCGCGGCCAGGATCTCGCCGTCCTCGGCCGGAGTGGTCGTCGGCGACTCGCCGGTGGTGCCGGAGACGACGATGCCGTCGTGGCCGTGATCGACCAGGTGCTTGGCGACTTTCTGGGTCTGCTCCAGGTCGACCGAGCCATCGTCGTTGAACATCGTGACGAGTGCGGAGAGCACGGTGCCGAAGGGAGCATCAGTCATGGCGTACAGACTATCGTCAGACGCGCTGCATGACCTCGTCGGCTACGAGTGCGAGATGGTCGAGATCGCTCAGGTCGAGCACCTGGAGGTAGATGCGGGTCGCGCCGGCGTCCTCGAACCGCTTGATCTTGGCGACCACCTCGTCCGGGGTGCCCGCCAGACCGTTCTCACGCATCTCGGCGGGCTCGCGGCCGATCGCCTGCGCCCGGCGGGCGATCTCGTCCTCGTCGCGGCCGACGCAGAGCACCTGGGCGGCGGAGTAGATGATCGAGTCGTCCCGGCCGGCCGCCTCGACGAAGCGCCCGACGTTCTCGAACAGCGCCTGGGACTCCTCGACGGAGACGAACGCGGCGTTGAACTCGTCGGCGAAGGTCGCGGCCAGCGTCGGCGTACGCTTCTTGCCGCCACCGCCCACGATCACCGGGATCGAGCCGGCGTGGCCACGGGTCTGGATCGGCTTCGGCAGGCCCGGGCTCTCCTTGATCGTGTAGTGCTTCCCGTTGAAGTCGAAGGTCTCCCCCGGCTCGGTCGCCCACAGCCCGGTGATGATCTCGAGCTGCTCCTCCAGCCGGTCGAACCGCTCCCCCAGGGCCGGGAACGGGATCCCGTAAGCCTCGTGCTCCTGCTCGAACCAGCCCGCTCCCAGGCCGAGCTCGACCCGGCCCTCGGACATGTCGTCGACGTTGGCGGCCTGGATGGCCAGCACACCCGGGAGGCGGAAGGTCGCCGAGGTGACCAGGGTGCCGAGCCGGATCGTGCTCGTGTCGCGGGCCAGGCCGGCGAGCGTCGTCCACGCGTCGCTCGGTCCGGGCAGTCCGTCGACCGAGCCCATCTTCAGGTAGTGGTCGGAGCGGAAGAACGCCCCGAACCCCAGCTCCTCGGCCTTCTTGGCGACAGCGAGGATGTCGGCGTAGGACGCCCCCTGCTGGGGCTCGGTGAAGATGCGCAGCTCCATGCCGTTTACCTTAGAGGGGCGAGACACCTACTCGCGCGTCAGGGAGCGAAGGCGGGCTGTGGAGCTCAGCTCACGGCGCTCTCGTTCGGCCATGACCTGCGCCTGGTAGTGGGCACTCAGCGGATCGGCTCGCGGCGCTGTCGTCACGGGCGCTCCCCACATCGTCCAGGTCGGCCCGTTCTCGATCGGGAGCCAGGTGTTGGTGAAGTCCGCCGCCCAGTCCCCTGGCGGTTCGAGCCGCAAGTCTGATCGCTTGAGCCCGACGAGGTCGGCGGTGAAGACCGCCCAGGCCCCGAGCGTCGCCACGAGCGGGAGCGGCTTGCGGGCGGCGATCTGGAAGGCCGTCAGTAGGGGCAGGTGCCAGTCTCCTGCCACCACGGCGGCCTGCTCCTCCCATGTCGCCTTCAGGTCGAGAGGTCGCTGGCGCCCGATCCGCGCGATGAACGGTCGCCACCGGTCGAGCACCTCGTCGCTGCACCTCGGCCGCGCGAGCAGCTCCTCGAACCGTTCGTTCTCGTAGAAGTACGCCGACCCGACCCGGTGCCGCGGCCCGGCCAGCCCCGCGCGCAGCACCCGCTTCGCCTGGGCCTCGCCCAACAGGTGCACGTCGGCCAGTCGGAGCACGGCCTCGGTCGTAGTGATCCACATACGCCGAACGTACGTGCGAGCACCGACATCGATGATCCGAACGGATCGGCCGGGTCGCAGCAACAACCCGCGATGGGGCGACTATGACTGAGGATCCGAGCTTGTGAATGCTTCACAAGCTCGGATCCTCAGTCATAGCGGGCGAGATCGCACTGCCCTGCCGCTAGCCGACGCGCTTGCGCATCAAGACGTCGTCGACGCCCGGAGCTCGACACGACTGAGAAAGACGCGGTCGTACGCCTCGTGGGGCTCACGCTTCGTCTCGACCCATTCCGTCTCGTCGAAGTCCGGGTAGAGGACGTCCCCCTCCGGGGTCAGGTGGACCCGGGTGATGACCTGCTCGGTGGCGTACGGGAGGGCGGCCGCATAGACCTGCGCTCCCCCGGCGATGACGATGTCGCCCTGCTCCGCTGCGGCCAGGGCGAGGGCGGAGTCGATGTCGTGGGCGACCAGGACACCGTCGTACGCCCAGTTCTCGTCGGTGGTCAGGACGACCGTCGTGCGGCCGGGGAGGGGGCGGCCGATGGACTCGAAGGTGGTGCGGCCCATGACGAGCGTGTGACCCATCGTGATCGCCTTGAACTCGGCCTGCTCGCCGGGGATCTTCCAGGGGATGTCGGGGCCGTTGCCGATGACGCCGTTGTCGGCAACGGCCGCGACCATCACGACGCGCCCCGAATCGCCCTCAGACGGCAACGGGAGCCTTGATGACGGGGGCGGGGTCGTAGCCCTCCAGCGTGATGTCCTCGAGCTCGAACGCGTCGATGTCTTTGACGTCCGGGTTGAGCCGCAGCGTCGGCAGCGGCCTGGGCTCGCGGGTGAGCTGGAGACGGGCCTGCTCGAGGTGGTTGCTGTAGAGGTGGGCGTCGCCGAGCGTGTGCACGAAGTCACCGACCTCGAGCCCAGTCACGTGAGCGACCATGTGGGTCAGCAGGGCGTAGGAGGCGATGTTGAACGGCACCCCCAGGAACACGTCAGCGGAGCGCTGGTAGAGCTGCAGGCTCAGCTTGCCGTCGGCGACGTAGAACTGGCACAGCGTGTGGCACGGCGGCAGCGCCATGTCGTCGATGTCGGCCGGATTCCAGGCGCTGATCACGTGGCGGCGGCTGTCGGGGTCGGTGCGGATCTGGTCGATGATCTTGGCGATCTGGTCGACGTGGCGCCCGTCGGGAGTCGGCCAGGAGCGCCACTGGTAGCCGTAGACCGGACCCAGGTCGCCGTTCTCGTCGGCCCACTCGTCCCAGATCGTGATGCCGCGCTCCTGGAGCCAGCGCACGTTGGTGTCGCCGCGCAGGAACCAGAGCAGCTCGCCGAAGACCGAGCGGGTGTGGACCTTCTTCGTCGTCAGCAGCGGGAAACCCTCGCTGAGGTCGTAGCGGGTCTGGTGACCGAAGACGCTGATCGTGCCCGTCCCGGTGCGGTCGGACTTCTCCACGCCCTCGTCGAGGATGCGGGTCAACAGATCGAGGTAGGACTGCACGGCCCCAGCCTAGGTCAGAGCTCTGCTCAGAGCTCGACCGTCCCTCGGATGGTGGTCAGCGTGTCTCCGCCCACCCACACCTGGTCCTCGATCCGCTCGACGTGCACACGCCCCCGCCGCTTCATCACGGTCCCCTGAGAAGCGACGTACGCCTCCGGCAGCTCCGACCCGGCCAGCCACTGTCCCAGCGCGGCGTTGAGCGACCCGGTGACCGGGTCCTCGAAGGCGACGCCGTCGGCCGGGAAATACGCCCGGACCTCGACCGCGCACTCGCTGCCCTCGGGGTAGCGCCCGACGAGGCCGACCTTGTGACTCCCCAGAGCGGCGTGGTCGGGCGTCACGGCCAGTACGGCTTCCGCATCGGCAAGCATCACCCCGACCCAGCCCGGGCCGTTGTCGCACCACCGCGCGCCCTGGATGTCGCCACGCTCGATCTGCAGACCCTTCGCGATGGCTCCCAGCGTCTCCTCGTCGACCTCGCCGCCCCGGATCAGCTCAGGCGCGGCGAAGGCGATCCGCTCCTCACGGCGCAGCTCGACCAGACCGACGCCGCACTCCTGCACCAGGCTGGTGCCCTTCGGCTTCCCGCCCGCCTCCAGCCAGGCGTGCGCCGACCCGAGCGTCGGGTGGCCCGCGAACGGCAGCTCGCCGCTGACCGTGAAGATCCGCAGCCGGTAGTCGGCGGCCGGGTCCGTCGGGGTCAGCAGGAACGTGGTCTCGGACAGGTTGGTCCACCGCGCGAAGGCAGCCATCTGCTCGTCGGTGAGACCGTCGGCGCCGTGTACGACGGCGACCGGGTTGCCCAGCAGCGGCTCGTTGGTGAAGACGTCGACCTGGCGGAACTCGTAGGCAGTCACGCGCGAGAGCCTAGCCATCGCCGGAGAGAAGCCTCAGGCGGTCAGCTTCATCGGGCCGTAGACCTGCCGGTCGTGCTCGAAGAGCACCACCGCGGCCACGCCCGCGTCCAAGAGGTCCTGCCAGACCTCGCCCACCCACGACTCGGCGTCGCTCTGGTTGGCGAAGCGCTGGCCGGCGAGGTCGCCGTCGACCGGCACCTCGGCGCCCGAGGCGTCGACGAGCTGCCACCACCACGGCCGGTCGGCCGCCGACGGCTGCTTGAAGACGGAGGGAACGTCGGGAATGCTCACGTTGCTCACCCCTCCCGCACGTGCGAGGGGACGAAGGGCGGCTTGGTGAGCTGGAAGATCTCGCGGCGGCCGCGTACGTCGATGCCGATCTCGGCCTCGGGGTTGACCGTGGTCGAGACGAGCACCAGGCCGACGCCCTTCTTCAGCGTGGGCGAGAAGGTGCCGGAGGTGACCTCGCCGACCGGCACGTCGGCGGTCAGGGACGCGGTCATGTGCGGGCGAGGGATGCCTCGTCCGACGGCGACGATGCCGCGCAGGACGCGCTTCGGGCCGGCCTCCTTCTCGGCGACCAGCTTGTCGCGGCCCCAGAAGGCATCCTTCTTCCAGCCGACGGCCCAGCCGAGGCCGGCCTCGTTGGGAGTGACGTCCAGGGCGATGTCCTGGCCGTGGAGCGGGTAGCCCATCTCCGTACGCAGGGTGTCTCGGGCGCCGAGGCCGCACGGCACCGCGCCGAGCTCCTCGCCTCGGGACAGCAGCGCGTCCCAGAGCGCGGCGGCGGCCTCGTTGGCGACGATCAGCTCGTAGCCGCGCTCGCCCGAGTAGCCGGAGCGGCACACGACCACGCCGATCTCGTCACCGAGTACGTCGGGAGCAGCCGCCTCCACGAAGGACATGTACTCGTGTCCGGCCGGCAGCCCCACCGTCTCCAGCAGCTCGTCGGACTTGGGCCCCTGGACGGCGAGCACCGCGTAGTCGCGGTGGTGGTCGGCGAGGTTGATCCCCTCGGGCGCGGCCTCCTGGAGCCGACGCACGACCTCCGGGGTGTTGGCGGCGTTGGGAACGATCAGGACGTGCTCGTCGTCGCGGTAGTAGGCGATCAGGTCGTCGACGATGCCGCCGGTCTCCTCGTCGCAGCACAGCGTGTATTGGGCCTTGCCCGGCTTGATCCGGTTGAGGTCGTTGGTGAAGGACGCGTTGACGAAGTCGGCCGCACCCGGCCCGCTGATCATGACCTTGCCCAAGTGGCTGACGTCGAAGACCCCGACGGCTTCACGGACCGCCGTGTGCTCCTTGATGACGCCGGAATACTCCAGCGGCATCGACCAGCCGCCGAACTCACCGAACTTCGCGCCGAGCCCGACGTGGTTTTCGTGCAGAGGGGACTGGAGCAGCTCCGACCCGCCCCCCGTGGAGGTCTCTTCAGCCATACCGCGAACTTATCGCACCAGGCCGACACTGCCCGGTCGGCGCCCCGTCTGGGCGCGCCACACCTAGACTGCACGGCGTGACCCTGCCTGACATCACCTACACGCTGCGTACCGCCTCCCCTGCGAAGACCCGTGCCGAGGCGGTCGTCGTCGGCATCGGCCAGGGCGCGAAGGCTGTCGAGGTGACCGCCGGCGCGGAGGACGTCAAGGCGGCCTACGGTCGCCGGTGGCGCGGGATGCTCGCCACCCTCGGTGTCAGTGGCAAGGCCGGTGAGGTCACTCGCCTCCCGGCCGGGAGCGAGATCGGCGCCCAACTCCTGGTGCTGGTCGGGCTCGGCAAGGCCGGTGCGGACGGGAGCTACTCGGCCGATGCCGTACGCCGCGCCGCCGGCGCCGCCGCTCGCTCGGTCCCCAACGCGACATCCGTCGCTGTGTCCCTTCCCGCCGACACCCCCGAGCTGGTGCGTGCCGTCACCGAGGGCTATGTCCTCGGCGGCTACACCTATACGACCTATAAGTCGAGCGCAGCCAAGTCGAACGGCGGCAAGTCGGGCGGGGACGGCAACGGGCCGAGCGATGTCGCGATCCTGAGCGCGATCGCGCGGCGTACGGACGCGGTCACCGCCTTCGAGGAGGCGCAGGTCCTCGCCCAGGCGGTCGCCGGCACCCGCGAGTGGGTCAACATCCCGCCGGCCGACCTCACTCCCCCGGCGTTCGCCGACGCCATCGCGCACGTGGCCGAGCTGGTCGAGGGCGTCGAGACGACCGTGTACGACGAGAAGCAGCTCGCCGAGCTCGGCTGCGGCGGAATCCTCGCGGTGGGCATGGGCTCGGCGGCCAAGCCGCGTCTGGTCGAGCTCACATACTCCCCCGACGACGCGCGCGGCCACATCGCGCTGGTCGGCAAGGGGATCACCTTCGACTCCGGCGGCCTCACCATCAAGCCGGGCAGCTCGATGTCCACGATGAAGTCGGACATGGCCGGTGCCGCCGCGGTGGCCCAGGCGACCTTCGCGATCGCCCGCTTCGGGCTGCCGGTGAAGGTCTCCGCGTTCGTGCCGATGGCGGAGAACATGGTCTCCGGCTCGTCCTACCGCCCCGGTGACGTGGTCACCCACTACGGCGGCACGACCGTCGAGGTCTCCAACATGGACGCCGAAGGCCGGATGATCCTCGCCGACGCCCTCGTGCGGGCCACCGAGGTCTCGCCGGACCTGATCATCGACGTCGCCACTCTCACCGGCCACATGGTGATGGCGCTGGGCGACCGGGTCAGCGGCGTACTCGGCTCCGAGGACGTCGTCGACCGTGTTCTCGCCGCCGCCGACGTCGCCGGCGAGCAGATGTGGCCGATGCCCATCCCGGAATGGATGGACGAGCGAATCCGTTCCTCCAAGGTGGCCGACCTCAACCAGCACGACTGGATCCGCTGGGGCGGTGGGCTGTACGCGGCCGCCTTCCTGCGCGAGTTCACCGGCGGTCTCCCCTGGGCCCATCTCGACATCGCCGGACCCTCTTTCAACAGTGGTGGCGCCTCGGGCCATCTCACTCCCGGAGGCACGGGTGTGGCGGTGGCAACACTGGTGGACTACGTACGCGAGATGGCTACCGATCAGTAGTGGTCCGGTTGACACAGCGCTGCGGGGGTAGTGACAAGATGGGCTCCGTGATCGACGCCCTTGGCCGCCCGTCTGGCGGCATCATGAGTGCGTCGGGCAGGTGTCGACCCAGACCGATGCGCCTTTCTCTCACGGAGTCTCCTCGCCGAGCCCTCGGGCTCGGTCGTGGCGACGCGCGTGTCCGGACATACAAGTAGAGCAACGAACAGACGTAGAACGAAGGAACCCATGGCCACCGAAGTAACTCTCCCGGCACTCGGCGAGTCCGTCACCGAGGGCACCGTCACCCGCTGGCTCAAGCAGGTCGGCGACACGGTTGCGGTCGACGAGGCCCTGCTGGAGGTCTCCACCGACAAGGTCGACACCGAGATCCCCTCGCCGGTCGCCGGCACCGTGCTCGAGATCAAGGCGTCCGAGGACGACACCGTCGAGGTCGGTGGCCTGCTCGCCATCATCGGCGCTGCAGACGAGGCCGGCGCCGATGACGCTCCCGCGGAGCCCGCCGCGCCCGCGGCCGAGCCGGAGGCTGCCGCCCCCGCCGCCGAGCCCGAGGCTCCGGCGGCTCCGGCCGAGCCCGAGGCTCCCGCCGAGCCCGCCGCGCCTGCCGCTCCGGCGCCCGCCGCCGGTGGCAACGCCACCGAGGTCGCTCTCCCCGCGCTGGGCGAGTCGGTCACCGAGGGCACCGTCACCCGCTGGCTCAAGCAGGTCGGCGACACGGTCGCCGTCGACGACGCGCTGCTGGAGGTCTCCACCGACAAGGTCGACACCGAGATCCCCTCGCCGGTCGCCGGCACCCTGCTCGAGATCAAGGTCGCCGAGGACGAGACCGTCGAGGTCGGCGCCGTCCTCGCGCTCGTCGGTGACGCCGGCGCCGCTCCGGCCGCCGAGCCCGCGCCCGCCGCCCCGGCCCCGGAGCCCACCCCCGAGCCCGAGCCTGCTCCTGCCCCGGAGCCCGAGCCCGCTCCGGCCGCCGCCGCACCCGCGCCGGCTCCGGCCGCTCCGGCTCCTGCCGCGCCGGCCCCGGCCGCTCCCGCTCCTGCGGCCCCCGCCCACGCCGCGCCGTCCACCGACGGTTCCCCGGCCATCCAGCCCGGCGGCTACGTGACCCCGCTCGTACGCAAGCTCGCCGCCCAGCACAACGTCGACCTCGACACCGTCCAGGGTTCGGGCGTCGGTGGCCGCATCCGCAAGGAGGACATCCTCCAGGCGGCCGCCGCGAAGTCGGCTCCGGCCGCTGCCCCGGCAGCCGCCGCTCCGGCGGCCTCGGCTGCTCCGGCCGCCTCCGCCGCCCCCGCGGCCCCGTCGCCGCTGCGTGGCACCACCGAGAAGATCTCGCGTCTGCGCAAGGTGATCGCCGAGCGGATGACCGAGTCGCTGCACACCGCGGCGCAGCTGACCCAGGTCATGGAGGTCGATGTCACCAACATCGCCCGCCTCCGTGAGGCCAACAAGGCCGGGTTCCTGCAGCGCGAGGGCGTCAAGCTGACCTACCTGCCGTTCTTCGCCAAGGCCGCGATCGACGCACTCAAGGTGCACCCGAAGCTCAACGCCGGGATCGACATCGAGGCCGGCACGGTCACCTACTACGACCGCGAGAACATCGCCTTCGCCGTCGACACCGAGAAGGGTCTGCTGACCCCCGTCGTCAAGGACGCGGGCGACCTCTCGATCGCCGGCATCGCGAAGAAGATCGCGGACGTCGCCGACCGCACGCGCAACAACAAGATCACCCCGGACGAGCTCTCCGGCGGCACCTTCACGATCACCAACCTGGGTTCGTTCGGTGCGCTCTTCGACACCCCGATCATCAACCAGCCGCAGGTCGCCATCCTCGGCCCGGGTGCTGTCGTGAAGCGTCCGGTCGTCATCGACGACCCGGACCTCGGCGAGACGATCGCGGTGCGCTACATGGTCAACGTCGCGCTGACCTACGACCACCGCCTGGTCGACGGCGCCGACGCCGGCCGCTTCCTCCAGGACGTCAAGAAGCGCCTCGAGGCTGCTCAGTTCGAGCTCTGAGCCGGTAAGCAACGAGCGGCGCGGTCCCCACGGGGGCCGCGCCGCTCGTCATCTCACCGGGGTGACGACTACAGGTCCATGTCGGACATGTCGGTGATCTTGCCGCTCGGCTTCTCGATGGTCACGGGCTCACCGTGAGCGGACAGGTCGAAGACGATGTTTCCGGAGTCCCCGCCATCCATCTTCATGCGCACCAGCCGACCCTCGGAGTCGACGTTGAGATCGACGGTGGAGCCCTCCGCCCCGAAGTCCGACTCGCCCGCATCGAACGTGTAGTGAGCGGTGTCGACACCGTCGATCGTCGCCTGCCCGACGTACGTCGTGGTGTCCGCAGAGATCGCGTGGGTGACAGAGTCCAGGAAGAGGTTGGGCGACGGCATCATCGCCGACATCACGGTGGCGAACCCGCCCATCACCCATTCGCCATCCATGCTGGCGTACGCGATGTCGTCGAGAGTGACGAACTCGACCGTGCTCGGTCCGTCGTCGCCGCTGATCTCGCCTTTCACGTGGAAGGCCATCGGGTCCTGCTGATAGTCGCCTTCGCCGGTTCCGGCGATCTTCTCGCCCTCCTCGACGGCGTTGATCTCCATGTCGACGTGGACTGTCGACATGGACGCGGCGGCCGCTTTCACGACCTTCATGGCCTCGGACGCCGACAGCGTGGTGCCGGGCTCGATCGAAGGTGCGGCATCGGCCGCGGAAGCCGTGTCTCTCGCGTCGCTGCCGGTCTCACCACATGCCGCAACGGTGCAGGTCGCGGTCAGGGCGAGGACGGCCGCCGCGAGGCGGCGACGGTTCTGGGTGGTACGCACGTCTGGGTGCCTTTCAAGACTGATCCGAAGACCGATCGCTCCCGAGCGCGGCCAGTCGAAACACGCGCATTCTGCGCACAGCCTCTTTACCTCCGCCGGGATATCGCCAAACCGTTATCCCGCCGATCCGGCGTTCACCGTTCCGGGCACTGCCCGCCCGGCTCGGCCCGGGGCGTACGATCTCGGTGTGACTGAGCTGCGCTTCGTTGAGGTCGGGACGATCGACTACCTGGACGCCTGGGAGCTGCAGAAGCAGATCCATCAGCGCGTGGTCGACCGCGAAGAGCCCGACACGGTGCTGCTGCTCGAGCACCCGCCGACCTACACCGCGGGGAAGCGTACGAAGCCGGAGGACCGGCCCGCTGATCCCGGCGGCGCCCCGGTGATCGACGTCGACCGCGGCGGCGAGGTGACCTTCCACGGCCCCGGCCAGATCGTCGCCTACCCGATCGTGCGGCTGCCGGAGAAGGTCAAGGTCGTCGACTTCGTACGCCGCCTGGAGCAGGCGATGATCCGCACCTGCGCCGAGTTCGGCGTCACCGCCTACCGCGTCCCGGGCCGCAGCGGGGTGTGGCTGCCCGCGGGCGAGACCCCTGACGGCGTACGCCGCCTGGAGCGCAAGGTCGGAGCGATCGGGCTGCGGGTCAGCCAGCACGTGACCATGCACGGCATCGCGCTCAACTGCGACGTCGACCTGGGCTGGTACGAGCGGTTCGTGCCGTGCGGTATCTCCGACGCCGGGGTCACCACCCTCTCGATCGAGGCCGGGCGGCAGATCGGCAACGCCGAGGCGATGCCGGTGCTCCACGCGCAGATCGCGGAGATGCTCTCCTGGCGCGACTACGAGCAGGGCCCGAGCCTCGAAGCCAAGCCCGACCCCGCGAAGACTCCGCGGGTCCCGCTGCTCTCCCCCAGCCTGGGCTGAGCGGCGGCCGGCGACGATCGGTGTGACCGACCAGTAGCCGCCTGCCTTCGAGGTTCCACCACCACGCGGCGTACCCTTGTGGGGTGACTCAAGCTCCTGCCCCAGAAGGTCGCAAGCTCCTCCGTCTCGAGGTCCGCAACGCGCAGACTCCGATCGAACGCAAACCGGAGTGGATCAAGACCAAAGCGAAGATGGGGCCCGAATACAAGGAGCTCACCGCGCTGGTGAAGTCCGAGGGCCTGCACACGGTGTGCCAGGAGGCCGGCTGCCCCAACATCTTCGAGTGCTGGGAGGACCGCGAGGCCACCTTCCTCATCGGTGGCGACCAGTGCACCCGGCGCTGCGACTTCTGCCAGATCGACACCGGCAAGCCGACCGACCTCGACCGTGACGAGCCCCGCCGCGTGGCCGAGTCCGTGCAGACCATGGGCCTGAAGTACGCCACCATCACCGGTGTCGCCCGTGACGACCTCGCCGACGGCGGTGCCTGGCTCTACGCCGAGACCGTCAAGCAGATCCACGAACTCAACCCCGAGACCGGCGTCGAGAACCTCATCCCCGACTTCAACGGCATCCCGGAGCTCCTCCAGGAGGTCTTCGAGTCCCGCCCCGAGGTGCTGGCGCACAACGTCGAGACCGTCCCGCGGATCTTCAAGCGGATCCGTCCCGCGTTCCGCTACGAGCGCAGCCTCGACGTGATCACCCAGGCCCGCGACTTCGGCCTGGTCACCAAGTCCAACCTGATCCTGGGCATGGGCGAGACCCGCGAAGAGGTCTCCGAGGCGCTGCGCGACCTGCACGCGGCCGGCTGTGAGCTGATCACGATCACGCAGTACCTGCGCCCGAGCGTGCGTCACCACCCCGTCGAGCGCTGGGTCAAGCCCGAGGAGTTCATCGAGCTCCAGGCCGAGGCCGAGGAGATTGGTTTCTCCGGCGTCATGTCCGGTCCGCTCGTTCGTTCGTCCTACCGCGCCGGTCGGCTGTACCGTCAGGCGATCGAGGCGCGCGACGCCTCCTCCGTGGCTTCGTGAGTCCCTGCGTACGAGAACTGAAAGAGGAAGATGTCCCAGACCGACCCGAGCACCATGAGTCGCCGCCAGCAGATGGTGGAGACCTACAAGCTCACCAAGCAGTCAGACCCCAAGATCGGCCTCATCCTCGGCTCGATCTTCGTGGTCGTCGCCGCGGTCGCCGGCGTGATCTTCTGGTTCCTGCCCGGCGAGGGCATCTTCTCCTGGATCTTCACGATCGTCGGCGCCCTGCTGGCCGGCCTTCTCGCCGCGATGGTGGTCTTCTCGCGGCGCGCGCAGAAGGTGATGTACGCCCGGCTCGAGGGCCAGGTCGGAGGCGGCTACGCTGCCCTGACCATGCTCCGCCGAGGCTGGACCGTCACCCAGGCGGTCGGCGTCGAGCCGCGCAGCCAGACGCTGGTCCACCGCGTGGTCGGTCCTCCGGGAGTCGTCCTCGTCGGTGAAGGCAACAGCCCGAGCAAGGTCCGCTCGCTGCTGGCCAGCACCAAGCGCACCCACGCCCGCGTCCTGTCCGAGGTGCCGATCACGACCGTCGTCGCCGGCAACGGTGAGGACGAGGTGCCGCTGCCTCAGCTGACCAAGCACGTCACCAAGATCGGCCGCAACGTCTCCGGCCCCGAGATCACCGACATCCTCAACCGCCTCAAGGCCGTCGACGCCACCCGCGGCACCATGCCGATCCCGAAGGGCCCCGTCCCGACCTCGATGAAGGGCATGCGCGGCAACCTCCGCGGCCGCTGACAGTTCTTGATTGGATAGTCCGGGACGTTCCCGTCCATTACTCACAGGTATATGGGCCGGAACGTCCCGGACTTCATTTCCCCGTCGAGTTCCATCGCCGTCATCTGGCCTCGCGCCGCTCCCACGGCACCCTCAAACTGACGGAACCTCGACGGTGAAGTCCTCGTCGTTGTTATTGAAATCGATCCGCATGGAGAAGTCCGGCACGGTGTCCTCCGGATCAAACACGATCGAGACCGGATCGCCCTCGTCGTCCGTCCAGAAGTACGCATCGACCACCTCCGGAAGGTCGACCTCCGCAAGCTCCGCGACGCCTGCGAGCGCATCTCCCAGTCCTCCGACCGGAAGAGTGAGCAGATATCTGGGACCTTCCATCGCCCCCGACGGATCGTCGCCCTCGTAGGTCGCAGCGTCTAGATCCCGCGCGATGGCTTCCACCATGTCCAGCGGGCGGGCGATCTCGTCGCGCAACGCGAGTTCTTTGACGTTTGACGCCCGAATCCAGTTCTCTTCCGCTCCATAGTCGGAGTAGCTCAGGTATGCCTCGTCGCTGTCAGGAACCCTCACGTCGACGACCTTCGAGCCAAGCTTCATGCCGGCGAAACTCCATCTCGCCTGTGAGGGCGCCTCATCCCCTACCGTGGCTTTGGCATCCAGCGAGACATAGATCGCCTCGTCGGGCGTCGGACCAACGTTCATCGACATCTTCATGTGAGTTGATTCGATCTGCTCGAGCGAGCTCTTGAGTACGTCAGTGGATGTATGCGAGGAGGTAGAGGCCTCCTGACCACATCCCACCAACGCGACAGCGCACATGGATACGGCTGCAGGTCCGACCAGTGAATACGTCAATCGACGATCTTTGTGCACCCGCAACGCCCCCATCACCTTGCCATCACCGAACAGTCCCTGGATGGTCACACATCACTCCCCGACGCGAGGGCGAAGTCGCAGAAGCGTTGCACGACCAATACCGGTCACTCGGACCGGCGTGCCCGGATCGCGTAGAGGAGCGGGATCCGGGGCGCCTGCTCGGGCAGCCTGAACCAGCCGTCCTCCCCCGCCACCATGGACGGGAAGCGAGGCCACGGCAGCCGCTCGTCCTCGCGGACGAGCTCGATCCGCAGGCCCGCTCCGGCGAGGGCGGTGACGACCTCGCCGACCCCGTGGCGCCACTCGTACGCCGTCGTGGCGGTGCTCAGCGCCGGGCCGTCGGTGTAGGTGTGGGTCGAGTCCTTGGCGATCGCGCCGCGGCCCGAGAGGTAGTCGTGGCGCAGCTCGAGGGAGTCCTCCCGACCGGGCTCCGGCACCTCACCGAGGGCGTCGAGGAGCGGGTGGAACTCGGCCAGATAGAGGAAGCCGCCGGGCTTGAGCAGATCGTGGACGACCCGTGCCCACAGGTCGATGTCGGGCAGGTAGCAGACCGCGCCCTTGCCGGTGTAGACGACGTCGAACCGGCCGGCGCCCAGGACCTCGACGGCGTCGTGGACGTCGGCCTCGTGGTAGTCGACGGCCAGCCCGCGCTCGGCGGCGATCCGGCGCGCCGCGGCCACGGCCTCGGCCGAGATGTCCAGGCCGTACGTCACCGCACCCCGCTGCGCGAACGCCACCGTCTCAGTGCCCAGATGACACTGCAGATGCACGACCTCGCACCCGGCCAGCTCGCCGAGGTCGCTCCACTCGTAGTCGGCGAACCACGACTCCGCGGGCCGCGACCCGTCGATGCCGTAGAAGGCGCTGGCGAGGTGGATCGGCGTACGCGCGTCCCAGTTGGCCCGGTTGGCCTCGATCTGCCGGGTGATTTCGGGGTCGAGAGTCATGGGAGCACGGTCCCACGAATGCTGTGCTCCGAAAACGACAAAGGGCCGGCCCCGTACGGGACCGGCCCTGCTGCCTACGAACTGGCTGTCAGCCGGCCATGCTCGGCATGTCGGTGACCTGGTCCGCCGGCGGCGCCTCGATGGTCACGTCCTCGCCGTGCTTGGACAGGAGCATCTCGACGGTGCCCATCTCGCCCATGCCGACCTCGGCCTTGCGGAGCAGGCCGTCCGCGTCGACCCAGATGTCCTGGTCGATCGTCTTGGGCATGCCCTTGGTGCTGTCGGCACCGAGGCTCTCGGCGAGCCCGGCGGAGTCGACGGTGAAGCTGTAGTGCTTGGTGTCGGTGCCGTCGACCTTCTCCTCGCCCTCGAACTTGGAGGACTTGATCGACTCCTCCATGCCGTCGAAGAAGGCGAGCGGGTTGCTCATCGACTCCAGGCTGGTCCCGCCCATCTTGGCGAGATCGTCGGTGCTCGCGGTCACCCACGAGTCGCCCATCATGCCCTTGATGTAGATCTTCTCGTCGACAAGGATCGTCTCCAGATCCATGTTCATCGAGCCACCACTCATCTTCATGGTGGAGTGCTGCGCCGGCGGCTCCTTCTGGATGTCGCCCTCGCCGGTCATCGAGACCGTCTGACCCGACGCCTTCGCGTCCATCTTCGTGGTGAAGTGGGCGGTGTCGATGTCGGTCGCCTTCTTCATCACCTCGGTCATCTCCTCGGCCGAGACCGAGTCACCCTCGCTGGCACCGCCGGCCCCACCACCGCCACCGCAGGCCACCAGGCCCGAGAGCGATACGGCCAGCACGCCTGCCACAGCGGCGCGGCGCCAGAGGCCACGTGGCCCGAGAGTACGGTTGAGCGTCATTGAGCTTCCCTTCGTGTTTGCCGCTGCTTGCGGCTGACCTGTCAAACTTACCCTCGGAAGCTGCTCAACCAAGCCGGCGAAACACGTGTCGATAGGTCTGAAGCGTGACGGTCGCCGTACCCGCCGCCAGATCGTGGAGCCCGCGCCGGTCAGGACGGAAGACCAGCGGCGGTACGACGAGGACGACCAGGATCTGACGGGCGATGCTCCGCAGCGGATCGAGCGGGCGTACGTCCGGCTCACCGGCCGTCACCCGCACCGTACGCAGCCGGGTGACGAGCTTGCCGAAGGAGCCGCCGCCGAGCGTGGTGAAGACCGCCGTCTGCACGATGAAGACGACCAGGATCCACAGGTTGTCTGTCGGCCGCGGGTCGACACCGGCGAGCAGCGACCCGAACGGCAGCGCCCGTACGCCGAGGAAGACCGACGCCACCAGCGACGACGCGAGCCAGTCGATGAAGAGTGCCAGGACGCGCCTGCCCCAGCTCGCGGTGTCATAAGGCAGAGTGGGCGTCGCAGGAGTGGCGGAACTGGTCACGTCGTAAGCGTAGGCGGCAACGTCTTGAGGGGTGAGATCCGGGATGGTTGCCGATCAAATCACACAACCTGTTACACGCCTGAAACATTTGCGACACTCCTGCGCAACCGTCCCTTCGTAATTTGCGTGGCACGGTCGGATCCATGAGGGTCCGGCCTCGATCGCGAGAGACCTATCTGGCTCTTCCCGCCCGGGTGAGCCAAGGAGGATTGATGTTCAGCACTGACGACGAGCTCTTGAAGTTCATCTCTGACGAGGGGGTCGAGTTCGTCGACATCCGTTTCGTCGACCTGCCTGGCGTCCAGCAGCACTTCACGGTGCCGGTGTCGTCGTTCAACCTGGAGCCGATGGCCTTCGACGGTTCGTCGATCCGTGGTTTCCAGACGATCAACGAGTCCGACATGGCGCTCTACCCGGACGTCACGACTGCGTACATCGACCCGTTCCGCGCCGCGAAGACCCTCGCGCTGATGTACTTCGTGCACGACCCGATCACCGGGGAGGCCTACTCTCGCGACCCGCGCAACATCGCGCGCAAGGCCCTGGCGTACCTCGCCTCGACCGGCATCGGTGACACCGCGTTCTTCGCCCCCGAGGCGGAGTTCTTCATCTTCGACAAGGTCGCCTACAACACCTCCGAGGGCGAGTCGTTCTACAAGATCGACTCCGTCGAGGCCTGGTGGAACTCGGGTGCCGACAAGAACCCCGACGGCTCGGACAACCTGGGCTACAAGACGCGCTACAAGGGCGGCTACTTCCCGGTCTCCCCCACCGACCACTTCGCCGACCTGCGCGACACGATGGTCAAGAACCTCGAGGCCTCCGGCCTGCTCGTCGAGCGCGCCCACCACGAGGTCGGCACCGCCGGCCAGGCCGAGATCAACTACAAGTTCGACACCCTGCTCAAGGCTGCCGACGATGTCATGAAGTTCAAGTACATCGTCAAGAACACCGCCTGGGAGGCCGGCAAGACGGTCACCTTCATGCCGAAGCCCGTCTTCGGTGACAACGGCTCGGGCATGCACGTCCACCAGTCGATCTGGAACGCCGGCGAGCCGCTGTTCTACGACGAGACCGGCTACGGCGGCCTCTCCGACATGGCCCGCTGGTACATCGGCGGCATCCTGAAGCACGCCCCGTCGGTGCTGGCGTTCACCAACCCGACCGTGAACTCCTTCCACCGCCTGGTCCCGGGCTTCGAGGCTCCGATCTCGCTGGTCTACTCCTCGCGCAACCGCTCCGCCGCGGTCCGCATCCCGATCACCGGCACCAACCCGAAGGCCAAGCGCGTCGAGACCCGGTTCCCGGACCCGTCCTCGAACCCGTACCTCGCCTTCTCGGCCCTGCTCCTCGCCGGCATCGACGGTATCCAGAACAAGATCGAGCCGCCCGCTCCGATCGACAAGGACATCTACGAGCTGCCGCCGGACGAGATGGCCGAGATCAACCAGGTGCCGACCTCCCTCGGTGCCGTCCTGTCGGCTCTGGAGAGCGACCACGACTTCCTCACCGTGGGCGACGTCTTCACCCCCGACCTGATCGAGACCTGGATCGACTACAAGACCAACGACGAGATCCTCCCGATCCAGCTCCGCCCGCACCCGCACGAGTTCGAGCTCTACTACGACATCTAGAATTCGTTCTAGTACGCCATGTGGCCCCTGACCTGCATCTTTGCAGGCCCAGGGGCCACTGTCGTTCTCGCTCTGAAGGTGAAATTCCGCAGAGATTCCGCAGAAGACGTACCTCAGAAGAGCCCCGGCGGCTCCGGGCCTGCCGACCTGCGAGGCGGGTCGCGCCTCTGGCGCGGATCCTGGTCCCGTTTTAAGGGTCGTTGGTGATAGACCTTCGCCACCGCGGCGCGAGAGGTGTCGTCGCGGTCGGGCCACAGGTGGCCGTAGGTGTCGAGGGTCGTCTTCGCCGAGGCATGCCGGAGCCTCGCCTGGACGATCTTGACGTCGAGGCCGGAGGCGATGAGCAGCGAGGCGAAGTAGTGGCGCAGGTCGTGGAAGCGGAAATCCTCCGGCAGTCCCTTGACCTTCTCACGAGCGGCACGCATCGCCCGCTCGACGGTCCACGGGCTGGCCGGGTTGCCCCACTCGTCGGTCATGATGCTGCGCCCCCTGGCCCGCTTCACCGCGGTCGCGAGCTCACGCACCATCTGGGTGGGGATCGGGATCGGCGTCTGGCTCATGTCGGACTTCAACGGGTCCTCGGGCCACTGGACCGCGGGCTTGATGAGGCCTTGCTTGAAGTCGACATCGGACGGGCGCAGCGCCGCAGCCTCGGCGAGCCGCAGCCCCGCATGGGCGCCGAGCAGGATCGCTTGGCGTACACCGACCGGGAACTGCTCGTACAGCGCCCAGACCTGGCTGGTGGTGGCCACGAAGGGCCGCTGCTTGCCCATCCCCGGAGACGTACGCCGCGAGCACGGGTTGCGCGGGACCAAGCCGTCGTGGACGGCGTCGGTGAACAGTTGCGAGAGGCGGGAGTGAAGGGCGTAGACGTAGGAGTCTGCGTACCCCTCGGCCTTGAGCACCGACGTCCAGGCGCGGACATCGGAAGGACGGACTGCGCTGAGCGGCACCGCGGCGAATTCCTCCTTGATGAGCTTCAGGTGCGTCCTGGCCTGGGTGACGGTCGACTTGCGCCGGGTGCCGTAGCCGGCCAGCCAGCGCTCAGCCCACTCCCCCACGGTCAGCTTGGCGTCCTTCGGGGCGACGTGGTCGCCGCGTACGACGGAGGCGATCTGCTGGTCGAGCCAGGCCTGCGCCTCGGCCTTGCGGTGGAAGTGCCGGGTGCGCTCCTCGCCGGCGGCGTCGACGTAGCGTGCACGCCAGCGGGTGACCTTGCCTGCGACCGCGGACGGCACCTCGGTCGTGCTTCCGTCGGCGTCCTTGACCCGCTTGCGCCAGCGGTCCTCTACGGCTCCTCGCTGGCGGCGGTACTGCAGGTTCATGCGCGCCTCCCTCGTCCGACGGGAAGGATGTCGGGCCTGTCGGCCAGGCGCTGCTGTCGGATGTAGCCGCGGACGTCGCCAACGGTGGTCACGAGCCGGCGGCCCATCTTGAAGAAGCACGGGCCGGTGCCGAGCTGGCGCCACCAGCGCAGCGTGTTGACCGGGACCCTGAGGATCTCAGCGGTCTCGGTCAGGGTGAGGAGCTCTTCGGAGTCCCGCTCGGGGAACGGGACGTTCATGCTGGTCATGCCTACCTCCGGTAGTGGTGTGGATACTCCCCAAGGCGTTCTGCCGGTCGCGAGCGGTCAATGCGGGTTGCGGCCAACCGTCGCCGGAAGGAGCTGGTTCAGCAGGTAGGTGTGCAGGGCTCCCCACGGCGTCGCCGAAATATCTCCGATCGGGTAATTTGCTGCCAATGGACCGGCCGACGATCATCGAGGAGGCCAGGCGCGCGAGCGGCCTGACCCAGGTGGAGCTCGCCCGTCGGGCTGGTACGTCGCAGTCGACCCTGTCGGCCTACGAGCGCGGTCTGAAGTCACCGTCGCTCAAGGTGACCGAGCGGCTGATGCTGGCAGCGGGCTACGACCTCGGCATGATCACGCAGGTGCGCTTCGGCGCGGTCATGGAGACCCGGACCGAGGGCTATTTAGTGCCGGACCGGCTCTGGCGAGTCGAGGTCCCGAACTGTTTCGCGACAGTCACCTTCCCCGACTACACGCAAGGCACCGACCAGGCCATCTGGAACCTGCGCAAACGTCCCGACCGGCGTCGCCTGTACGAGAACGTGCTGACCAAGGGCCGCGCGGACCGGATTGTCCGCTGGGTCGACGGCGCTCTCCTGGTCGACTTGTGGGACGAACTCACCCTGCCGCCCCGGCTTCAGCAAGCATGGGCCCCACTCATCGAAGCCGCGGCGAACGGACCGATGGAGCGTGGCTGAGCCGACCACTGGACTCGAGCACTTTCGAAAGAAACGAAAGCGAGTTACGCTTACTTCGAAAGGGGTGTTGACATGACCGCAGAACCGCTCGACCAGCAGACGTACGTGGCCTCCGCCACCGACGCTCTCGCAGATGTCCTCGACTTCATCAAGGCCTACGAGTCCCGGCGTTCGGCCGGCTCCGGAGACCAGCACCTGTCGTTGGGCTCCGACGGCGACGATCACGTCGATCTGCCCGACCCCGTCTACCGAGCACTCACCCAGGTGGTCGAGGCGCTGGCAGCCGGCAAAGCCGTGACCATCGCACCGCAGCACCAGCTGCTCACCACCCAGCAGGCTGCAGACCTGCTCGGCCTGAGCCGACCGACGGTCGTCAAGCTCATCGACGACGGCGCACTCCCAGCCGAGACGCCCGGCGCGAAGCGGCGCCTGATCCGCCTCGACGATCTCCTCGCCTACCGCACACGGCGTCGTGAGGCCCAGCTGAAAGCGATCTTCGAGACCTCGACGGGCGACCTCGACCTGGACGAGGACCCTGAAGTTGTCGCCGAGCAGATCCGGCGGGTCCGGGCCGAGGTTGGCAAACGGCGACGCGCGCGCGCCGAGAGCTGACGAGGCTACGTGCGAACCGCCGTTCTCGACACCAACGTGTTGTGGCCGAGTCTTCAGCGCGACTTCCTGCTCTCGATGGTCGCGTTCGGAATGTATCGGCCACTGTGGAGCGATGCGATCCTCGAAGAACTCGAGCATCACGAATCCCTCAAGCTGACCCGGCGCGGCACCGATCCAGATGCCGCGGCGGATTCAGCCGCACGGCTCGTCGGGGTGATGCGCACCGCCTTCGACGATGCCCTGGTGACCGGATGGGAGCCACTCGACGGCACGTTCGGCCTCCCCGACCGCGACGACGAGCACGTGCTGGCCGCCGCTGTGGCAGGCGGAGCGAGTTCGATCGTCACCGACAACCTGCGCCATTTCCCCGCCCGGCTGCTTCCCGCCGGGATCGAGGCGCTGACCGCCAAGGAGTTCGCAGCCACGACCGTCGAGGCGGACCCGGCGGTTGCCGCCACCGCGCTCCGCGCCATCTCCGCACGGTACCGGAACCCACCACGTACGAGCCTCGACCTGCTCGACGTCCTGGCCACCCGATACGGGATGAAGGATGTCGACGCTCTGCTTCGCCCTCTCATCTCTGAAGAGAACTGAGTCGTCGACCGACGACGTCACCTGAACGTCATGAGCACGAGGCTCACATGCCGATGCCACGCTCTTGGGACGAGGGCGACGTCCTCTGCGGCGGTGCTCCCATGGCGGCCGGGGACCGCTCGTATTCGGGACGCAGCCGGCTCGGTCGCCCGAGATAGCGCCGTGCGGCGTTCGGGCCGTAGCGCTCGATATCCTCGGCCGCCAGTTCGGCCGCGTGTGCAGGCCCGAGATCAGCGCGGTTGCGGCTGAACACCTCGACCCACTGACGGCATGCGTCCTCCAGGTCCTCCGCAACCAGGTGCGCGACGTTGCGTCGGCGGCCGCGGGTCATGCCGACGTACGCCGCCGCAGCACCGGTGTGTTCGCCGATGAGGAGATGGGCGGTGTCGACGGTCTCACCCTGAGCCCCATGGACAGTGCTCGCGTAGGCGAGCTCGACGTATCTGTTCACATAGTCGGCCGGCAGATGGCGCGCGCCTGCCGGGCCTTTGATGCGGAGTCCACCCCGGCGATCGACTGCGGTCACGGTCCAGCAGTCGCGGTTGGCGACGTCGAGGTCGCGGCTATTGCGCCGCGTAGCGATCCGGTCACCGGCGCCGATCTTCTCCCCCGCGCCGGTCACCACCGCCCCCGCACCCCATCGCGGCTCTGCCTCACGTCGCTGCCGGACCGCGTCATTGAGCGCGACCACCTCCTCACGGGTGTCCGCCAGCAGAAGGGGCGGTTGGTCATCGGCACCGATCCGGGCGAGCGCATGACGACGCTCGACCTCGCTGGCATAGACGACCACGTCTCCGCGCATCACCAGCTGCTCGAAGACGCCGTACGCGTCCACGCCGTCGCGCATCTTCAATGTCAGCGCGGCGTAGGTCGGGTCGCTGAAGCGGTGGACTACGTCGAGGGTGAGATGGGTGCTCCCACTGGCCCACCGAGCGGCAAGGTCGAGCACGCCGCCACGTCCGACGGCCGGGAGCTGGTGATGGTCGCCCACGAGAGCGACCCGCGCATGTGACTCGTCGGCGATGATGAGCAATGCCCGGGCCAGGTCTTGGTCGAGCATGCCGGCCTCGTCGACCAGCAGCAGATCGCCCGGTCTCACGCGGGCGTGTCGAGCGATCGGGATCCCTGCGTTGTCGGTCCCGGTCGCGACGCGTCCCCAGTGACCATCCTCGTCCCACCGGAACCCGTGCTGGTAGGCCAGCCAGGCCGCCGAGGACGCCGCGCCACCGACCTCGCGACCGGCGACCATGGCCGCCTTCTTGGTAGGGGTGACGACGATCATCCGTCTTCGCTGTCTTCTCAGCACTGCCGAAGCCGTGGCAAGCGTCTTCGTCTTGCCCGAGCCAGCGGCACCTTCGATCACCAACAGCGCCCCGCTCCCGATCAACGCGTTGACGGCCTTGCGCTGCGCAGGATCGAGATCCGGTGCCTGTCCCAGACGACCCGTGCGCGCCTCGACCTCGGCACGTCGGGCGAAGCGATCGTTGAGCTCGGCCTCGACAGCGAGCACCCGATGGGACGTGAGTGCGCGGACGTGCTCGGGCACATCGGTACGCGAGAGCAGGGGCTCGCACTGGCTGGTCGCTCGGGCCGTGATGTCCTCCGCCAACTCCCGACGCACCATCGGTTCGGCGACGACGCCGACCTCGGCGATCAGCACCTCAGCCCCGCCGCGGATGTCCGCGGCGTTCCAGGCCGAGGCTTTCGCTCCCAGTCGGTCCACGACCAGCCCTGCCGCCAGATCCCGATCGAGCGTCCCGATCGCCGTCACAGACAATGACACCGATGACCGCGGTGGGCGGTGCCCGAGCGCGTACAACTCGTCGATCCAATGGCGAGCCATCTCGGCTCCATCGACCGGAGCAACCTTGTCCGGGCGAGCATCCGCCCACGCCCGCCGATCCCATGCTCGCCGCAGGCGAGGACCGGGTTCGTCCCCGGGATGCTCCTCCCGCCACTGCGCCTCGTACCGCGCCACGTTGCCGTTGATCTGCTCCGCCCGCGAGGAGAACTCTCCGACGAACCTGGACAGCTCATTGACCTCACCGGTCGCCCGGTCCAGCGTGTACCCGTGGGCGGCGAGCACGCGCCGGAACTCAGGGTCGCTCATCACCACCGCATGGCCGATCCCGTTGATCGCAGCGATGCTCTCCCGCGTCCCGACCGTGTGCAGCCCCCGCCACTTGCCCTCGGCGAAGACACGGCTGTTGATCTGCAGATGGAGATGACGGTGCGGGTCACCAGCACGGGAGGTGAAATGCCGGATCACCGCCGCCTCGATCGAGGCGACTGGCACCTGCACCTGCCGATCCCTCGGCCCGACCCGGGTGGTCGCATGCTGAGCGACCCAGCCGATGATCTCCTGTGCCGCCCGTTGTTGGGCGGCGTCGTAAGCTGCTCCGATCTCGGGATGTAACGCGGCAGCCAGCGACCAGGTCTTCGGACCGTTCACAATCACCTCGACGAACCGGACCGGCGGCCGCTTTCCGCCGTCGTTGATCAGCCGGCCCTTCGCGACGCCGGTCTCAACGTCATAACCGGCCACCCACCGCTCGTAGGTCCCACCGTCCATCGATCCATGGTCAACCACGCCGTCCGGAGTGGCACCAATGCGCTCCGCGAGGCCGCCCCTATCGGCCAGGTAGTAGTCATCGGCCCGGGCGTGGTCCTTCTCCAGGTAGCTTCTGGCCGCTTTCACTGGCCCGTTGTAGAACTTGATCCCGCCATGCATCACATACCCCCTTGCTCCTCGGGCGGCGGACATCTCCAGGCGGCTCCAGCGACGGTCGTCGACAACCGTCAAGTACCCTGAAAATGCGGGTCGGCCGCCCGAAGGCGGCCGAGTTGCTCCCTATCTTCGTAGCATGCGTGCCGATGGCTTTGAAGTGTCGTATCTCCTGATCAGGGGTCGATTTCTTGGGCACGTCAGTGTTCGTCGAAGGTCGTCATCAACCGAAATTCTGCTCGCGAAGCCCCGAGGACTCACTCATCGGAGATCACCGCAAGGGCGAGTCGCGGGCGATCCACTACGGACAGGTCGTTCGTGCCGCGCGGATCGGCTCTGGCGCAAGCCTCTCCAGCAGCCAAGTTCCTCCGCGCACAGATCCCTAACAGCCGCCTGGCAAGCGGTCATCGTGCACCTTTCTGCGACAGACGCAGAACGACTCTGCACCTCACCGCCCACCGGGGAGGACCGCACGTATGAGCAGGATCCCCGCCACGATTGCTGAAGATTCCTATCTCAGCCTTTCAGACCCGCTGAGTACGTCGGGCAGTCGGTCAGGACACTTCGACGGCGAATCACCGCGGAGCACTTCCCGCACACAGATTCGGTCCGCGATCAGTTCGGATTCCCCTCGCCGATCTCGAGGCCACAGCCCTGTGTGCACTGAATCGACCCACGGGGAGTCGTCACAGCCGTCATCGAATCCCCACGATCTCCTGGAGTGCTTCAGGGCTTGTGATTGCGCCGATCGCGACGACAGCCTCCGGATCCTCCCCTTGCAGGATCCGCTTCACCGGAATCTCAAGCCGCTTTCCGGACAGGGTGCGGGGAATGCGGCTGATGACGTGAATCCTGTCGGGCACGTGTCGTGGGGAGAGCTGCCGTCGCAGAACGTCGCGCAGAGCTGCCTCGAGAGGTTCAGGATCGGTTCCCTCGCGCACTGAGACGAGGAGCACGAGCTGGTCCTCGCCATCGGAGGCAAGGTGAACGACGAGGCTGTCCGCGATCTGCGGCAGTTCTTCGATCGCTGCGTAGAACTCGGCTGTACCTAGGCGTACACCACCGCGGTTCAGCGTGGCGTCGCTGCGGCCGCTCACCTCGACGGCGCCATCGGCGCCGATGACTGCCCAGTCGCCGTGACACCACACACCGGGATAGCGCGAGAAGTAGGTCTCCCGGTATCGCTGACCGCTGTGGTCGCCCCAGAGCGCCAGGGGCATCGACGGCATGGGCTTGGTGATGACGAGCTCGCCGACTCGGCCGAGCACCAACTGTCCCTCATCGTCGAAGGCCTCCACGGCACATCCGAGCAGCCTGGCCGACATGACGCCGGCGCGAACCGGAAGCGTGGGTGCCCAGCCGAGGAACGGCGTGCATACGTCGGTTCCACCAGAGATGTTTGCGATGGGTACCGGAGCGACGGCTTCGGTGATCCAGCGATAGCCCGCCGGCGGCAACGGCGCGCCCGTCGTAGCGATCAAGCGCAACGTCTGGAGCGAGGCGATCTGGCGGGGCGCCACCCCGAGCTTTCGACATGCCATGATGTATGGCGCGCTGCAGCCGAAGGCGGTGATCGCCAACTCGTCGATCATCCTCCAGAGCTGGGCGGGGTCCGGCTCGAGTGGATCGCCATCTACAAGGACGACGGTGGCCCCTACGCCCAGGCCAGAGACGAGGAAGTTCCACATCATCCAGCCCGTGGTGGTGAACCAGAAGAAGGTGTCGCGAGGTCCGAGGTCGTGGTGAAGGGCGAGCGCCTTGAGGTGCTCCAGTGTGATTCCTCCGTGGCCATGCACGATCGGCTTGGGCAGACCCGTGGTGCCCGAGGAGAACAGGATGTAGAGCGGAGCGTCGAAGGGCAGCGGCTCGAATGCTAGCTCCCCGGGTTCGGCGAGGAGGTCGTCCCAGGACTGGTCACCCGGAGGGGTCGGTGCGCCGGGGTCGAGGTATCCGATCCATACCGTGGTCCGGATGCTCGGAACCTGATTGCGGATCTCGGCGACCTGGTCGCGCCGGTCGATGCGCTTGGCGGCGTACCGGTATCCGTCGCAAGCGAGCAGGAGGACCGGTTCGATCTGTCGCCAGCGATCCACGACCGACTGCGTTCCGAACTCCGGTGGGCACGACGTGAAGACTGCGCCGATGCTGGCGCAGGCCAGCATGAGCACCAGGGTCTCGGGTGCGTTCGGGGCATAGGCGGCAACGCGGTCCCCGGCATGCACATCGGCCCGGATCAGGCCTGCTCGGGCCGCGGCGACCTGGGCACGGAGCTCCCCGGCGGTGAGTCGTACGTCGGGCCGCGACTGCGACCGGCCGACTACCATCACCTCATCGGGTCCGCGTCCGGGCATCCGCAACATCGTCTCGGCATAGTTGAGCCGTGCATGCGGGAACCAAACAGCGCCGGGCATCGTGATCTCCTCGAGTGCCGGCTGAGGCTCGCCGGGGAGCTCGAAGTAACGCCAGATGCTCGACCAGAATCCGTCGAGGTCGCTGACCGACCACTCCCACAGTTCGTCATAGTTGCCGTCTCGGCCGAGCCAGGTCTGGTATCGCTCGATTCGGGACGTTCCGTCAAGTGGCGGATCCCAAAGGACCGGGCCGCTGACCATCATCTCGCTCATTCAGTGACTCGCCATCGCGATGTTGCTGCTGGACAACACCTCGAGGAGTAGAGGCAGGCGTCGTCCGGTCGTCACAATGGCCGACGCGCCGAGCCGAAGTGCTTCGGCAACCTCGGTGGCGGAATCTGTTGGCTCGTCGAACACGGCCGATCGTGCGGCCCACGCCCCTTGCCCCGGCCCGTCGGTGAGATCACGGACCTCGACCCCGTCTGGGACCTCGTCCGGGTGGAGCACCGGCAGTGGGGCCAGTTCTCTCGCCCAGGAGAACAGCATCTGAAGGTTCTCGTCCGTGGTCTCGTCGTAGGTCTCCAGCGGGAGCGCGCCGTCGTACACCTTGCCCGTGGTGCCGTCGACGGTGACGACCCGTCCCGCGAGGGCGGTGACTGTTCCCGCGCCACATCCGACGACGCAGGGCACACCGAGCTCGCGGCTGACGACGGCCGCGTGCGACGTCGCTCCGCCGACCCCTGTCATGACACCGTTTGCCAAGGACATGCCGATGAACTCCTCCGGACTGGTCGACTCGCGGGCCAGCACGGCGTCGGTGCCTTCGCTGGTGACTGCCTCGACCTCGGCCGAGCTCGCCGCGACAAGGCCGATCCCAACGCCAGGACAGGCCGGTTCTCCGCTCGCCAATTCGACGGCCTCGCGCCGGGTGCTCTCCCCGATCACGGGGCGCGCGAGAGCGCGAACCTGGTCGGCGGTCACCCGGTCGAGCGCGGTCAGGGGCTCGATCAGCCCCTCGGTGACCATCTCCACTGCCGACCGTGCCGCCGCCAGTGCGGATCGCTTGGCCGACCTCGCCTGCAACAGCCACAGCTTCCCGGACTCGACGGTGAACTCGACGTCCTGGATGTCACGGCCGGTCCGTTCGAGGAGTTCAACGCCAGCCGCCAGCTCCGCATAAGCGTCGGGGAGCACCTCACGAAGGGCGCTCAACGGTTGGCCGTTCACCTCGCCCCCGACCAGAGCCTCACCCTGAGCACTGGGAAGCCACTCGCCAAATAGCGTGCGTTCCCCTGACAACGGGTCGCGGCTGAACACCACACCGGTGCCGGACTTCTCGTCACGGTGGCCGAGAACCATGGCCTGCACCGTCACCGCCGTGCCCAGTTCGTGCGATATCCCGGCGCGATTCCGGTAAGCGACTGCTCGGGGGCTGTTCCATGATGCGAATACCGCCCCGACTGCGCTTGTGAGCTGCTCCCAAGGGTCGTCGGGGATCTTGCCGTCGCCACCGTCGAGGACGACGCTGCGGTAGCAGGATCGGAATCGCCTGAGGGTCTCTCGTGCGTGATCGTCCCCCGAGCTTCGGGCCAGCTCGGCGGCGACACGATCGTTGATGCCGAGGTTGAGGACCGTGTCCATCATCCCGGGCATGCTGATCGCAGCTCCCGATCGGACGGAGACGAGGAGCGGATCTGGGCCGCCGAAGGTTCTTCCCATCTCCGACTCCAACCAGCCGACTCCGCGGCGGATCTCCGCGAGGACCTGCTCGTTCAGGGCACCATGCTCGAGATAGTCGTGACACACCTGTGTGGGTATGACGAACGCTGCGGGAACGTTCAGGTCGAGTCCCGTCATTCGAAAAAGGCTCGCCGCCTTGCCCCCCGTCGTCGCTCGCCCCGGGTCGTGGTCGGTTCCGACTCGATAGATCATCATCGCGCCCGCCCCCCACCATCGACACTCACGGTGCTGCCAGTGACGAACGGGTGGCCGGTGGTGGGGGCACCGGTCACCAGGGCGACCCCACCCTCGATGTCGGTAGTCATTGCGCTCTCCTCTTCATACGTTTCGGTGGTCAGATAGCTGCCGCCGGTCATGCGGTCCTGAGCTCCGGCTCATCACGGAGATGGGTGTAGTCGTTGAGTCCATGGATGACCATCCGGTCGCCGCTGATGTAGACGGTGGTGACCGAGGTGTGTGCCGCGCGGAAGAACATGTCTTCGGTGATGCCGAGGCGGCTCGCGAGAAGGGCATTGATCGCGCCGCCGTGGCAGGCCACGGCAATCGACTGGTTCTCGTGGGCCGCGACGATGCGATCGATCGCGGCGTTGACGCGGCCGCGGAACTGTGCCGACGTCTCGCTCGCCGGATAGGCGTCCCATCGAAGATCACGAACCATCTGAGTGCGGGCGGCCTCCAGCACCTCCTCACCCAGGGAGACCTCAGGCGGTACGTCGCCGGGCAACTGGTAGAAGATGTCGAACTCACGCAGATCACGATCGAGAGCAGGCTTCAGCCCGAGGTGCGATCCCGCTGCCTGCCCCGTGCGGAGGGCGCGGCTCAGCGGCGAGGCGTACACCGCGTCCAGAGGCACCTCCACGAAGCGCTTGGCCAGATGTTCGAGCTGGCGCTCACCGACGCCGGATAGCGGCGGGTCCACGATGTCGGCGGCAGAACTCCCCGCCCTCGGGTAGTCCTGCTGAGCGTGCCGGATCAGATAGAGCGTCGTGCGTGGCCCGTACTTCAACAGCGCCTCGTCCAATGCGTCGACCGGGGCGGCGGGCGGGGCAGACGGACGTGCGGGGTCCAAAGACGTCATGTCATTTCCTCAGCAGCTTGCGGAGATTGGTGGAGGGATCCTGAAGGGTGAAGGCGTCGACAGTGACGCGCTGATCGACCAGTCGACGGAAGACCCCCATGCTGGCGGCGTCGTTGACGCAGATCGCACCCCGCAGGCGCCCGGCCGAGATCGCGAGATATGACCACGATTCCGCGCCACCTCGGCGAATGAAGGTCGCCGGTGCACCGGCCTCGTCGGTGGCGAGATCGCCGACTGCCTCGACGTGGTAGTCGTAACGGTCGGTCCAGAACCACGGAGGTGCCTCCGGCTTGCCGGGCTCGCCGAGCAGTGTCGCGGCCGCGCGTTCACCCGTGAGCTTCGCAGCCTCCCAGTGCTCGGCGCGGGGCCGGTCTCGGACCCGGGAGCAGTCACCGACGGCGAGGACTCGAGGATGGCTGGTGCGCTGGTCGGTGTCGACGATGATGCCACCATCGACGGTGAGCTCGGCCTCCTCCGCGAGTGCTGTGCGTGGCTGCGAGCCGCAGCTGACAAGCACCGCATCGAAGCGGCGCGGCGCCAGTTCGCCGGACAGGTGGGCGATGACGCCGGGGTGGGCCTCCTCGAGGCGTCGCAGCGTCGTCTGCACCGTCTCGACCCCGTGCTCACGGTGCATTTGGTGCAGCCAGGCGGCTGTGTCGGTGCCGACCGCCCCCGCGAGCGGCACCTCGGCGGTGTCGACCAGAGTGACCCGGACACCCTGTTTGGTGGCAGTGGAGGCGACCTCGGCACCGATCAGGCCGGCACCGACGATCAGCAGACTGGAACCGGGGGCGAACGCCTTGCGCAGTCGGTCCGCGTCGGGCAGGTCGCGGAGGGTGTGCACCGTGTGGCGCTCGATGCCGGGCACGGGCGGGATGATCGCGTCGGCCCCCAGCGCCAGGACTACCTGCTCGGCGATCAGTTGATCTCCGGTTTCGAGGATCAGACTGACATGGTCCTCGGACGGTACGAGGCTACGTACACGCTGGCCACCGCGGAAGTCGACGTCGTTCTCGGTGAACCAGTGCGCGCCGAGCAACGCGATGTCCTCCGCCGTCCTGGTGCCCGCGAGATACTCCTTGGAAAGCGGCGGTCGATCGTAGGGGAAATCCGCTGGATCCAGGATGATCACCGGTGCGGTATAGCCGCCCGCGCGCAACGTCTTTGCTGTCGAGAGGCCGGCCAGTCCCCCGCCGACGATGACCAGGCCGTGGCCGTTCATGGCGTCCCTTCGGCGAAGAGGTAGACCTCGCCATCACGGACCTCGACCTTGTGTGGTCTGGTTGGCTTCGTTGCGGGCATCCCCTCGACAGCCCCGGTCCTGAGGTTGAACTTGGAGGCGTGCAGAGGGCACTCGACGTATCCGTCCTCCACCCAGCCTTCGGCGAGCGAGGCCACCTCGTGAGTGCACGTGTTGTCCAGCGCCCAGACGCACCCTTCCTCGTCGCGCAGCAGCGCGATGTCGTCCTGAGTGCCGGCGAGGTCGCGGGGCACGACGATTCCCTCGCCTTCGGGAATGTCCTCGACAGCCGCCACCCGCAGCCCGCCGGACGTCACAGACTCAGTCATCATGAGCTCCCCTCGACGGCCCGGTCGATACCGAGTATCTGGAGCAGGTCTTCGTGCAGCTCCATCCAGATGTCGTGGTAGGAGTCGCAGCCGAAGCCGGTGAACCGCTTGGTCTCTCCGTCGCGCAGGGCGCGGAGCGCGGTCTCGAGTCGAGCCGGATAGAGCTCGAGGTGGTCAGGCGCCGACGTCATCTTGGCGAGCGTGGTCAACGCACGCTCGTGCGTGGAGGCGAGTCGATCGACGACCTCGGCGTCGTAGTCGTCGTCGTCGTGTTCGTTGGGGTTGCCGTCCCGGATCTGCCAGTCCGAGCAGGTGGCCTTGACATCGGCGTTGATGGTGAGGAACTCGCCTTCGTACAGGGTTGCCAGCTTCTCTCGCGAGATCTCGTCGAGGAACCCAGCGACTACGACGGCATGGTGCTCGCGGCCCTCTGGCGTGATCCGCCACAGCGAGCGCCTGTCCAAGAACGCTGCCCGGCCGGCGGACTCCATGCGCACGAGTGCGTCGGCCAGGACCTCCTCATCGAGGCCGGTCAGTGCTTGAAGCGCCGAGATCGCTGCCATTCCCTTGATCCGCAGCGCGTGCAGCGTCAGCTCCATCGGATCGGGTCCGCCACCGGTCGCCACGTCGGTGGCCGTCGTGCTCTTGGGCTCAGTCATGGGTCGCCTCCGCGAGTAGGAAGTCGATGAGGACCTGATCGTGTTCCTCTGGCTTCTCCCATTGCGGCCAGTGACCTGCGTCGGCCATGCAGTAGAAGCTCGAGTTCGGGATCCTGTCGGCGATGTAGCGGGCGTATTCCGGGCTCCAGTCCGGATTGTGCTCGGTCCAGAAGACCAGCGTCTCTGGCGCGAAGGCCGCCAGCTCGTCCTCTGTACGCACCGGTAGCGGCAGCTTGCCCGTGGTGTCGATCCGGTAGACGCGGTGCATGGCTGCGTTGACGGTCGGGTCCTGGTAGATGCCCAGTCTGACTCGAACCATTTCATCGGTCATGCGCTCCGGCTCGTGAACGAGCCAGCGCATACGCTCGTGCATCGACTCGAACGTCGGGTTACGCACCACGTCCGCGGAGAGTCCGCCGAGCTTCGACCGCGCCTTGCGCTCCGCCGACGCGGCGGCGAGCCGTTCGTCGAGGATCTGCACCCGCGGTAGGCCGGTGTTGAGCACCAGCTTGTCACAGCGCTCTGGAAATCGTCGGCCCAGCTCGAACGTGACGTGGCCCCCGAGAGACTCGCCCTGGACGTGAGCCTTGGGCCAGCCCATCGCGTCCATCAGGTCGACCACGCCCTCGGCCATGACCGCGACCCAGTCGGCGTCGTCCCACGGCTCCTTGCTCGAGTAGCCGTGGTAGACCATGTCGGCCGCGACCACATGGAAGCGCTCACCGAGCGGTCGCATGTTTCGTGCCCAGCATTCGGCATGTCCGCCGACGCCGTGCAGCAGGATCAATGGAGGCAACCCCGCCCGGCCGGTCTCGATGATGCGGTGGGCGTACTTCGGCCCCTGAACCACACGGTTCTGGGCGCCGAGCAGCTCGACGGCCAGCTCCGGCCAGTCGTCGAGCGGCCGTACGATCGGCTGGGTACTGAGCTTCAGGTCTCGTGCGGTCATACCGGCTCCTTGAGGTCGAGTCGACCGGACGGCACGTCGGGAGCGGCAGGCGGCTCGGCGGGAAAGCTCTCGCCGTCCATGAGCTGGGCGTAGCGACGGTAGAAGCTCCGCGCCGCGGCCTCGCTCACGTAGCCGGAGATCCGGCCCGGGTAGCGTGGATCATCGGTCCACTCGTGCTCCATGCTCATCTGGTAGTTGAACGGGAAGCGGCGCTGCATCTGGCCACGCAGGACCCGCTGGATGTCGGCCCAGTTCTCGCCATCGTCCTGCTCGAGCAGTCCGGATGCATTGAAGAGCAGCTGTGTGAAACGACGCTGTTCGTCCTTGAGCTCCGGTGAGGCGGCAGCATCGACCAGCACCCAGGCGTAGATGTCCATCGCGTGAGGACCTCGTGGGTGCCATACCCGCAAAGTCGAGATGCCTGGCAGGTACGACATCGTGGGGAACACGTTCGCGTGTCCCGAGAGCGGCCCCTGCATCCGGTCCTTACCCAGGCGGTCGGTCATCTCCGCCCAGTGCTTCTCGTAGTAGTCGCACAGCTCCTTGGTGAATCCGCGCGCCAGGAACTTGCCCATCCAGTTCTCCGAGACCGCGAAGCCCGCGCCGTGACCCAAGGCACTGTTGAACTGTGCCCCGCCTCCATGTCCCCACTTCGCAGTGTCCTCCGGCAGATCTTTCGACAGCGTGGCGATCGCTGAGGCGTGGCTGATCGGTGCGTGGTAGTTGTCGGAGGCGAACTGCTCTGCCGCCAGCTTCCAGTTGCCCTCGACTCGCCACTTGAGAACGCCACCGATGACCTCGGTGCCGCCCTCACGGCGGTCCAGGAAGGCGTCGAGGTACCAGGCCATCTCCCCAAGGTATTCCTCGAGCGGCGGCACATCGGGGTCCCAGCTACCGAAGATGAGGCCCTTGTAGTTCTCCACTCGGGTGACGGGGATCATTCCCCACTTGCTCTTGTCGATGGCGTTGCGATAGCCCTCTTCCTCGTACGGGACGTTGATCAGATCACCGTCGAGGTTGTAGGCCCACCCGTGGTACGTGCAGGTGAACGCCTTGGTGTTCCCGACCTCGGCGCGGCACACGGGCATGCCACGATGGCGGCAGGAGTTGAGCAGCGCGCGGATCTGTCCGTCTCGGCCCTTGACGACGACGACGGGGTCCTCCCCCATCCACGTCGCGAAGTAGTCGCCAGGCTTCTTCAGCTGGGACTCGTGTGCCAGCAGGAGCCAGCAGCGCCCGAAGATGCGGTCGAGCTCTTGGCGATAGATGTCCTCATCGACGAAGATCTCGCGTGAGATCAGCCCCTGTTCGGTGTTGATGAAGTCAGAGATGTTCTTCGGCTCGTAGCCGGGAGTGCTCACAGGCACGGTGTGCTCCTTGCTCATCGCTTGTCATGTCCCCAGATGCTGGATGCCGGGTGGTCAACAGGGCGCCAGGACGCGTCGTCGACGACGGTGCCTCCCCAGCCGTACTCGATCTCGAAGCCCGAAGGTGTCCGGCAGTAGAAGCTGAACATCCCGTCGTTGGTGTGCTCGCCCAGGCCGCGGGACACCGCGCCGGCTTCCTCGCAGCGCTCATAAGCCCGACCGACCATGTTCATCTCGGTCACCTCCAGCATGAGGTGGTTGAGCTCGGTCGGACCCGTCCGGTTGGTGAGGGCGAGACTGTGGTGGCGTGCGGCGGAGCCGGCGCAATGCATGAAGGTCACCACGCGGTCGCCCCGGGTGATTGTGTCGGTGAGCCTGAGTCCGAGGACCGTGCGGGCGAACTCGATCATTTCTGCAAGAGGCTCGAGCACGAGCACTGCATGGCCTGCTCCAAGTCCCTCTGCGACAAATCGTGTGCCCCTCGGTGTGGCGAGCGGAACCCTGCTGCGACGGGGCCGTGCTACAACCTCCTGCCGGACCTCGCCGGGACCCATCACCCACGCCAGGGAGCCGCAGCCGCGTTCGACCGGGTCACCGATCTGTGCACCTGGTGTGGCGGCTGCCCACGCCGCGACGAACGCATCGTCTGGCAGCTCCCAGCCCAACGCGACCACGCGGTCGGTATCGGCGGCCTTCAGCTCCCATCGGAAGTCGCGCGAGTCGATCCGAATGCGGGCGACGTCACCGTCACGGGTGATGGCGACATCAAGAAGATTGGTGGCGAAGTCGACCCAGGAGTCGAGGTCGGCGACCTCGAGTATCACGTGTGCCAGGGCCGTAACGGGAGGAACGGTAAGAGTCATCGGGATACCCATCAGAAGAAGATGCTCAGGTTCTTGGCGAGGATGAGGGTCTGGTCGAGCTCGATGCGGCGAGAGGCGATCAACCAGCCGGCAGGACCGCCAGGTCGCAGCACGTCCACTCGGCAGCCGGCGAAGACATCTGGTGGATTGGTCTCGCCCCGACGGCGGTAGAGCAGGAAGTTCGAGAGCACCTTGTGCTCGCCATTCTCGGCCTGTGCGTGCACGATCACGTTGGTGATCAGGTGCCGAGTGCGGGACTGCGGTTCCTCCGACCAGGCCTGGCCGGTCCCGAGACGGTCGATCCTCATCTGAAGGTGCTGCAGGTTGTCGTCGAAATGGGCCACCTCGGTGGGCAGCGCCACCTCGAACTTGCGCTCTCGCTTGGTTCGCGTGGTGAGGGTCGGTGCCCAGTAGTGGACGTCCTCCGCCATCAGCTCGAGCCACTCGACGTAGCGCCGCTCGTCTTGGAGCTGTGCCTCGAAGTAGAGGAACTGCTCGATGTCGTGCTGCACAGCGGCCGGCGCAGGGGGCGGCCGCATGGTGGATGTCTGAGTCACTTCTCTCCCTCGTTGGTCATGGCAAACTCACGGGCCCGCTCACGGTCGCGCCGACCGCGCACCCGGGTCCCGGTCAGGTCGATCACGGTGCCTGTGGTCGTGGGCGATTCCCGGGGCGACGCCAGGAGCACGTATGGCCAGCTGTAGTCGGCGGGAACCACGTCGTGATCGGTCACAGTGCGCTGGCGCAGGCCTTCCTGCGGAAGGAGCTCAGTGATCACCCGGTGGTCCTGCCCAAGCGCTCCCGGACCTCGCAGATCGGAGTGCATGACACCGGGCGCCACCCCGTTGACCCGGATCTCGGGTGCCCACTCATAGGCGAGCTGTCGGATGAGCCCGTGGGCGGCGTGCTTTGAGGCGACGTACAGGGGCCCGCCTCCGCCGGGGTAGGCGTAGCCCCCGCTGAGAGTGACGATCACGTTTCCTCGGACTCGTCGCAGTTGTTCGCGAGCACACATCGCACCGAGGAGAACCGCCTTGACATTGACCCCGAAGACCTCGCCGAACGACGAGTCGAGGTTGTCCACATCCAGCTGAGCCGCGGACGTGCCGAAATCCCAGATGCCGGCGTTGGCGACCAAACAGTCAAGTTGCCCGTACGTGGCGACAGCATGGCGGACCGCCTTCGTCGTGTCCGCCGCGACCGTTACGTCTCCGACGACAACCTCGATCTCCGGGTGAGCCGCTGCCAGCTCGGCCGCCTTCTGTGAGGAGCGCTCCAGCACGACGACGCGGGCACCTGCACCGACGAAGGTGCCGACAAGGGCGTTTCCCAGGCCGCTGCCGCCCCCCGTGATCAGAGCAACCGTTCCCGAGAGCCGACGCGATGGCATCTCGTCAGACCTCCTCGATGGTGATCGTTCCGGTACCACCGTCGACGGTCACGCGGGCACCGTCGGGGATACGGTCGACAGCATCGGGGACCGAGACCACAGCAGGGATCCCCAGCTCGCGAGAGACGATGACGGCATGGCTGATCGGTGAGCCCGCCTCGACGACAACCGCACCGGCGGTAAGGAAGAGTGGGCCCCAGGTGGAATCGGTGATCTCGGCGACCAGGACGTCGCCGTCCTCGACCTTGGCCGCCTCGTCGATCGATTGGATGGTCCGCGCCCGACCGGTGTGTGTGCCCGGGGCCGCGGCGAGCCCGGTGATCACGGAACCGGCTTCGACACCGGCCACGCGGGAGGCCCTGCGAGGCTTGAAGGCATCCTTGGTCGGGGCCTCGCCGGCGAAGACGAAGGGCGGTTCGAGCGCGCACAACTCCTCGAGCTGGTGGCGTCGCGCAGCGATGGTGGCTGCGGCGGAGGCCGGATCGGCCAGATAGTCCTCGAGCTCGGCGTCCAGGACCAGCATGATGTCGTCGGCCGCGCCAGCTCCCGCGGCTGCGACCCGTCGGCCGAGCTCGCGCAGCGCGAGCCGTGCCTCCTGGATGCATTTGACGCAGTTGGTCTTCGCGCGCTCCCGACCGGGCAGCAGCAGCTTGACATTGGCGGCGGCGCCCAGGAACTGGCTCAGCGTCTCTTCGTCCCCGGCGAGCAGGGCGGCGACCTCGCCGATCGCCTTCTCCCGGCGTTCGGCGAGCTCGGCGGTCTTCGCCGTCGGAGCTTGGCTGTCGTCGGCGCGACGCAGCAGGTCGAGCATCTCCACTGCCAGCGAGGGGTGGGTGGCGAAGGTAGCGGAGCGGAGTTCCCACATGTTCTTGCCGTAGGCACCGTGCTGCTGGATGAACTCATCCCACACGACCAAGAAGTCGGCCGCGTCGGGATTCTTCGCCAGGCGCTCCAGCAGACCGTCGGTACCCCCTTCGAAGGCGGTGGTGAGAGTCGCCGATGCGCGAACTTGCCGGGACAAGGCCCACAGACCGTCTGAAGTGCCGGTCGAGTCGACCTCACCGAGCCCGGCGAGGATCTCGGATGCCAACTCTGAGCGACCAACGGCCGTGCACACCCCTGACACCACCGAAGTCACCACGTTGGCGCCGTACAGCAGGTAGATGTGGCTGCCGAAGAACCTACGCATCTCCCCGGTGAATCGGCGTGCACGGCCGAGGAGCTCGGCGTCCGTCAGGGACTGGAGGTCACCCCGCGCGGCGGCCTCACCGTCGATATATGCCTTGTCCTCGTCTAGGAAGGCCAGGTCCGGACCGGTGAGCAGACTCATCAGCCATGCGCCCGCCTGCGCGGTGCGCTCCGCGTTCTCGTCAGCCGGTGACGGAACGTATGCCGGGGCCTCCTGGTCGCCGAAGAACGACTGGTCCATCTGCTCAGGCGTCATCCCGGGAAGCCGGACCGCGAGGACCCGCGAAGCCGAGACGTTGATGTAGACGTAGCCACCGAAAGCTCCACACACTTCGTTGTCATCCGCGCGGAACTCCTCGAGAGCGAACGCGCCGATCTTGGCCAGCGCGTCGCGCCAGCCCAGCTCGTAGCCGCGAAAGCCCAGCAGGTCCCAGGTCAACGGGGAGACGGCTTCAGCGAAGACCTCCCCGACGTTGCCACGAGTCCAGACAGGGAAGCGCTCGCTCGGTTCGTCATCGATCAAGAAGAGCTTCGCTGTAGATCCAGTCATGTTGTTTCCCCTTGCGTCGTCCTGATTCGTAGCCCCTTGTGACACTCGCCACGAAATCATATAGTCGTGACGCCCGTCAAGGGCACGGGGTATCCACTTTCCAGGAGAGGCAGGACCAATGGGACAGCTCGAAGGCAAGGTCGCGGTGATAACAGGAGCTACCGGCGACATCGGCGCGGCGACCGCGCGCAGATTCGCGGTCGAGGGAGCGTCACTACTTTTGGTGGCGCGCCGCCAAGAGGCTCTCGACAAGCTCAGCCAGGAGATCAAGTCCGAGGTCGGCGAAAGCGTCGAGGTCGAGTTGGCGTGCGCCGACGTGACCCGAGAAGAGGACGTGGCGGGCTACGTCGAAGCCGCCCAGAAGCACTTCGGCCGCATCGACGTGTTCGTCAACAACGCCGGCTACCAGGGGGTCGTCGCACCCACCGGGGATTACCCGCTCGACGAGTTCGACAAGGTCATCGCGACCAATGTCCGCGGCACCTGGCTGGGCATGCGGGCCGTCATGCCCGCCATGGCGGCCGGTGGTGGCGGGAGCGTGGTGATCACCTCGTCGATGGGCGGCACCAAGGGTTTCCCAGGCTTCTCCGCCTACGTGACCAGCAAGCACGCGAACGTCGGCCTGATGCGCACCTGCGCCGCAGAGGGTGTGGCCGCGGGAATCCGGGTGAACTGCGTCAACCCCGGCCCGATCGAGAGTCAGATGATGAACGCGATCCACAGCCTCGCGGCCCCCGACATGCCATCGGCCGTCAAGGACCAGTTCCTGGCCGGAGTGCCGATGGGCCGCTACGGCGACGCAGCCGAGGTCGCCAGCGTGATGACTTTCCTCGCATCCGACTCCGCCAGCTATGTCACCGGCGCCTGCTACAGCGTCGACGGTGGCGTGATGATCTAGCGACTCGGCTCAACAAGCTTGGCTTCGACATACTCGCGCGCAGCCGGATAGAGCAGCTTGCGCAGTTCGAAGAACAAGTCTGCAGCCTGATTCCCGGGCCAGTCCGCCGGCAACACCTCGGCGGGCAGGCTCGGGTCCAGGACAGGCATGATCCGCCAGGTATGCAGCGCCATCGTGTAGGACACGTACGCCTGGAGAGGATCGACAGACGGAGCCAGCCGGAGCTTTGCCAGTTGCGGACCCTGCAAATGAACGAACTCCCGATACTGCGCCCCCAGCGCTGGCAAGTCCCAGCATCGCTCGACCAGGTCACGCAAGTGCCCGAAGCCCTCGAACTGACCAACGAACAACGTCATCTGGTCGGCCACGCCGAGGTTTCGCCCAAGCTCGACCACATCTGTCTTGAGCCAAGCCGGCGCGAGCCACTGGCCTGCACCCATGCTCGCGAAACCAAGTTGCTCCAGCCCAGAGCGCAGCAAATGCCTGCGGTCGCGCTCGCTCTCGGGCAGTGAGTACGACACCAACAGCCAACCGTCGACGAGCCTGGCCGGCTCCCTGTGAACAAAGATCCGACGGGACCGCTGCTCGATCCTCGCGACCATCGCTGGCGTGAACACGAGTCCAGCCTCCCCGTCTCGCCGCTCGCGAGACAGCATGCCCTGCTCCACGAGCCGGTCAGTCGCCGCACGCGCTGCCTTGGTGGTGAGCCCCAGATCCTCGAGCAAGCCCACGAGCACGCGCAACCGGACCCAGTCGCCGAGAACCTCCCAATAGCCACCCAGCAGCGTGAAGATCAAACGACGCGGACGACCGGCGGTACCGAGATTTCCGAACGAAGTCACGCAACAAGAGTACCCCAGGATATTTACGCTCGTCACATGGAAGCGAATCGACAGGTTGGGTCCGGGGGCATCGCCGGTGCAGGGTTGCGCGTTGAAGCCAGTCCGCCGAGGTGGCGCCAGTGATCTTAGGCTAATAGACTTTGCCTATGTCTGAACTCGCGAGCGAACGCTACACCGACCGCATCGCCGCCGGACCGCTCATCCTCGTCCAGGAGGTCTTGAACACCCGCGCCGCCGGCAAGCCCGCACTCGAGGACCTGCTATCGACGCCCGATTCTGCGACGTCGTGGGTCGCCGGCGCCCTGGAGGAGTGGAGTCGCCACACCGGGACGGAGGCGCCGACGATCGAGGTCGACGAACCCGGGATGGTGCGACTTCAGCAGCTCCGAGCATCGCTGCAGATGGCCATCTCAGGTGCCGTACGGGACACCCCGCTGCGACCCGCACGGAACGGGGTGGGCGGCACGCTCGAGGTCAGGATCGACGCCGATGGCACCTTCGCCCTGACACCGAACGGCAATGACGTCCGGTGGGTCGTCGCCGCAACGCTCAACGAGATCACGAACGCCCAGCTGACAGGAACGTGGCGTCGGTTGAAGATGTGCCGCAATCGGGCATGCTCGGTCGCGTTCTATGACGGCACGAACCCCAACAACGGCGCCTGGCATGACGTGCGTATCTGCGGCAACGCCGTCAACCTTCGAGCCTCGCGGCAGCGCCGGGCGGCCGCACGCGCATAGCTCCGCGCGACCGCCCGACCTGGCGACTATTCGGCCTTTGCCGCCCGGCAGGACCCCCACAGGGCGCCGGGATTGATACGCGACGGGTGGCGCTCGAGCATGTACTCGTAGAGCTCGACGGCGTTGCCGGTGCGACGCACCCCGCTCTCGAAGTCCAGAATGTAGCGGCGGGTCTCCTCGATGTGACGGGGGTCGTCATCTGCGACTGGGTCCTTGTGGCCTGCGACGATCGCGGTCGGTGCCAGCGCCTCGACCGTGTCGAGCGCCCTGAGCCACTCGGCTCGCCCGTCTGCGTCTGATGCCGCGAGCATGAGGTGCACGCCGTTGTAGATCACGTCGCCCGCAACGACCAGCCCGAGGTCGGGAACATGCAGGCAGGTGGTGTTGTCCCCGTCGGTGTGTCCCAGGCGGACCGGTCGGACCTCCGCCCCGCCCACGGTCAGGACCTCGCCGTCGAGCGGTTCCGCGAGCACGAGCCGCTCAGGGATCTGGTCGGGGAACCAAGCGCGCCAGACCGCCTTGAGCACCTCGGGCGAGGACTGGTACGCCATCTCCTCGACGACCTCCGGAAGCGCGACGGCGCGCGCATCGGGGTACTGATCCAGAACAGCGCCGAGGCCGAACCAGTGATCGCCATGGCCGTGCGTGACGTACACGCTCGTCACTGGGGCGCCACGCTCGCTGAGCCACCGACGCAGACCCTCGGCCTGCGCGATCGTGAAGAGCGGATCCACCAACAGCGCCTCTCCCCCGCCCGAGACGAGGATGCTCGAGGTCGGCGACCAGCGACGCTCGTCGAGATCGGGCGGGACGTCGGGGTTGGTGGTCGGCATGCCGTCTGCGATGTGCACGGCGTAGGTCAAGTCGTTCGATGTCATGGGTGACTCCTCGCATCTCTGGTATTCGCCCCACTCCGGGCCTCGTCGAGTGACGGCGTTGACATGAGCATAAACCCTATGCTTATGTCATCGCGTTCGAGTGGAGCACGGATCTCGAGGCAGCGGCTCCAGCCACCCGACCGCAAGAGAGCGATCGTCAAAGGAGACACGAGATGAACAGCCCAACTACGGAGACGCCGACCGCGGTGCTCGTCCACGGATACCTGGACGACGGCGCCATCTGGAACAGCGTCCGCACCGTCCTCGACGACCGGTCGATCCCGTCGATCGCCTTCAAGCTCGCCGGCATGGGCGACCGAGCCTCGGACCCAGGCCCGTTCACGCTCGTCCGATGGGCAGATGACCTCGAGACCGTCCTGCGCACGGTCGAGGGCCCGGTCGTGCTCGTCGGCCACAGCATGGGCGGCCAGATCGCCGAGCTCGTCGCAGCCCGTCTGGCCACGCAGGTACGTTCGCTGGTCCTGGTCAATCCGATCCCGCTGGCGGGCACTCACCTGCCCCCGGAGCAGATCGCGCCTTTCCGGGCACCGGATCTCGAGCTCGACGCCCAACGCGCCTTCCGGGCCACCCTCGCCACGGCCTTCCCTGCCGAGGAGAGTGACCGGCTCGCCCAGGTGACACTGAGCGTCGCTCCCTCGACCATCGCCGACACGGCAACAGCATGGAACGAAGGCCACCCCGACGGACAGCAGCCCAGCGCGTACCACGGGAGTGTCACCGTCCTGCGTGGCGAGAACGACCCCTTCGTCACGGACGAGATCATCTCCGCGTACGTCGCTCCCCGCTTTCCCGGTGTCACCACGCAGACGATCGCCGGCGCGGGTCACTGGGCGCACGCCGAGAACCCAGCGGCAGTCGCTGCGGTCATCGGCACGGTCGTCGAGGCGACCACGTCGAACACCGCCGACGGCCGCCCCGCCGAGAACTGGATGTCCGCGTTCGAGCAGCGCACCGAGGAGTCATTCGGGATGGCGCTCTCGCCGAACGTGCGGCTGGAGGCGAGTGCGCTCGCCAAGCCCCTGGAGCGCAAGGAGCAGGTCGAGGCCGCCATGGCCGCGGTGAGCGCCCTGTACGAACGGCTCGAGTTCGTGCGACAGGTGCAGGACGGCCAGCGGACCTATCTGGAGTGGGAGGCGGCCGCGTTCGGCGGGTTCGAGATGAAGGGGATCACCATCCTGACGCGCGATGAGGAAGGTCTCATCACCGAGATCGCCATCCACCACCGTCCTCTCGGGGCCGTGGTGCAGATCAACGCGAACGCCGGGGCGGCCCTGACTGCGCGCGGCCTCGTCCCCGCCGAGCACTTCGACTTCACGGAAGGCGAATGACCATGACCGAACGTATCGACGTGGAGTTCACCGCCGACGGCGAGGTGACGCTGCGCGGCTGGCTCTACCTGCCGGACAGCGAGGGCCCACGCCCCGCGATCACGATGGCGCACGGTTTCGGCGGCAATCGCGAGATGGGCCTCGACCCGTACGCACGCAAGTTCGCCGACGCCGGCTTCGTGGTGCTCATCCACGATCACCGCACCTTCGGCGCCAGCGACGGCGAGCCCCGCAACGACACCGACCCGTGGCGTCAGATCGCGGACTGGCGCCGTGCGATCAGCTTCCTGGAGGCCCGGCCGGAGGTCGATGCGGACCGCATCGGGGTATGGGGCACGAGCTTCGCTGGCGGTCACGCGATCGTGCTCGGCGCGACCGATGTGCGGATCAAGGCCGTGGTGTCGCAGGTGCCCACCATCAGCGGGTTCGAGCAGTGGCAGCGCAAGATCACGCCGGAGCGCATCGCCGCTTTCGAGCTTGCCCAAGCCGAGGACGAACGCGCTCTGGCCGCCGGCGGCGAGCTGCGCTACCTGACCTCCATCGGCGACGATCCGTCCGACCCGGCCCTGTACTCCGGCCCGGACGCGGTGCGCTTCTACCGTGACCTGGTTCCGCCGGGCCGCGAGAACAACACGGTGACAGCGCGCTCCAGCCGGGCCGCACGGCTGTACGAGCCGGGCGTATGGATCCCTCGCGTCTCACCCAAGCCGCTCATGATGATCGTCGCGACCGGCGAGACGGTGATCCCGGCCGACATCCAGCTCGCCGCCTTCGAACGGGCACTGGCCCCGAAGGAGCTCGTCCTGGTGTCCGGCGGGCACTTCGACGTCTACAAGGTGCACTTCGAGGAGTCCAGCGGGGCTGCGCTGTCGTGGTTCCGCACGCACCTCGACCCGGCCGCAGCCTCAACCGGCTCCTGAGGCGGCGGCGGTTCGCGCTGCTGCGACCGCCTCACCCGATGAGCTGCATGCCCGCACACACACTCTTCAACCAAGGAATTGCCATGTCCGTCCTCACCCACTCCGTCGATGGCGATGTCGCCACGATCGTCCTCGACAACCCTCCGCAGAATCGCTTTGCGCCCGAGTTCGCCGAAGAACTCAGTGATGCCGTCGACGCCATCACACGTAGCCAGGCCCGTGCCGTCCTGCTGCGCGCCGAAGGCCCCGACTTCAGCTACGGTGGCGACTTCCGGCCCTGGCTCGGCGCCGACCTCGCCAGCCTGCGCGCCGACTTCGACCAGATCATGGCCGTGATCAACCGGTTCGAGCAGCTCCCCGTCCCCGTCGTGGCTGCAGTCCAGGGCCTGTGCTTCGGTGGCGGGTTCGAGCTCGCGCTCCGCGCCGACATCATCCTCGCCGCCGAGGGCGCCCGCTTCGGCCATCCCGAGCAGTCGCTCGGCATCGTCACCCTCCTCGGCGGGATCCACCGCGTGGCCGAACGGGCCGGCCGGGCCCGCGCCTACGAGTGGGCCCTGACCTCCGAGCAGGTGCCCGCTTCGGTCATGGCTGAGGCCGGGGTCATCAACCGCGTCGTCCCCGACGATGAGCTGCGCGCCGAAGCCGAGGCCTTCGCCCTGAAGATCGCCCAAGGTCCCACTCGGGCACATGTCGTACACAAAAGGCTGCTGCGAGCCTGGGCCACCGGCGGCATCCCGTCCGCCGATCAGCAGCTGTTCGATCTCGCCGTCCCGCTCTACGAGACCGAGGACGTCAAGGACGGTCTTGCCTCCGCCGCCAAGGCCCTGGCAGAGGGCCGTCCCCGGCCAATCCTCCCGTTCAAGGGCCGCTGACCCCTCACCGCTACGTAAAGGACTCCTCATGATCATCGATTCCGCGGACCTGGACGCGAAGTCTGCCTACAAGCTGCTCATCGGCAGTGTCATTCCCCGTCCCATCGCTTGGGTGAGCACCGAGTCCACCGACGGCGTGGGCAATCTGGCCCCCATCTCCTTCTTCACGGTGGTCGGGCGCAAACCGCCGCGGATCTCGCTGTCGATGCAGCCGCGCTCAGATGGCGTCACGCTGAAGGACAGTTTCGTCAACATCCGCGACACCGGCGAGTTCGTGACCAACATGGCCACTCTGGAGCAGATCGAGGGGTTGCACCGCAGCGCGTTCGAGTTCGAGCCCGACGTCGACGAGTTCGACACGATCGGACTGGAGAAAGAGCCGTCCGAGGCCGTCCGCCCGCCGCGCATCAAGGGTGCACCCATCGCGTTCGAGTGCACCGTCGACCGCATCCTCTCCGCTCCCGACGGCGTCAACAACCTCGTGTGGGGCAATGTGGTTCGCTTCTACATCAGGGACGACCTGTACGTGGAGGGCGGCCGGATCGACTTCGGGGCCATCAACCCGGTCGGACGACTCGCCGCTGAGTACACCCTGGTGAACAACACGTTCGTTCCTCCGCTCGCCGCCGAGGTGATCGACCAGTACTCCGGTCGCCGGATGGAGCGCCTGGACCAGAAGGACGCGCACTATTCGCCGATCGACACACCCAGCTGGTCGCCGTCCGGCGCCGTCCTCGAGTAAGCATCAGCGGCGGACCACACGCGACTTCGACGTGATCGTCGCGCGTTCGGGCCTCACCGGGTGGCCCTTCACCAGTCCTCGGTCACCTGGGCAGCCGCGCCCTGGTGACCGAGGATTGGTCTTGGGGTGGCAGCTAGGCAGGGGGCGACACCCGTTGGGTGGCGCGGAAGGCCAGCGGGGTGTGGCCCGTGTGGCGTTGGAAGAACTTGCCGAAGTGGGTAGCGCTGGTGAAGCCGAGGTGGGCCGCGATGGTGGAGGCGGGTTCGGTGCCATGGGCTAGGAGGCGCTTGGCCTCCAGGACGAGGCGCTGGTCGAGGTAGTCCTTCGCGCTGACGCCCGCCCCGGTCTGGGTGGCACGGGTGAGGGTGCGGGTGGAGTAACCGAGCTCGCGGGCGTAGTCGTCGATTCGGTGGGTGCGGGTGAAGCCTCGTTCGACAGCGTCGCGAAAGCGGAGGAAGGGCTCCGGTGCGGATTCCGCGGCCTGGCCCTGCTGCTGCAGGTTGGCGAGGCGCAGGAGTATGACGTCGAGCAGGCGGTGCAGCAGCGCGGTGTGTACCGGCAGCGGATGATGGCCCCATTGGGAGAACTCGACGATCAGCTGCTCAGCGGCCGCTGCGAGAACAGGGATCCCCGAAGGTTCAGGGCGGTACAGCGGCATTGGCGTGATGCTGGTGCCGAGTCCGGTGAGTTCTGCAGTCTCGGGGGCGACGAAGTCCTCCCGGAAGAAGATCAGGATGGCCTCGGCCTGGTCATGGTTCTGCCACTGGTGCACCTGGCCGGGCCGGATCCACAGCCAGGAGCCGGGCGGCAGAACGTATCCGGTGAAGTCGACACGGTGAGTCAGGGTGCCGGCGGTGACCAGCATGAGGGTGTGGAAGTCCTGCCGGTGCGGGGTGGCGATGTGCCAGGGCCAGTCACGGGTACGGTCGCGGAAATCAGCCAGGGTCAGGACCTCCATGCCCACCGGGGTCCCGGCCGGAGGCTGGAACCCCACCTTCGGCATCCCCTCGCTCCCCCGACCGGGGTAGTGCCCCGCGTGTCGCCTGTGGACCATCACGAGACCGCAGCGTACCTCGCTGGAGGTCCGGTTCCGTCGCAGTATGGAGGTGTTCGGGGGGCCGCGGGCCCCTGGGGAAATGCCAGCGGTGTCCGTTTTCGCCGATGGCCGCTCGCGAGCCGCGCGATCCACCTCGCCCGCGTCCTCTGACCACTCATCCGCATTTCGACAGGAGTACAACCATGCACGGCAACCTCACGGTCATCGACAAGGGCCAAGTCCGAATCCACAGCTACACCGCACCCGAGGACGGCCTGGACGTCACCACCCAGCTGATCGAGACGCCGTCGCGGATCATCGCCGTCGACGCGCAGTTCGTCCTTGCCTACGCCGACGAGGTCGTCGCCTACGCCAAGAGCCTCGGCAAGCCGCTCGACCGCCTGGTCGTCAGCCATGCGCATCCCGACCACTACCAGGGCGCGGCCCGTTTCGGCGTACCCGTGCACGCGCTGCCCGAGACCACCGCGGAGATCGTCGCCATGGGCGCCAAGACGGATCTGCCCACCGGCGCCGAGATCCCCCTCGCCGACGTGACTCCGACCGTGGAGATCACCCCGGGCACCGAGGTCATCGACGGCATCCCGTTCGTCTTCGAGAAGGTCACCGGCGGCGAGATCCACACCACTCTCGTGATCAAGCTGCCCGAGGAAGGTGTCCTGGTCGCTCAGGACGTCGTCTACAACCACACCCACCTGTGGTTCCTGGACAAGGACTTCGACGGCTGGCAGGCCAACATCGACCGCTTCGCGGCCGAGACCGAGTACGACACGATCCTGCCCGGCCACGGCGAGCCGACCACCCCGGCCATCTGGGCAGAGCTCACCGACTATGTCAACGCCGGCCGCGAGCTGCTCGGCGACGACGGCGACACGTACAAGAAGGCCATCACCGAGCGCTACCCCAGCTACCAGGGCGTGGCTCTCATCGACGTCGCCAACTCCTACATGTTCGGCCCTCAGAACTGAGTCCGCTCCGACGTTTCAATAACCTCCACGGCACCAGGTTCTGAGCACAAAGTGGGGCACGCTGCGAAAAGCAGCGCGCCCCACTTTGCATTCCGGTAGGTCCCCAGGCGGGCTGGTGGGATCTCGCTTCCCCTACGCCGGCTTTCGGGGCCTTTCACGATCGAGGATGTGGTGGCGCCTCAAGGCAACCGGGATCCTAGCGGCGTACGGCGGCCACCATGTTCTCGAACAGTTCGAACACGTCGCCGGTTCCGCCGCGCGCCACCCAGATGTCCACGGCAGCATCCACGCAGGCCAGCGCGGCCGCCACGATTCCGCGCGCTGCGGACTCCGGATCCTCGACATCCTTGAGTCGCTTCGCGATCTCGGGCGCCAACAGCTCTTGCCATTGCTTCTGCTTCTCCAGACGGAACCCCTGTAGCGAGGGGTTCTCGCGGAGAAGCCGCGAGATCCTCAGCGTCTCGTCCGTTACCTCGGTGGGTCCGAATCCCTCGGCTTGAAACACCGCGGCCCGCAGGGCCTCCCACGGCCCCTCGTTCGTGTCGCGCGCTTGGAGTGCCGCCAGGACGGCGTTTCCGCGCTCGGTGACATTGGCGACAGCGATGTCCTCCTTGGAGGTGAAGTACCGAAACAGGGATCGCCGGGAGATTCCCACCGTCTCGGCGATCTGATCGATCGTCGTCGCCGCGAAACCTTGCTCGAGAAACAGGGTCATGGCGGCGTTGCTGATGTCTGCCCGTACCGCGAGGCGGGTGCGGGCGCGAAGGTCGAGAGGTTCCATACAGTCAGAATAGCGCAAGAATGTCAGAGGTGGCACTCAGTGCCACTTTGTGTGTATAGTGGCGGTATGGCCACTTTCGACTACACCCATCACACGACACTGATCACAGGCGCGAGCTCGGGGCTCGGCGCCGAGTTCGCCCGCCAGCTGGCCGCACGAGGTTCGAACCTCGTGCTGGTCGCACGCCGCGCCGACCGACTGGAGGCGCTAGCCGCAGACCTCACCAAGGAGCACAACGTGACGGTCACCCCCGTCGCGTTCGACCTGGGCTCTCCCGATGCCGGGCGCCGGCTGCGCGATGAGCTCCGCGAGCGGGGCTTGATCGTCACCAGCCTCGTGAACTGCGCCGGCTTCGGCACCCACACCCCCTTCGCAGCGGAGGATCCGGATCGGATGCAGGCGCAGCTGACCCTGAACATCGCCAGCCTGGTCGACGTCTCCCATGCCTTCCTTCCCCAGCTGACCGGCGTGCTGGTGAACATCGCGAGCCTCCTGGGTCACCAGCCCTGGCCGACGGCGGCGGTCTACGGCGCGAGCAAGAGCTTCGTGCTGAACTTCACCGAAGCCCTGTGGCAGGAGACCCGGGCGTCCGGGTCGGACCTGAAGGTTCTCGCGCTGAGCCCGGGGCCCACGCGCACGGAGTTCTTCGATGTCGCCGGCTCGAAGGAGATGAGTGCGGGGGCTCCCATGCAGACCCCCGCGCAGGTCGTGCACACCGCGCTGCGCACCCTGGATCGACGCAACCCGCCGCCGAGCGTGGTCTCCGGAACGACCAACAAGGCCATCTCGCAGATCTCCCGTTTCCTCAGCCGCCGACACACCGCTCAGGTGTTCGGTCGCATCACCCGCACTACTCACTGACCACGCGAAGAAGGCAGAAATGAAGAACATGACCGCGCCCGTGGGATCGGGCGCAGACACCGAACGCTTCACCACCGTGCTGAACAGTCAGCGCGCGGCGTACCTGCGGGACGGCGCCCCCTCGCTCGAGCAGCGCCGCGATGACCTGAAGCGGTTCCGCGCCGCGTTCCTCGCCCACCGAAGCGACATCGAGACCGCCATCGACCGCGACTTCGGCGGCCGGGCACGTCACGAGACCGCGATGATGGAGGTGCTGGGTGTCGTCAACGCCATCGACTACCTCGCCAAGCACCTGAAGAGCCTGATGAAGCCCAGCCGCAGAGGAATCGACCTCCAGCTACTCCTCGGGCGGAACCGGGTGGAGTACCAGCCGCTCGGAGTCGTCGGGGTCATCTCGCCCTGGAACTACCCGATCAACCTCGCACTCACGCCGGTGGTGACCGCGATCGCCGCAGGCAACCGGGTGATGCTCAAGCCCTCGAAGTTCACTCCGGCCACCAACGCCGTCATCGCGACGCTGTTCGCTGAGGTCTTCACGCCCGAACAGGTCGCGCTGACCGAAGGCGACGGACAGACGTTCTCCACCCTGCCCTTCGACCACCTCGTCTTCACCGGCAGCACCGCGGTGGGCAAGTCCGTGATGCGGGCCGCCAGCGAGAATCTCGTGCCCGTCACCCTGGAACTGGGCGGAAAGTCGCCGACGATCGTGGCCCGCGGGCACGCGAACGAGAAGACCGTGGAGCGGATCGTGTTCGGCAAGCTCCTCAGCGGTGGACAGACCTGCATCGCCCCCGACTACGCCCTGGTCCACGAGGACGACCTCGACACGTTCATCTCCAGCTACGACTCCCTGGTCAAGCGCTTCTACCCGGACGGACCGACCAGTCCCGACTACACCGCCATCATCAACGACAAGCAGCACGCACTCCTCCAGGGTCTGATCGACGACGCCGCCGCGCACGGCGCCACGGTCATTCAGGTCGGCGAACGTCCCGAGGATGCCGCACAGCGCCCGCACACCCTCGCCCCCACCGTCGTGCTGAACGTGACCGACGAGATGAAGATCGCGCACGAGGAGATCTTCGGCCCCATCCTCCCCGTGTTCACCTACCGCACGATCGACGAGGCGATCGCGTACGTCAACGCCCGTCCCCGCCCCCTCGCTCTGTATTACTTCGGACCGCGGGACGCACAACGGCGACAGGTTCTCGACCGCACCACCTCGGGCAACGTGACGATCAACGGCACCATCACGCACGTCGCCCAGGACGACCTGCCGTTCGGTGGGGTCGGCGACAGCGGGATCGGCAAATACCACGGCGAAGAGGGGTTCCGCACCCTCAGCCACCCCAAGGGCATCCACGAACAGGGCCGGTACAACTTCGTCGACCTGCTGCACGCCCCCTTCGGGTCTCGAGCAGACCGCCTGCTCGACTTCTTCCTCCGCTGACCCTCAGAGGTGGCCGGCCGCAGTCCAGCCGGCCACCTCTGTCATGCGTCCCGTGTACTTGGGCAGGTCATAGCTGGGTGCACACGAACTCGACGAGCCGGTCGATCTGTCCAGGTCGCACGGCGCCGGAGCGGGCACGAACCCGGTAGCCCATCGCCGCGTCGCACGCGATCGTCACAACATCTTCCGCACCCGTGGGCACCCGCCCCTTGAAGCGTCGGATCTGTGCGCGCACCCGTTCCCGCGAACGGTCGAAATGCGCCGTAACCAGCTCCCGGACCTCCGGATCGTCGTCGGTGACGTCCGCGGCAGCGAGCGTCGCAAAACACCCCGCTGGGCGGCCCCCGACCTGGGGCGGTGGGCCGAGCACCTCCCGGAGCGCATCGGCAAGCGTGGTCGCTCGCGCGGCCGCCTCTTCCTTCGCGGTCTCGACCTGCTGCATGTAGTGACGCAAGGACGCCAAGTACAGGGCGTGCTTGTCGCCGAAGGTGTCGTACATGCTGCGCTTGCCGATGCCCATCTGCGCCGCGAGCTCCGCCGTCGAGGCCCCGTCGTACCCGGTGCGCCAGAAGGTCAGCATCGCCTGCTCCAGCACCTCTTCAGGGACGAACTCCTTAGGACGCGCCATGAACCCTCCTTCGACAGCAGCAGAAACCTATCCTAGTATTGCACCGTACGGTCTCAAACGAGAGGGCATCGCGTTGCGCGAGCAGAACACCATCACCACCTCGGACGAGAGTCCGTTCCATCCTCAGGCTGACACCCGACGACTCCCCTATTCGACACTCGGGATCGCGTTGGGCCTCGCCGGCACCGGCAGCGCGTGGAGCCTGGCCGTCGTGGAATTCGGCGTACCTTCCTGGATCAGTGAAGTGCTCTTCGCGATCAGTGCTGCCTGGTGGTTGACCGTCGTCGTCGCACGACTGCCGTTCACTCGCGCGCGCCTGCGTCACCTGATCAACGACATCCAGCACCCGATCACCGGTCCGTTTCCCGCCTACGTCCCGGTCGTGGCCTTGCTCCTCACCGGCCACTACGCCACGTACCTGCCCTCAGCGGCGGGAACCGTGCTCTGCATCATCTGGGTCGTGATCCTGACCGGCATGTGCGCACAGATGCTTGCGTTCTGGCTCAGCGGCGCCCTGCATCTCGAACAGATCCACCCCGGCTACGCCCTCCCGGTCATCGCGGGACCCTTCATCGCCGCGATGACGCTGACAGGCGTGGGGTACCCGACCGCGGGGATCGCCGCCGCAACCGTCGGCGGCTTCTACTGGCTCACCCTCGGGACCGTCATCTTCCTCCGTCTCATCCATGGCGCGCCGCTCCCCGCCTCCCTCACCCCGACCCTGGCCGTTCTCGTCACCCCGCCCGCGACCGCCGGCCTTGCATGGTTCGCGCTCCAAGCCGGACGAACAGACACGGTCCAGAACGGGCTGGCCGGCGTCGTCGTGCTGTTCCTGTGCACGCAGGTGTTCATGCTCCCGAACTATCTCTCCGGCCCCTTCCACCTCGGCTACTGGGCATTCTCGTTCCCCGCCGCCGCTCTCGCGTCCTACAGCCTGCGATGGGCAGTCGCCCACCCCAGCGTGTTCACGGAGACCGTGGCCGTGATCGCCCTGTGCGCCACGACCGCGCTGCTCCTCGTACTCGGCGCCGGGACCGCCCTACTGATTCGTCGACCACGCGCCGTACAGCCGGCGGCGACCGGCCTGGGTACATGATCCGCTCGCCGCATGAGTTGCATGGGTACGCTCGCGCGGCATACCGCCCACCTCGGGACTGAAGTGGTGCGCAGACCCATCAGGTAGCTGAACGGGAACCGCACATTGGACAAGGGGTATCGCATGACCATCGCCGCACTGACCAGCCTTTCCGAAGGTGCAGTCATTCCCTTCGGCGGGGACCGACACACAACCGTTCCCCCCGAGCTCGCCGCGGCGTTCCGCGCGGGCGACCAGCTGCACGTCGTACAGTCGACCGGGGCGCTCTTGCACGTGCCGAAGGCGATCCGGTCCGCTGTGACAACAGTGGTCGACGCGGCGGTCGACGCGTTCGCGCAACTGCGGACAGTTCGGTCGGACGCGGTCCAGCGCTTCTACACCGCCTTCGCCGACATGCTGGCCGACGAGGTCGTCTGGGATCGCATCGACGCCGCCAACACCGACGACGTGCTCCGGGCCGAGGAGCAGGGCCGGTCGACGACCAGGCTGAGGGTCTCGGCCCAGATGCGTGACGACATGGTCGCCGGCCTGCGCGGCTGGGCCGCGCAGCAGGATGCCCGCGCAGCCGACGGTTCTACCGACCTGGTCGAGCGCGTCGATCACGACGGCTGGAGCGTCGAGATCGTCTCCGCCCCACTGGGCGTCATCGGCTTCGTCTTCGAAGGGCGTCCCAACGTCTTCGCCGACGCCGCCGGCGTCCTGGCCACGGGCAACACCGCGGTGCTCCGCATCGGCGGCGACGCGCTCGCAACAGCTCAGGCGATCGACCAGCACGCCCTGCGCCCCGCCCTAGGATCCGCCGGCCTGCCCGAAGGCGCCATCAGCCTGATCGGGGTCCGCGAGCGCTCCGCCGGCTGGGCCCTGTTCAGCGACCCCCGCCTGGCACTGGCCGTCGTACGCGGCTCAGGTGCCGCCGTGACCCAGCTCGGCAGCGTCGCCCGCCAGAGCGGGATCCAGGTGAGCGCGCATGGCACCGGCGGCGCGTGGCTCGTCGCCGACACCACCGCCGACACCGAGCGCTTCGCACGCGTCGTACGGCATTCCCTGGACCGGAAGGTGTGCAACACCCTCAACGTCGTCGCCGTCCCACGCGACCGCGCCGCCGACCTCGTGCCCGTGCTGCTGCGGGCAGCAGACCAGGCGGCCGCCGCGCGAGGTGGCGACGCCCGGGTCCACGTCGCCAACGGCAGCGAAGGCTGGGTGCCGACCTCCGAGTTCGAGCGCCGCATCGACGTACGTCGGGCCGAGCAGACCTCCCCCGAGCCGCGGGCAAGCCTGCTGCCCCTCGACGAGCTCGGCACCGAGTGGGAATGGGAGGACACCCCCGAGCTGAGCCTCGTAGTCGTCGACGACGTCGACCAGGCAGCCAAACTCTTCAACACCTACAGCCCCCAGTTCGTGGCGTCCTTCGTCTCGACAGACCCCGCCGCCCACGCCCGGTTCCGCAACCTGGTCAACGCCCCCTTCGTCGGCGACGGATTCACCCGCTGGGTCGACGGACAGTACGCGCTCGACCGCCCCGAACTGGGACTGTCCAACTGGGAGAACGGCCGACTGCTCGGCCGAGCCGGCGTACTCACCGGCGCCGACCTGACCACCCGACGCACCTTCGCCCACCACGACGACTTCGACCAGCACCGCTGACCGGCGCGACCGTCCCTTTCGCATTCAATCCAGCCAACCGCCTGGCCGGTCACGCAGGTCGCATGGCTACGCCGGGCCGTCGTGAATCAGAACCCTGCCGCGCTCAGAATCGCGTCGAGGAGTCCAGGAAACCGCTGGTCCAGGTCAGCACGGCGCAATGTGATGGTGCGTTGTCGGCCATTGGGCTCACTCTGCACGACCCCAGCAAGCCGCAGCACCTTCAAGTGATGCGACAGGGTCGACTTCGGCAGCGGATCGTCCTCAGGCTGACAACGCGCTACGTCAAGCGGACCTGATGCGAGGCGCTGCACTATACCTAACCGGGCTGCATCACTGATCGCGAACAGCACGTCTGTCAGCTCGAGGTCACGCGCATCCGGATGTTCCACCGTCTTCGCACCAGCCAGCATCGTTCCACAATAGTTGAACAGATCGTAGATGGGCACTCGTACCCACCCTGGCGACCGACCTTTGATGAGCCACTCGAAAGGGACGACACGGCTGTGAGGACGACCGCGCCGACGACATCGAACCCGACCTCACCCTCGCGAGGCCTCCGGGTACCCGGGCAGTCGTTCAAGGCGCGGCGAGGAAGGAGCGCCGCCGACCGACCCCTCGGAGCGCCGTCGACTCAGCGTGGAGTCGACGGCACTCTCGACGGGCTCGTGCCGACGATCCCGGGGTGGCGTAGCACCGCAGCACGATCAGCACACCCTTTCCGGCATCCGGTCGAGGTGAGGTCAGTTCGGCAACAGGTGGTTCACGACACATCCCTCCGCGGCGGGCTTACCCGCCAAGCGGTCGAGGAGCCACTCGTTGGCGGCAGGGATACCGACGGCCCCGAGGCTGGCGAAGTGTTCGGTCCCTGGGTAGGAGGTGAACTCAGAGGTCGCGCCCTTCGAGCACCAGTCCTTGTGCAGCTTCGGCGCCATGTGCGGGGGCACGATGGTGTCGATGGTGCCATTGAAGAGGTACGTCGGCATCTCAGGGGCTGTGCCGCCGAGCTTGGACTCGGCCATCGCTGCCCGCCACGCCGGCAAGGTCGTGACATCGGGAGACGTCACCTGACCGTAAGTGATCGTGCCGAAGGCGGCGAGGTTCTCCGGCGTGCACGAGGCACGGACGCGATCGAAGACTTGCCGGCCCTCAGGGGTGGCGTAGCGATCGAGGTTCAAGTCCGGAAAGGCCGCGTCCAGACCGGTGAGCGCCGCGAGTCCGAACCCGACCCCGGCAGTCGGGTTGCCGTCGAAGTGGGCCGTTTGCTCCTGCATGTCAGTAGGGGGCGCGCCCGAGACCACGCCCTCGACATGAGGAAGCAGTTCCGGTGCGTAGGCGGGCAATAGCTCGGCGATGGCCGCCGCCGCTTGACCACCCTGGGAGAAGCCCATGTAGCCGAGAGGTGATGCGCCGTTCAAATCATCGTTCGAGTCGAGGCGCAATGCCGCGCGCGTCGCGTCGATGCCGTTCTGCGCCTCGCTCTGCGCGACCAAGTACTCCTGCTCGAGCGGTGTCCCGCTACCGACGTAGTCGGTGATGACGACGGTGATTCCTGCGGCCAACTGCTGCGCGTATGCCGGGAACTGGACCGGCTCGATGCTCCGCAGGTCGACCGTCTTGCGGTCGTAGAAGTTGGAGGGCGCACAGGCGTCCGCCAGCCCCCGTGTCCCCGGTGTGTGCGTGACGATCGGCCGGGCGCCACCGGGTCCCGGCACCTGCGCGGGAACGAGAGGAGTCAGAACGATCCCAGTGACGGGAACGCGCTCACCTTGCTTGTTCGTCGACAGATACATGATCCGCTGAACGGTTGCCCCGGGGACCGGAGGCAAGTCCTCACGACGAATGACGTCGCCCGGTCGCCCTTCAGGCAGCGGCGTCGGCGGGACATAGAAATCACTGACCGGTAGGGACGGCACAGGCGGCAGGGCGCCGAACAGCCCAGGGCCATTGTCTTCTCCTGCAGCGAGCGCTGGGCTCACGCCCCAGGCAACGGCCGCGACCAGCGCCAGCGCCACAGGACCTGCTGCGCGAGCGAGGCGCGACCTCCTCGTAGTGATCTTGGCGCCTCGACCGAGTGCGAGGTGCCGACCTCCGCGTCGACCCATGACCTCTCCCTTCGTAAGAGTCTGTGACAAGCAACAACGGTAACTTTGGAGCCGGGTTACCGAGTTACCCCCGTTCGGGGGTGCGCGTGCCGCAGCTCAGTAGTCGGCCGATCGGTGATGAAGGCCGCAGCGAGAACCTCGTCCCGGTCCTCGACTCGGCGGCAAGTCCCCGCCGATCGTCGCCAAGGGCCGCGTACACGACCGCACCGTGTCGTCCATCGCCTTCGGCAAGCTCCTCAGCAGAAGGCAGCCCGACCGCCCGATGTGGTGATCGCGGGACGATCGGCGACGTTCACGTTCGGCCAAACAAAAGCCCGCGTTGAGCGGGGTTCCAGACCACGCGCTCGAGCGCGGCGGGTTCGCCGATCGCGCACATGCCGATGGCCCTGCTCGCGCTACGCGGTTCTGTACGAAGACCTTCCCTTCCGGTGTTTGTGACTTCGCCAAGCCGGGCGTGGCGCAACAGCCGACGGTACCGTGGTTGACCTACCAGAACCCGGACGGCAGCGTCATCTACGGCGGAACGCCGATGGGCGCCCCTCCGACGTCGACCTGGGCTACGCCCGCGGCCTGATTTGGCCAGGAACCCCGGCAACTCGTCTACGGAGTCAGTGACCTTGGGGCTACGCAAGCGGGCAACAGCCTGGGCCGAGGCACACCACGTCGCCGGGACAGCCGCGGCTTCGACTGCCGGCCTTGCGTCGAGCGACAGGAGAATCTCCTGACTTGGCAGCAAGGCCAGAGGTAGGTGCGAGCCCGTGCGGACGATCACCAAGCATCGGGAACTCTCGACTAGGGCGCGCCAGATCGGCTCTGTGGCGACAGTCGCCATCGTCGCGATCTCCGTGGGCACCGGTTCCGCTGCCGCGCTGCCCGGCTCGGCCGGGTCCCGCGGCGCCTGATCTGGGACAACGAGTCCGGCATCGGCCGCGGCAAGCGCCACGCCGAAGGGGTCGGGGGGCCTTCACCGGCACCCTGGCCACCACCATGCAGCGACTCAAACCCTGCGACCCTGAGTCCAAGGGCCTGGTCGAGCGACACAACGGCTACTTCGACCCTCCTTCATGCCCGGTCGCGAGTTCACCTCACCGGCCGACTTCAACACCCAGTTCGCCCAGTGGCTCTTGGTCGCGAACGCCCGGGTGGTGCGCACGATCAAGGCTCGTCCGGTTGATCTGCTCGATGCGGACAGGGCCGCGATGCTGCCGCTTCCGCCGGTCGCGCCGGCGGTGGGGTGGGTCAACCGGGTCCGGCTGGGACGTGACTACTACGTCCGCGTGGACTCCTCTGACTACTCCGTCGACCCAGCGGTGATCGGCCGCTTCGTCGATGTGAGTGCTGACTTGTCCAGGGTCGAGGTTCGCTGCGAGGGACGCATCGTCGCAGCACATGACCGGGTCTGGGCACGCGGCCAAACCATCACCGACCCCACCCACGTGGCGGACGCGAAGGTGCTGCGCGAGCAGTACCAGCAACCCCGGCCAGCGCCCGATCCCAACGACGGGCTGCTGCGGGACCTGGCCGACTACGACCGCGCCTTTGGCCTCATCGACGGCGGCCTGAACGACGGCTCTGCTGACGGCGAAGAGGTGACCTGATGGCGACCGCGAAGTCGAAGAGCGACGCGACCGAGGCACTCAAGCAGCTGACCCGCCTGGCATCAGCGTTGAAGGCGCCCGGGATCACCGAATCGGCTGCCCGATTGGCCGACCACGCCCGCGATGCCGGCTGGACCCACGAGGAGTACCTCGCCACGGTCCTCGACCGTGAAGTCGCAGCCCGCAGCGCATCCGGTGCCCAGTTGCGGATCCGTGCTGCTGGGTTCGCCGCACGCAAGACGATCGAGGAGTTCGACTGGGACGCCCAACCCGCCGTCCGGCAACAGATCGCGGCCCTGGCATCGGGTGGGTTCCTCACCGAAGCCCGCAACGTCGTCCTACTCGGTCCACCGGGACCGGGAAGACCCACCTGGCCACCGGGCTGGGCATCGCCGCCGCCAACCCCGGCCACCGCTTCCTGTTCGCCACCGCAACCGAATGGGTCACCCGGCTCACCGAGGCCCACCGCGCCGGCCGCCTCCCCAACGAGCTCGCCCGCCTACGCCGCTACGGGCTGATCATCGTCGACGAAGTCGAGTACCTACCCTTCGAGCAAGACGCCGCGAACCTGTTCTTCCAGCTGGTCAGCAGCCGCTATGAACCCGCCTCGCTGATCCTGACATCCAATCTGCCCTTAAGCGGCTGGGGAGGCGTCTTCGGTGACCAGGCCGTCGCTGCCGCGATGATCGACCGCGTCGTCCACCACGCCGACGTCCTGACCCTGAAGCGCGCCCGATTCATCGCCTCAGGCGTAGATGTCCGCCGCCGCCTGCATGTGGGACTCGACGACTCCGAGGGCGGCCTCGATGTCGCCGCGCTCGATGGCGTCGACGATGGGCGCGTGCTGATCTCGGGACATGATCTCGGGCAGCTCGTCGGCCTTGTTGCTCATGATCGAGACCCGGATGCGCCCCTCCAGGTGGCGCCAGCTCTCCACGAGCATCGGGTTCTCGGCCAGCTGGCACATCAGCAGATGGAACCCCAGGTCGGACTCCAGCCGCTCGGCGAAGCCGGCGTTCGCGTCGGCCAAGCGCTCGAGCTCCTCGCGGAGCCGGGCCACCGCCTCCGCGCGCCGCGGCGAGGCGATGATCGTCTTCACCGCCAGGCCCTCCAGGGCCGTGCGCACCTGATAGAGGCCGCGCACCTCCTCGGCGGTCATGCTGTAGACCTGCAGCCGACCGCGGACGCCGGGCTCGACGAGACCCTCCTGCTGAAGGTGGCGCAGCGCCTCACGGACCGTCCCGCGACTGATCCCGAGGCGCGTGGCGAGCTCGACCTCACCCAGGTGGTCGCCCGGACGGTACTGCCCCGAGGTGATCGCTCCGCGCAGCGTCTGCAACGCGCGCTCCCGCAGGGTGCTGCGGTCCAGCTGGGTGAACGGCTCGATCGTGGCCACGGTCGTCTCCTCCATCGGGTTGCCGGCGTGCGTGGACCGGCGCGGTTCATCGTACGCGGCCCACTGTCGGAATGGCGACTGTCAACATTTATACACAGGAACCCTTGACAGGACCAAGTGACGGGAGTCACTCTCTATGTCGACTGTTAACAGTCAACCTACCCGAGGAGAGACGCACCTCTCCGTGACCCAGGGAGACTCAGATGGACGGGAAACCGCTCCCCGACCCCCACCTCGCCGAGGCCACCAACTGGCACCCGGTCGAGGGGACGCCCGCCAAGAAGCGCGTCGCGATGGGATCCTCGATCGGCGCGACGATCGAGACGTACGACTTCATCGGCTTCGGTACGGCCGCGGCGCTCTACTTCAACACCGTCTTCTTCCCCGCGAACGACCCGCTCTCGGGCACGCTGCTCTCCTTCGCCACGCTCGGCGTCGGCTTCGCGGTGCGACCGCTGGGCGGGATCGTGGGCGGCTATCTCGGTGACAAGATCGGCCGCAAGCCGGTCCTCGTCGGCTCGCTGCTCCTGATGGGCATCGCGACGGTGATGATCGGCCTGCTGCCCACCTATCAGCAGGTGGGCGTCTGGGCGGGCATCCTCCTGGTCGCCGTCCGCGTCGTCCAGGGCCTCGCCTTCGGAGCCGAGTGGGGCGGCGCGATCCTGATGACTTTCGAGCACGCGCCCTGGCGCCGACGAGGGCTCTACACGGGCATCACGCAGGCGGGCTTTCCGGTCGGCCTGCTCCTCGCCAACCTCGCGTTCCTGGCCAGCGTGCCACTGGGCGACCAGTGGGCCTGGCGGGTGCCGTTCCTGCTGAGCGCCGTCCTCATCGTGGTGGGCATCGTGATCCGGCTCAAGGTCGAGGAGTCGCCGGAGTTCGAGGAGCTCAAGAGCGAGGGCGAGGTCGCCAAGAACCCGCTCCTCGAAGTGCTGCGCACCGACTGGCGCAACGTCCTGCGCGCCTTCTGCCTGCGCATCGCCGAGACCGCGGGCTATGCCGTCTCGGTCACCTTCATGCTCTCCTACCTGGAGAGCGAGGATCTCGCCGAGCGTCCGGTCATCCTCACGGGCCTCCTGCTCGCGGCCGGGATCGGGATCGCCGCCACCACGCTGTGGGGCGCACTCACGGACAGAATCGGACGCCGACCCGTCTATGTGTTCGGCACGATCGTGACGCTCGCGTGGGGCGTACCGCTGTTCCTGCTGGTCAACACCGGGACCGCGGCGCTCATCGTGATCGCGTTCGTGATCAGCTATGCGATCTGCCAGAACTCGCTGGCCGGCGTCCAGGGCGCCTGGTTCTCCGAGCTGTTCGCGGTCAAGACGCGTACGTCCGGAGCCTCGCTCGCCTACCAGCTCTCCGCCGTCGTCTCCGGCTTCACCCCGCTGATCGCCACCGCGCTGTACGCCGGGGTCGGCTGGATCGGACCGGCGCTGCTGCTCTCCGCCTACGGCCTGCTCGGCCTGGTCGCCGCGGTCGTCACCGCGGAGACCTGGGGCCCCAAGGAGAGGGCCGAGGTGGCCGAGCTCGAGCGCGTCGCGCTCGCCTCGCGCGGCACCGCTCCGGCCGTCCCGACCGACCGGGTCGCCCCGCGGGCGACCGCCACCTCCGAAGGAAAGTGACCGATGACCTCCACACACACGATCGCCGAGGCGCCCACCCGGCAGGAGCGGATCTCGCGCCTGCGGGAGTCCGCCCACCGGATCCGTCACAACGCGCTGCTGATGGGCGAGGTGCAGGGCCAGGGCTACATCGGGCAGGCGCTCGGCGTGGCGGACATCCTCGCCGTCGCCTACTGCGACCAGCTCCGCTTCCGTCCCGAGGATCCCGAGTGGGCCGGCCGCGACCGGTTCCTGCTGTCCATCGGGCACTACGCGATCGCACTCTACGCCGCGCTCGCCGAGGCCGGGACGATCCCGGTCTCCGAGCTGGAGACCTATGGCTCCGACGAGTCGCGGCTGCCGATGTCGGGGATGGCGTCCTACACCCCAGGGATGGAGATCTCGGGCGGGTCGCTCGGTCACGGGCTCACCGTGGCGGCCGGGATGGCCCTCGGGCTGCGCCGGCTCGGCAGCGATTCCCGGATCTTCAACCTGCTCTCCGACGGCGAGCTCGACGAGGGGTCGACCTGGGAGGCGGCGCTGGAGTGCTCCAGCCACGGGCTCGACAACGTCACCGCCATCGTGGACGTCAACGCCCTGCAGGCCGACGGCCCGACCGCGACCGTACTCCGCACCGAGCCGGTGACCGACAAGTGGCGCGCCTTCGGATGGCACGCCATCCGGGTCGACGGCAACGACATCGGCGCCCTCGTCGACGCCTTCGACGCCGCATCCGCTCACCGCGGGGCGCCGAGCGTGATCATCTGCGATACCCGGATCGGGCGCGGCGTACCGCTTCTGGAGGACCGGGAGAAGGCCCACTTCATGCGGGTCGAGGAGCACGAGTGGCAGATCGCCCGCACCCAGCTCGAGGAAGGTTTCATCCGATGACCAGCATTGCTGCTCCCGCGAAGAAGAAGCTCACCACGTCGGCGATGATCGCCTCCTTCGCCGACCCGGGACAGAAGACGACGCCGGCGCCCTTCGGGCACGCACTGGCGAGGCTGGCCGAGGAGCGCTCAGAGATCGTCGGGCTCTCCGCGGACCTGGCGAAGTACACCGACATGCACATCTTCCGCGAGGCCCACCCGGAGCGGTTCTTCCAGATGGGGATGGCCGAGCAGGCCTTGCTGGGGGCGGCCGCGGGGATGGCCGAGGTGGGGCTGGTGCCTTTCGCCTCGACCTACTCCGTCTTCGCCACCCGGCGTGCCTACGACTTCCTGTGCCTCGACATCGCCGAGCCGGGGCTGAACGTCAACGTCGTCGGAGCGCTCCCGGGGCTGACCACGGGCTATGGCCCCAGCCACCAGGCCACCGAGGACCTCGCCATCCTGCGTGCCTGCCCGAACCTGACAGTGGTCGACCCGTGCGACGCGGTCGACATCGAGCAGGCGGTGCCGCAGCTGGCCTCCCATGCCGGCCCGACCTACCTCCGGCTGCTGCGCGGGGCCGTGCCGCGCGTGCTCGACGAGTACGACTACACCTTCCGGCTGGGGAAAGCGGCCGAGCTGCGTACCGGGCGGGACGTCGTGCTCATCTCGACCGGGCTGATGACCATGCGGGCGCTGCAGGCGGCCGAGCGCCTCGAGAAGGACCACGTGGACGTCTCGGTCCTGCACGTGCCGACGATCAAGCCGCTCGACCGCGAGGCGATCATCACCGCGGCCGACCGCGACCGACTCGTGGTCACCCTGGAGAACCACACCGTCGTCGGCGGTCTCGCCGAGGCGGTCGCCTCCACGCTCGCGTTCGCCGGAGTAGGGCGGCGGATCGTGCCGATCGCGCTGCCGGACGAGTTCCTCGCCGCCGGCGCCCTGCCCACCCTCCACGATCGCTACGGGCTGTCGACCGACTCGATCATCGACCGCGTACGCACCGAGCTCACCCACTGATCAGGAGAAACACCATGCCCCGCACCGCCATCGTCACCGGAGCCGCCTCCCGACGCGGCATCGGCCGCGCCACCGCCCACGCCCTCGCCGCTGCCGGCTGGGACGTCGCCATCCTCGACCTCGACGAGATCGCCGCCAAGGAGACCGCGGCCGAGATCGCCGATCGCCACGGCGTCGCTGTCCACGGCCTGGCCTGCGACGTCACCAACGAGGCCTCCGTCGAGGCCGCCGTCGCCGAGCTGGAGCGCTCCGCCGCACCCATCGGTGCTCTGGTCAACAACGCCGGCATCACCTCCCCGGTCCCGTTCCTCGAGGTCAGCGCCGCCGAGTGGGACCGCGTCTTCGCGGTCAACGTACGCGGTGCCTTCAACATCACGCAGCGGGTCGCCCCCGGCATGGTCGAGCGCGGCTTCGGCCGCGTCGTGTTCCTCTCCTCCGTCTCCGCCGAGCGTGGCGGCGGGGTCTTCGGCGGGGTGGCGTACTCCGCCGCGAAGGCCGGCCAGCTCGGCTTCGCCAAGGCGCTCGCTCGTGAGGTCGGCCCGCACGGGATCACCGTCAACTCGGTCGCTCCCGGCCTGATCGACACCGACATCACCGGCGGCGCCCTGAAGGGCGAGCGCAAGGCGAAACTGATCGAGGGGATCCCTGTCGGACGCAACGGCCGCGTCGAGGACGTCGCCGACCTGATCACCTTCCTGTGCCGACCGGAGTCGGGCTACATCACGGGCGTGACGTACGACGTCAACGGCGGGTCGCACATGCACTGACCGTGCCCGGCGCCGCCGGTCTCAGGAGGTCAGTCCTTCTGCAGGCGGCGCCAGCCACCGGCCCGGTTGTTGGCCACGATGGCGAGCAGCAGCTCGGTCAGCGCCGGACGGTCGATCGGGTCATCCCGGTAGATCTGGATGGCCCGCCCGGTGGCGTTGCCGAGACCCTGGTTGACGATCCCGGCCGGATCGGGAACGGTCGGGTCATAGACAAACACGTCGATGTGGTCCTTGGTGGCCAGCAACGCGACGTTGCCCTGCAGCACGAAGTAGGGCTGGCATGAAGACGAAGATGACGGTGGCATAGCAGACGGGCATGTCTTCCTGACGGATCCACCTACGCAGCGTCTCAGGCGACCCGATCCCCAACTTGCCCGCGATCGTGCGGATCGCCTCGAACTCCCTGGACTACTCACCCTGCTCCACCGGCTCCGTAACTGCCTAGACCGCGCGCTCACGTAGCTCCCGGGGGCGTTCAGTTGGTCGGATCGAGTTTACGGAAGTGGGCAATTGCCTACCCTCTACAGGCCAAGCTTCGGGATACGAAGCTGGCGGAACACGTTCGCCATCGGACTCTTGACGTGGATGAGCGGCCACACCGCGGAGGGGACTACGAAATCAAGCCCGGGGAGGTCCCGGCCGGTGTTTACTGCAACATCACAGGCAGCACCGAACTGCCCTAGAGATTGATCGCCGCGGACAGTTGTCAGGGCTGCGTCTTCGACTCGGGCACCGAGAGGTGGCGTTCGTGCGCTACGGCGGAATCAGGTTCGGGTCTAACCATCGATTCCGCAGAGATTCCGCAGGAGAGCCATCGACGCCCAACGGCCACCGCCATTCACCATAGGGCACATCGCCTCTGACCTGCACTTTCATGAGGAACCGGCATCAACCGCTTATCGCTCGGGCGTTCGAGCTCTACTACGACATCTGAGCCGGCGCTTTCCAGCGCCTTTCAGTAGTCAGCGAAAGCGCCGACTGAACTGCGGAGACTCATTTCAGTGTCTTCGAGCTTCGGTCGGCGCTTTCGGCATTTCGTGCCCATGGCGCGCACATGGTCGAGTACTCAGTCACTGTGGCCAAACCAGGGTCGGAATGAAGGTCGCCCTCGCGTCGCCTGAGCAGCAGAACCAAGGAAGGCACCATGTCTTTCGCATACGGCCCGGCAGGCCTGCGTACCCACGCGGCGCATAAGCCCTATGCAGGTCTGGTCTTGGACGCTGCTGCGTAACGGGCATCAGGGTGGATGGCAATCGGGCTGCGTTGGATGGCCTGCGGCGCTCTGGAGGAGTTCCATGATGTCTACCCGTTTCGGTGCACCAGGCTTGTGCGCGGCCCTCGTCGCAGCCTGCATCACGCTCGTGCCGTCGAGCTCCCTGGCCGCCGTGGCGGGAACGCCTGTGCCCGGCGACCCCTTGACCGGCGACGGCGCGGTGGTGCGCTCCGTGCTGACCGTCGGCGATCTCGCCTCTGCGGCACCGACGGCAACAGTGGCCGATAGCGCCTTCGCCCTCCCCGCAAAGGCGGCGCCTCCGTCTCACGAGTTCCAAGGATCGCTGACGCTCAACGGCCTCGCCACCGCTGGAGGCATCTCGGTGATCCGCGACCCGTACCGATACAGGTCGATCGCGACCGCGCGGCACCTGCCGGAGATGACACTGTCCTTCGTCCAGAACGGCAGTCACTTGATCCCAGCGAAGCGCGGCCTTCAGATAACCGGCAATCCGAGCTGGAACTACATCGTGAGCCCCGGACGAGCCTGGGACGAGAATGGTGACGGCGGTAAGACGCGAGCCGCATTCCCGTTCGCCCTGGTGGAGCGGAACGCGAACTGCGTGCACAACGGGGTGATGACCTTCCTCTTCGACGGCTCGACGAACTCGCAGGTCCGCTATCAGATCACGCAGGAGACCTGCGAGTACTTCAAGTTCGACATGTGGGGCCAGGTGGGCGCAACCTACGACCGTACGCCGGTCGCCGACGCGGCTGGCATCGCCGGCCGTTACGCGACCGAGGTCGGCGACCGCATCCCGGTCAAGCCGATCGCCGCGCTTGCGACCGACTACCCGAACGCCGGCATCGATGTCAGCAAGTTCGGCTCCGGCGTCACTGCGGCGCACATGAGCACGTACGGGTTCTACTTCGGCGGCACCAACTACGTCGCATCCTGCGGCACCCGAAAAGGCACGTATCCGTTCTGCGGTCAGATGGTTCTGCCGTCGTACTCGACCGCGAAGACGATGCTCGGGACTGTGGCGATGGCACGGCTCGCACAGCGCTATGGGACCGGAGTCCCGAACGAGAGAATCTCGAGCCACGTCGCGGAAGCAGCAGGGCAGTCCTGGAGGGGCGTCACGTTCGACAATGCCGCCGACATGGCGACCGGCAACTACATCCGGGCCGGCTACGAGCTCGACGAGGGCAGCGCGACGATGGCGGACTTCTTCGCGGCCGAGCAGTACTCCGAGAAGATGGACATCGCCGCGAACGGATACCTGCGCAAGGCCACGCCGGGGACCAAGTGGGTCTACCACACGTCTGACACCTTCCTGCTCGGGCGCGCGCAACAGCAGTACCTGAATGCTCAGGACGGGGCCACGGCCGACATCTTCAACATGGTCCGCGACGATGTCCTCAAGCCGATCAAGACCTCGCCGGAGACATGGACAAGCGTCCGAACGGACAACTCTTCGACGGGCCAAGCGTTCGGCGGATACGGGATGTTCTGGACACAGGACAACATCGCCAAGGTGGCGCGTCTGCTCAACAACGACGGCGGAAAGTCGCCGGCAGGTACTCAGCTGCTGGCATCGTCAGTCCTGGCCTCGAGCATGCAGCAGGACTCTTCGGATCGTGGGCTCCCGACCGGAACCGGACTCACGTACAACAACAACGTCTGGGCCAAGCAGTTCACCGCCTCGGACGACCCGAGCTACATCTCGCCGTTCTACGTGCCGTTCATGTCCGGGTTCGGCGGCATCACCGTCGCGATGATGCCGAACGGTGGGACGTACTACTACTTCAGCGACGGCAACGAGTTCGCATGGAGCGCGGCCGTGAAGGAATCCAGCAAACTGGCGCCCATGGCCGACTAGCCCGAGAGACGGTGACCGTCGCTCTGCGCCACTGTTCGTCACCTCAGGTATCTGATGCGAGCGGGGCTCGGTCCTCATCCGAGCCCCGTCCGTACCGGCGGGCAGCGAACTGCCGAAGGGAGCGGACGGTCGCGTCGATCTCGCTGGCCGCATAGTGATCCTGATCCCACACGGCATACAGGGTGACGGTCAGCGGATCGCCGTTGACCAAGACCTGGGCTCCGGACAGACCGTAACGTGGGTCGTCCGAGGTCACACACACGCCCCGGCCGGCCGCTGCCAATGCCTGGCCCAGCCGTGGGATGTGGGTCTGGGAGACCGCGTTATAGCTCAGTCCGAGCCGTGCGGCCGCCGCGTCGAAGGTGCGACGGACCGCGTGCCCCACGTGCAGGTGGACCAGAGGCATCTCGACCAGATCGACGATGTCGATCGCGGACTCGTCGAAGAGTTCATGGCCGGCCGGCACCTGTGCCCAGACGTCGACCTCGATCAAGACGTCGGCGTGGAGCCGGTGTGTAGGCACCGAACTACCCAGGCCGAAGTCGGCGTCGCCACGCATGACCGCGTCGTAGACGTCTGCCGGTGCGCTCTCGACAACGTCTGCGACCGAGACATGGCCCCCTGATGCGATGAACGGCGCGACGATGTCGTTGATCGTCGTCGCCGGAGCAGCCACGACGAGATCTGGGTCGGTGCCCGTCGCGATGGCACCGGCCATCGTCTCTGCCTGTGCTGCCCGAGCGACCAGATCGCGGGCGATCGGCACGAACTCACGCCCAGCCGCGGTGAGCGCGAGCCGTCGATCGATCCGGCTGAACAGGGTCAGGTTCAGATCGGTCTCGAGACGACGTAACTGTCGCGACAGCGCCGGTTGCGCAACGAACAGGACCTTTGACGCCGCGGTGACAGACCCCATGTCCACGATCGCGAGGAAGTACCTCAGCAGTCGAAGATCCATCATGCCTCCCAGGCATATCAAATGAGCTTTTCAAGTATTGGACTGTATGTGACGAGGCTCTCAGAATGGCGGTTACCAAAGTCCTGCACAAGTGCACAAGGGAGTTAACGTGAAACACCGTCGAATCGCCGCCTCTGTGATGGCCGCGGCGAGCTTGATCTTTGTGGCCGCATGCTCTGGCGGAGGGTCGGCCGCCAACGGTGGCGACGCAAGCACGGATGTCCTCACCGTCGCCTCGTCGGCCTCCGTCACGACTTGGGACCCGGTCAAGTCCTTCTCGACCGAGGCCACCTACATGGGCAACATGTACGAGCCGCTGATCTGGAAGAACCCGGCCGGAAGCGACGAGGAGTACACCCCGGCACTCGCGACCGAGTGGAGCTCGTCCGAAGACGGGCTCACCTGGACCTTCAAGATCCGCGACGGTGTCAAGTTCCACACCGGCGAGGCCGTCGACGCCGCGGCGGTGAAGGCGAGCCTCGATGCTGCCCGTGATCACGCTGGGGCGTCGTTCATCTGGACCCCGGTCAAGCAGATCCTGGCTCCGAGCGAGGACGAGGTCGTCATCAAGCTCAGCTACGCCGCGCCTGTGGACCTGATCGTGTCGTCTACCTACGGTGCCTGGATCGTCGCCCCGTCAGCACTCGATGCCGTCGAGAAGGACGAGAAGTACTACGAGTCCGGGGTCGACGCCGGCACGGGCCCGTACACCCTGGACTCCTACAAGCCGGGTGAGAGGGTCGTCCTCAAGAGGTTTGAGGACTACTGGAACACCCAGGACGCTGCCACCTACGAGACCGTCGACGTCGCGATCACGTCCGATGCGGTGACAGCCCAGCAGATGCTCACCGCCGGCGAGGTGCAGTACTCCACGCAGATCCCGCTGGAGAACGTCGACACGTTCGAGAACGATCCGGCCTTCAACGTCGAGGTGTCGAAGTCGCCGTTCAACTTCTTGGCGTTCTTCAACACCACCCGGCCGCCGCTCGATGACCCGAAGGTCCGCCAGGCCCTGTCCTACGCGATCCCCTACGACGACATCATCGAGGTCGGCGCCAAGGGATACGGGTCGCAGAGCCGTGGCCCGGTCCCGGACGGCATCTTCCCCTTCTCCAGCGACGTACCGCAGTACAAGCAGGACATCGCCAAGGCACAGGCCCTGCTGGCCGAGGCCGGCCACCCCGACGGGTTCGACCTCACTTTGACCTTTGCCTCCGAGAACGCCGCCGAGAAGAGGTTCGTCCCACTGATCAAGGACGCGTTCGCGAAGGTCGGCGTCGAACTCGAGGTCAAGAGCCAGCTCTTCAACCAGCAATGGGAGGACGCCAAGGCGAACCCCGCCGAAGCGCAGGACATCTTCGTTCTCTATTACTGGCCGACTTACAGCGACGCGGGCTCGGACAACCTCTACTCGCTGTTCCGCTCGTCGAAGGATCCGTACTTCAACCTGAGCTACTGGAAGAACACCGAGTACGACAAGCTGATCGACGACGCCGCGAAGCTCACCGCAACGGATCGCGAGAAGGCACAGGCGATGTACGAGGACGCGATGGGCGTGCTCTACGAACAGGCGCCAGGCGTGTTCCTCTACGACGCTCAGACCGTGTCGGTCGTTCCCAAGGGCCTGGATGCCCCGGTCGCGAACGAGAACTACCCGTTCACGACCTTCTTCGCGAAGTTCAAGCCGGCGAGCTGAGCGCGAGACACACACCATGCCACTCTTCATCGCGAAACGGCTGCTTGCCGCCGGCGCTGTGATGCTCACCATCACGTGCCTCACCTTCGTTCTCGCTCGCGTCGTGCCGTCCAACCCGGCCGTCGTGTACGCGGGGCCGAAGGCCACGTCCGAGACCCTCGATCAGATCAGGACACGGCTCGGGCTCGACGATCCGCTGCCCGTGCAGTTCATCGACTTTCTCGGGCGCGTCATCACCGGTGACTTCGGCAACTCACTGGCGACCAAGCAGCCGGTCCTGCCCGACCTCGCCTCACGACTCCCAGCGACGCTCGAACTGATCGCCGCAGCAATGTCCATCGCAACGGTCCTAGGGATCGCGCTCGGCGTCCTGGCCGCCCGTCGTCAGAGCGGGGTGCTTGACGGGATCATCCGCTTCCTGTCGATCGGCGGCGTGTCGATGCCGGCGTTCTGGCTGGGCCTGTTGCTGCAGGTCGTCTTCGTCGGACGACTGGGGATCCTTCCGGCCACCGGCCAGTTCAGTACGACGATGGCGTACTCGAACCCCGTTGATCCGATCACCCACTTCGCGCTGATCGACTGTGTGCTCACCGGCAACTGGGCGGCCCTCCAAGACGGCCTTGCCCACCTGATCCTCCCGGCGATCACCCTCGCCGCGTACCCGCTCGGCCTGATCGCGCGGATGACGCGGGCATCGATGCTGGAAGCGCTTGACCAGGACTACACGCTGACCGCTCGGGCTTACGGGCTGAGTCGACGCAGCATCGTCTGGAAGCTCACGTTGAAGAACGCACTGTCCTCCCCACTGACGGTCATCGGACTCTCGATCGCCTACATGCTGACAGGCACCTTCTTCGTCGAGGTGGTCTTCAACTGGCCCGGCATCGGTCAGTACGCCACACAGGCGATGTTGGCCGTCGACTACCCGGTGATCATGGCGGTCACGCTCCTCGGAGCCGCCGGCTATCTGATCTCCAACCTCGTCGTCGACCTGTTACAGGCCGAGATCGACCCCAGAACGCGGAGCTGACCATGACAGAGATCCTCATCGAACCGGCGACCGCCCTGGCCGAACCGCCACCCACCAGGCAGTCCCTTGTACGCACCCTCACCCGCGATCGCCTCGCGCTGGTCGGCCTGATCTTGGTCGTCGGCCTCATCCTGATCGCCATCCTCGCGCCATGGCTCGCGCCCTACCCGGACCAAGGACGGGGTGCTGCCAACGTCGTGGACGCGAACCTCGCTCCCAGCCTGACCCACCCGTTCGGCACCGACGACCTCGGGCGCGACATGCTCAGCCGCATCCTGATGGGGGCACGACCGGCACTGCTCATCTCGGTCTCCGTCGTCGCCGCCGCGGCTGCGATCGGAGTGCCGCTCGGCGCCATCGCCGGATACCGCGGAGGATGGCTCGACAGCGTACTCATGCGCGTCACCGAGATCTTCCAGTCCTTTCCTCCGCTGCTGCTGGCAATGGTCGTCGTCGCCCTTCTGGGACCGGACCTCAAGAACGCCGCCCTGGCGCTGGTGGTGTCGTGGTGGCCTTGGTACGCACGACTGGTGCGGGCAGAGGCGAAGTCTCTACGTGAACGTCCTTTCGTCGCGGCGGCAGAGGCGATCGGAGTGCCGACCTGGACCATCCTGCGACGGCACATCATGAAGAACTCCCTGACACCGGTGCTGGTCCAAGCCACGGTCGACGTCGGGACGGTTGTCCTCGCAGCCGGCTCATTGGCGTTCATCGGCCTCGGAGCGCAACCACCGGCGCCCGACTGGGGCCTGATGGTCGCCGAGGGACGTAGCCAGATCTTCACGTCGTGGTGGGTCTCCACCTTCGCCGGACTGGCGATCTTCGTGACCGTGCTCGCGTTCAACCTCCTCGGGGACTCGCTGCGTGACATTCTCGACCCACGGAGGCACAGCCGATGAGCACCGCCCTGCTTCATGTCCGAGACCTGTCGATCGAGTTCGTCGAACGCAGACGCGTCACCAATCGCCCCGTCCGCGGCGCCGAGTTCGAGATCGGACGCGGAGAGGTGCTCGGCATCGTTGGCGAGACCGGCTGCGGGAAGTCGATCACGGCCCATGCCATTCTCGGAACCCTGCCACCCCAGGCCCGTACGTCGGGTCAGGTGTTCTTCGACGGGGAAGACCAGCTCACCCTGACGGAGAAGAAGCGCGCGCTCGCGCGTGGCGACGTCATCTCCATCGTGTTCCAGAACCCCGGGACCGCGTTCAATCCCGTGTTCAAACTGGGCCACCAGCTCCGCATGGTGCTGAAGAGGCACCGAGGGATCACGGGTGAGGAGGCGGCGGAGGCAATCATCGAACGACTCCGCGATGTGGGCCTGACTGACACCGACCGGGTGATGAAGTCCTACCCGCACGAGCTCTCCGGCGGGATGCTCCAGCGGGTCATGATCGCGATGGCGCTGTTGTGCGAACCCAAGCTACTGATCTTGGACGAACCTACGACGGCGCTGGATGTCACAGTCGCCCGGCAGATCCTGCTGCTGATCCTCGAGCTGCAGCGAAGCATCGGATTCAGCGTCCTGCTGATCACGCACGACCTTGGCGTCGTCAAGGCCACCTGCGACCGCATCGCCGTCTTCTACGCCGGGCGCGTGGCCGAGACTGGGCCGACCGACATCGTGCTCAAGGAGCCGAAGCATCCCTACACCCAGGGCCTTATCGGAGCGCTTCCACGTCGCTCGGAGCATCGGCTCGTGTCGATTCCCGGACAGGTTCCGGCGAACCTTCTGAGCGTTCAAGGTTGCGCGTTCGCCGACCGATGCTTCGCCGTCATCGACGAGTGCCGCGCCTGCGATCCCGACCTGCGTCCGATCTCGCCAGAGCACGAGGTGGCCTGCCACCGTGGAGGTGAACTATGAGTCCGCTCGTCTCAACCGATGACCTCGTCTGTCGGTTCACGTCCCGACGCTCATCATTTCTTGCACTGGACCACGTCTCGGTGACCGTCGAACAGGGGACGTCGTTGGGCGTGGTCGGAGAGTCCGGCGCCGGCAAGACCACGCTGATCAGGTGTCTGCTCGGGCTCCAGCAACCAAGCGAGGGCACGGTCACCTTCGATGGATCCGACATCGGCGCGATGACGGCCAAGCAACGACGCGCAATGCGGCGCCGCGTCGGCATGGTGTTCCAGAACCCGGTGATGGCGTTGAACCCGCGTATGACCGTCGAGGAGTCAGTGGCCGAACCCCTGCGGCTGCACACCAGGCTTCGCGGCGTCGACCTGCGCAAGCGCGTCGGGACCGCGTTGGAATCCGTCGGACTCGCTGAGGCGCACCGCTCCCGGTTGCCGCACCAGATCTCCGGCGGACAGTGCCAGCGCGTCGGGATAGCCCGGGCACTCGTCACCGATCCGGAACTGGTGATTCTCGATGAACCGACCTCCGCGCTGGACGTCTCGGTACAGGCGCAGATCCTCAACCTGCTCACCGACCTGAAGGCCGAGCACGACCTGACCTTCGTCATGGTCTCGCACTCGATCGACGTGGTGCGCTACCTGTCCGATCGAGTGGTCGTCATGCTTCAGGGCCGCGTCGTCGAGGAGGGCCTCGCCGGCGAGGTCCTCACGGAGCCCCGGCACGAGTACACCCGCAACCTGGTCGCAGCCAGCCCAACCATCGAGAGCGACAGCCTTCGCATCGCGCTCTCGAGCCGAGAGGAAGTAGTCAGTTGAGCACCCCATCCGGATCCGATCTGGACCGTACGCCAGGCCCCGGCGAGGTCAACCTCAGCAATTGGCAGGACCCGCCGTGGAACAGGTGGGGCTTCGGCCATCTCAGCGAGATCGTCCCAACTGCGGTGGTCTCGCGGGTGGCGCCGGCCGACCAGGTACCCGCGAGGCCCCTCGCAGCCGCCAGCGAGGCGGCATTCCAGGAGGCTGTGAGGACGACGGCCGCCCAGTCCGTAGTCGTGCTTCACCGCGGAGCCCTCGTCGGGGAGTGGTATGGCCCCGGTATGGCGCCGACATCGCGGCACGCACTGATGTCAGTGTCGAAGAGCCTGTGCGGACTGGTGGTCGGCCAGCTGATCGACGAAGGTCTTGTCGAAGAGCAGTCGGAGATCGGACGGGTGGTGCCGCGCCTGAAGCGATCCGCGTACGGTAGCGCAACCATCAGGGAGGCCTTGGACATGCAGGTCGCCGTCGAGTACGACGAGACGTACCACGACCCGACCGCGCATGTCGCCCAACAGGACCGCGTCGCCGGGTGGCGCCCCGCGCGCCCAGACGACCCGGCCGACACCTACGAGTTCCTGACGTCGCTACGGTCGGCAGGTCACCACGGCGAGCGCCTCCAGTACTGCTCGGCGACGACCGACGTCCTGGCATGGGTGGCCGAGGCGGTCACCGGCGAGCGCTACCACGACGTGCTCTCCACCCGACTGTGGTCGCGGTTGCCGACCCAGGACGACGCAGGGATCACCGTCGACCGTGGAGGCTTCGCGTTCGCCAACGGAGGATTCGTATGCACGACTCGCGACCTGGCACGGCTCGGCCAACTCGTCCTCGACCGGGGAGCCGTGAACGGCCAACAGGTCGTACCACGTTCATTCGTCGAGGACATCCTGGCCGGCGGGGACACCAAGGCCGCCAATGGCTCGCATTTCCATACCGTGTACCCCCGCGGCAGCTACCGCAGCCAGTGGTGGATCACAGGCGACGACCACGGCACCATCTACGGTGCCGGGATCCACGGACAGTACCTCTGGATCGACCCCACGGACGAGGTCGTCGTCGCCAAGTTCGGCGCCCACCCGCGGGCTCTTTCGGCCGACGCCCTATCCGCCAACAGCGCCTTCATGCGCTGGCTGGTCGCCCGGCACCGATAACAGAGCACGCGAGGTCGTTGCACCCGCGGCGGGCACGGCATGCGATTGATCGGGCGCTTCCAGCGTCTGTCAGCGTCTGCTGAAAGCGGTGGCTGACCTGAGAGAACGCCTTTCGACGTCCTTTCAGCTTCAGCCACCGCTTTCGTTGTCCTGTGGGTCTGGACCGCCCGGCCGCACCACCCGCGTCCGCGTCGTCTGGTCAACAACCGGGCAACAGCGCCCGCCTGGAGGGCGGATCTCGCGTAATCTCGCCCGGTGCCAATCTTCGCGAACCTGGCCGGCGCATCTCGGGCACGCCGCTCCGCCCTCGTCCTCGTTCTCCCTCTCGTCGCCGCTGTTGCGCTGGCGGCGGCCGCCGTGGTGGTGGTCAGCCCCGGCAACGCCGCCACCGCCACGACGATCAAGCGGTGGGAGACCCGGCTGGCCGGCCTCGGCTGCAACGTCGGCCGCGTCGACGGCCGCGTCGACGCCCACACCCGCACGGCCGTCGTACGATTCCAGACCCGCCACCGCCTGAGCCCGAGCGGTCAGTTCACGACCACCACGCGGACACGGCTGATGGCGGCGACGGCGAAGCGGTGCGACGTACGGCCGGTGCCGGCGAGCACTGGGTCCGGACGCCGCATCGTGATCAGCCAGCGACAGGACTGGGTCTGGCTGGTGCGCGCCGACGGGTCCATCCGCGCGCAGGGCGGGATGATCGACGCGGAATGGCTGGACAAGCAGTGGTACACCACCGGCTCCTACTGCGGCCGACCGGCGCGCGGCAACCCACGTACGAACTACAGCGGCACGCAGTGGCTCTACCACTTCGTCCGGTTCGCGCCCTGCGGCGTCGCCTTCCACCGGGTGCCGGTGAGCATGCGAACGGGTCGTCAGATCCACCCGAACTGGTATCTCGGCACCGACGAGAAGACCTCCGACGGCTGCATCCGCCTCAGCGCCACGATGGCGGCTGAGGTCTGGGACTTCACCAAGGTCAAGACCCGCGTACGCGTGGTGTGAGCTCGACTGACGCTCCGACCCGGAACCTGTCCCGCGCCGCACCGGCTCAGGGTGCAACACATGTTCCCGTTGGCGCGTCATGAAGGCACATATCGCCCGGACTCGGAGGGTTCACATGAAGAAGCTCGTCGTCTTCCTTCTCATCGGCGCGCTCGCACCCGTGTTGGGGCCGGTCCTCAGCGCCCAGGCGCTGCCGCCCGACCTCGTCTGCGACGGCGGCTACCACCACCGGACGTTCCGTCATGTAGTCGTCCCTGACGGCGCCCGCTGCGTGATCACCAGTTCCAGGATCACCGGCAACGTCCGCACCACCGGTGCACCGAGGGTGGTCAGCATCACCGACACGCATGTCGGCCGGAACATCCACGTCCGAAACGTCGTCGAACGCGTCACCATCGGAGCCGCCGGGTGCCGCGTGGACCCGGTCGCCGGACGAAACCTCATGGTCCGCAACTCCCGCAACGTGGCGATCTGCGAGATGTCGATCGCCAACAATCTCGTGGTACGCGACAATCGGGGAACCTTGATGGTCCGGGACAACAAGGCGTGCAACAACCTCCGCGTCGTCGGCAATCAGGTGCGTTCCCTGCGTGTCCTCAGGAACTCCTACGCCGGCAACTTCTCGGTGGCTCGCAACAGCTGGGTGGACCGCAAGATCGTGAGGGACAACGTGGACCTGCACCAGAACCCTGCCGCGTGCCGTCGGAAGTGATTCCCCGCCACCGTCACGACCTCCACGAACGCGATTCCGGGTCCGAGTGTCCTCGCACGTCGGATCAAAATAGGCAAGAACCGCTACCGGCACCCGCTCGACAGCAGCGACAAGGCGATCACCCCGGCGAGCACCTCCGCGACGCCGAACAGGGTGCCGGCGTGCATGGTCCCGAGGTGGTTGGCGTTTCCGTCCATGCCGACCTCGGCCACCACATGGCCCGGTACGGCCCGGGTGATCGTGATCCCCATCTCGCCCATGCGCGGCACCAAGGCGCCGAGTCGGATACCCGGTTCGGGCCGGCCGATCATCTCCGGTAGGAGAGGACGGTCATCATGCCGGCCTCGGCGTGGTAGACGTTGTGGCAGTGCAGGGCCCACTGGCCGGGATTGTCGGCGACGAGGTCGACCTCGAGCGACTGCATGGGCCGTACGATCACGGTGTCCTTGCGAGCGCCACCGTCCACGAGACCGAAGGTGTGTCCGTGGAGGTGCATGGGGTGGAACATCATCGACCGGTTGCGCAGACGCAGCCGCACCCGTTCCCCGCTCGCTACGTCCAGCGGCTCGTGATCGGGGAACGGCGCCCCGTTGATCGTCCACCGATAGCGCATCATCCCACCCGCGATCACCGCGTCGAGACGTCTGTCGACGGGGGCGGGGTCCAGGCGTACGGCCGGATCGGCCGTGAGGTCGCTGCCGAGGACCAACCGGCGGGAGAGCTCGGGAATCGCGGCACCACCGAGCGTCCCCCGGCCGGTGCGGACCACCGCCAGCGCGATGCCCGTCTTGCCCTCGGCCGAGGCCATGAGCGGGAACACCCCGTCTGCGAGGTCGACGGTCACGTCGTACCGCTCGCCCATGCCGATCAGCAGCGCGTCGGTCGTGGTCGGTACGACCGGGAACCCGTCGCTGTGGGTGACGGTGAGGCGGTGGCCGGCGAGCGCGAGCCGGAAGGCGGTGTCGGACCCGGCGTTGACGATCCGCAGCCGGGCCCGCTGTCCCGGCCTGCCCGTCAGCGTGACGGGCGCGTCCGGCGTACGGCCGTTGAGGAGGTAGGTCGGGTAGTCGACGTCCCCGGCGCCACCGAGCACCGGGGAGCGCATCGACCCTCCCATCATCCCGCCGTGGCCCATCCCTGTCGTCGACATCAGGTCGGCGAGGACCTCGTCGGGGGTCCGGCCGGTCCCGTCGACCCAGTCGTCGAGGACGACGACCCACTCCTGGTCGTAGTCGCCGGGGTCCGCGGGATCGTCGACCACGAGCACCCCGTAGAGACCGCGGTCGAGCTGTACGCCGCTGTGCGGGTGGAAGAAGTAGGTGCCGGGATCCGAGGTGGTGAACTCGTAGGTGAAGGGAGCGCCCGGGCGGATCGCCTTCTGGGTGATCCCGGGTACGCCGTCCATGTCGTTGCGCAGCGCCAGACCGTGCCAGTGGACGCTGGTCTCCGCCGGCAGCCGGTTGGTCACCTCGACCCGGAGCAGGTCACCGGCCCTCGTCCGCAGCAGCGGCCCGGGCACCGACTCACCGTAGGACCAGGTCTGGACGGTCCGAGAGCCGAGATCGATGGTGGCGGGCCGAGCGGTCAGGCGCTCGGTGTGCACCCGCTGCCCGGGTGATCGCCGCCGCAGCTCGGCCGCGCGGACCTCGTCCGAGCCCGGACCGATCACCTGGGCAGCCGATGGTCCGCCGCGCTCGTCGGCGCAGGCGGCCAGTGCCCCTCCGGTCATGGCGAGAACCGAGCCCACCAGGACCGCGCGCCGACCGACGGGGCGCGGCGTCATCAGGTGCCGCCTGCCCGGTCGCTGCTGCGATCCCACCACATGACGGGCTCCCTTCGATCCCACGTCCTCCGCCATCCTCCCCCGCCTGACGCGGACCGGCAGGAGCCGTTGGGATGCGCACGGAGGTCCGAAGGTCCCGAGCCCGAAGGACCTTTCGCCGACTTCTCCGATACCCCGCGGGGGTAGCGTTGTCACCGTGACCGAGTGGACCTGCCCGATGCACCCCGAGATCCGCCGCCCCGGACCCGGGGCGTGCCCCATCTGCGGGATGGCGCTGGAGCCGGTGACCCTCACGGCGGGCGAGGCGCCGAGTCCCGAGCTCCTCGCGATGAGCCGCCGGTTCTGGATCGGGCTGGTGCTCACTATCCCGGTGGTGGCTCTGGAGATGGGAAGCCACTTCATCGACCGGGTCGGGGAGGCGATCCCACAGTCGACCTCGAACTGGTTGCAGCTCGTCCTGGCCACCCCGGTGGTGCTGTGGGCCGGATGGCCCTTCTTCCAGCGTGGGTGGGTCTCGTTGCGCACCCGCAACCTCAACATGTTCACCTTGATCGCGATGGGAACCGGGGTCGCCTGGCTCTACAGCGTGGTCGCCACCATCGCGCCAGGGATCTTCCCGGAGTCCTTCCGGTCCGCGTCCGAGATGGGCATGGGGACGGGTGCCGTAGACGTGTACTTCGAGGCGGCGGCCGTCATCACGGTGCTCGTCCTGCTCGGCCAGGTGCTCGAGCTGCGTGCACGAGAGCAGACATCGGGAGCGATCCGAGCCCTCCTCGACCTCACCCCGACGACCGCGCGCCGCCTGCGCCCGGACGGGACCGACGAGGAGATCGGTCTCGACCAGGTGCGGATCGACGACACGCTCCGAGTGCGGCCAGGTGAGAAGGTCCCGGTGGACGGCCAAGTCCTCGACGGCCGGTCCAGCGTGGACGAGTCACTTGTCACCGGCGAGTCGATGCCGGTGCCCAAGACGACCGGCGACGCGGTGATCGGCGGCACCATCAACACCACCGGCGCTCTGGTCATCCGGGCGGACCGGATCGGCCACGACACCGTGCTCGCGCGGATCGTCACCTTGGTCGCCGAGGCCCAACGGTCCCGCGCCCCGATCCAGCGGATGGCCGACCGGGTCGCCGGCTACTTCGTCCCGGCGGTGATCGCGATCGCGGTCATCGCCTTCGTGATCTGGGCGATGGTCGGCCCCGACCCGCGGGTCGTCCACGGCCTGCTCGCCGCGGTCGCGGTCCTGATCATCGCCTGCCCATGTGCGCTCGGACTGGCGACACCGATCAGCATCAAGGTGGGCGTCGGCCGTGGCGCCACCCACGGCGTGCTGATCAAGAACGCCGAAGCGCTGGAACGGATGGAGCGGGTCGACACCGTTGTCGTCGACAAGACCGGGACGCTGACCGAGGGGCGCCCGGCGGTCACCGACATCGTGCTCTCCGACCCAGCCGGGGACGCGGACGAGCTGGTGCGGCTGGCCGCGGGCGCCGAGCGAGCCTCCGAGCACCCGCTCGCCCGCGCCATCGTCGAGGCCGCCACCACTCGTGGGTTGGCGGTCCCGGACGTGACCGGCTTCGACTCCCCTGTCGGACGTGGCGTGCTCGGCACCGTCGACGGTCACCGGGTGGCGCTGGGCAGCGCCGACTTCCTGAACTCGCAAAGAATCGACCCCGCCGCACTGAGACCCGAGAGCGACCGGCTGCGCGGCACCGGGGCCACGGTCATACTGGTTGGCATGGACCAGCGGCTCGCCGGTGCCCTCGCCATCGCCGATCCGATCAAGGAGACCACCCCGGCCGCTCTCGCCGACCTCCGATCCCAGGGAGTTCGGGTCGTCATGCTCACCGGCGACAACCCGGTCACCGCCCGGGCAGTGGCCGCCTCGCTTGGCATCGACCGGGTTGAGGCCGGCGTGCTGCCGGACCGTAAGGCAGACGTCGTCCATCAGCTCCGCGCCGAAGGAAGCGTGGTCGCGATGGCCGGGGACGGCGTCAACGACGCCCCCGCTCTCGCCGCAGCAGACGTCGGCCTGGCCATGAGCTCGGGCACCGACGTGGCCATGGAGTCCGCCGGCATCACACTTCTCCACGGGGATCTCACCGGCATCGCCAACGCCCGCCGCCTCTCGGCGGCGACCATGCGCAACATCCGGCAGAACCTGGTCTTCGCCTTCGTCTACAACGTGGCCGGCATCCCGGTGGCCGCCGGCGTGCTCTACCCGTTCACCGGACTTCTGCTCTCCCCGATCATCGCTGCCGCGGCCATGGCACTCTCCTCGGTCAGCGTGATCGCCAACGCCCTGCGGTTGCGCACCGCACGACTGGGCTGATCAGGTCACTCCCCTGCCGGATACGGCGACTCCGCCAGCAGCCCGGCGAGGTGGGCGATGTTGCGGGCCATGGTCCTGGTCGTGCCCGCGGTCTTCTCCGGGGTCGGGTTCTTGTCCTTGTAGTCCACGCCCTGCATGGCCTCGCCGACCCAGTAGGTCGAGCCGTTGGCGGGGATGGTGAAGCCGACGTCGCTGAGGGCTTGGCAGAGCTCGGCGGTGACGTGGTGGGCGCCGTCCTCGTTGCCGACGACACCGATGCCGGCGACCTTGTCGTACGTCAGCATCCGGCCGTCCTCGTCGGTCTCGCTGAGCTCGGCATCGAGGCGCTCGAGCACCATCTTGCACACCGAGGACGGCTGGCCCAGCCAGATCGGGGTGACCAGCACGAGCGCGTCGGCGGCGAGCATCCGCTCGCGCAGCTGCGGCCACGCGTCGCCATCCCCCTCGTCGGTGGACACTCCGAAGCGGACGTCGTGGTCGACGACCCGGACCATCTCGCCCTTCACCTCGTAGTCCGCGAGCGCCGAGAGGATCTGGGACCCGAGCAGCTCTGAGCTGGACTCGTCGGGTGAACGTTTGAGAGTGCAGTTCAGGATCAGACAAGTCGTTGACGTCATGCCACCTGGTAACCGGCGGGCTCTGCCGTCATGCGCCGATGACCGTACGTCCCACCCGCAGGTGCAGGTCCTCGAGCCGGGCGATCTGGTCGTCGGCGCGGCGGATGAGCTCGTCCAGCTGCAGCGGGTCGATACGTGCGTCGTCCTCGGTGGCAGCACGCAGCAGCTGCCATCCGGCCCGCTTGGCGGTCACCGCGTCACGCAGTGCCTCCAGCTCGAACAGGTCCGAGAGCGGCGAGCGCCGCACCAGCCGCCCGTTCGGCTTGAACCGGCCGGCGAACTCCATCGCGCGCCCCGTCGTGGCGGCGATGCGCGACGGGGTGGCCCCGGTCGCGATGATGATCTGCCGCAGCTGCTCCCGGTCCTCGTCGATCTCGGTCGCCAGCTGACGTACTCGGGCGGCCACGTCGGTGTCGGAGTGCGAGCGGCCGACTCGCTCGAACAGCGCGGCTCCGGCGCTTGACCCTGCCCAGTGGTGCTGCAGGTAGGCGTGCAACATGTCGTCGTTCATGGCTGCTCCTTGTCCGGACGTCAGGGTCGTAACGGCGGGAGCTCGCTGCCCGCCTTCTGCGGGATCCCGGACAGGACGGCCTCGAGCGCGTCCATGGCCGAGTGGCGCGGCTGCCAACCGAGCTCCAGCTCGGCGCGGGTGGTCGACATCAGCGGCAGCTGCATGACCGCGTCCAGGAGGCTGCCCGGGACCGGCGCGAGCCGGGCATACCAGGCACCGTCCAGGCCATGACGCGCGAGACGCGGCGGGACCTCGACCGTTCGAGCGTCCATCAGCTCGCCGAGCTCGTCGCGGCCGATGACGCCGTCCCCGGCCAGGTTGTACGCGCCCGTCACGTCGGTGGTCGCTGCCGTGGCGAGGGCCCGGCCGACATCTCCGGCGTGCACGGCCTGGAACCGCAGTCCGGCAGGCACCGGCACCACCGGGATGCGCCGCCGATCCAGGAGCTCCGGCCGGGCAAGCGCGCCGCCGAAGATGCGGCGTTGCTCGCTGGCGGCCGAGCGCTGGAAGACGAATGCGGGCCGGACCCTGACCAGGCGGACCTCGGGGTGGGCGCAGGCGAAGGCGTCCAGGGCCCGTTCGACGTACGCCTTCTCCCGGCAGTACGCAGCAGAGGAGGCCCCGTCGGTCTCCCAGGTCTCGTCGACCAGATCGTCGTGATCGACCGGCGAGTAGGCCGCCACCGACGAGGCGCACACGAGAGCCGGGACGCCTGCCCGGGCCACCGCCTCGAGGACCCTGCGCGTACCGACGGCGTTGGTGGCCCAGGTCTCCTCGGGCCGGTGTGTCGGCTGGAACTTCCAGGCGAGGTGCACGACTGCGTCGGCACCTTCCACCACCGGCTCCAGGTTGGCCGTCGACACGTCGGCCACCCGCCACTCGACGGAGGCATGCTCGTGGGTTCGAGGCCCGTCCGGAGCCCGTCGCGCGACGGCGACGACCTCGGCGGCCCCGTCGGCGGTGAGTGCCCGGATGGTGGCGCTGCCGAGGTTTCCCGACGCGCCGATGACGACCACCTTCATGTTGTCCACGCCCTCCCTGCGGCCGGTCTGCTGGGTGAGCCTCACCGGTACCCATCGCGACCGGGTTCAGCACTGCCGCTCGCCGGGCTTGAATCGCCGGATCCGGGTACCGCAGGGGTGACTCGATCCGTAGGAGGCACATCCATGAAGGCAGTCACCTGGCAAGGACGGCGCGACATCCGAGTGGACGACGTCCCTGATCCGCACATCATCGAGAACGACGACATCATCGTCGAGGTGACCTCGACGGGACTGTGTGGTTCCGACCTACATCTCTACGAGGTGCTCACCGGGTTCATGACACCGGGCGACGTCGTCGGGCACGAGCCGATGGGGATCGTGGCCGAGGTCGGCCCCGAGGTTCGCGAGGTGAGCGTCGGCGACCGCGTCGTGGTGCCGTTCAACATCAGCTGCGGCACCTGCTGGATGTGCCGGCACCACCTGCACTCACAGTGCGAGACCACCCAGAACCGCGACCAGGGCACCGGCGCCAGCCTCTTCGGCTACAGCAAGCTCTACGGCCAGATCCCGGGCGGACAGGCCGAGTACCTGCGCGTTCCCTTCGGCAACCAGCTGCCGATCAAGGTCCCGCACGGTCCGTCCGACGACCGCTTCCTCTTCCTCTCCGACGTCCTGCCGACCGCCTGGCAGGCACTGCAGTACGCAGACCCCGACCCGGAGAGCACGGTGCTGGTCCTCGGCGCCGGTCCCATCGGTGACATGGTGAGCCGCTTCGCGCTCGACGCCGGCCACCGGGTCATCACCGTGGACCGCGAGCCCGAGCGGCTCGCCAGGGTGCGGCAGCGCGGGGCCGAGACGATCGAGCTCGATTCCGGCAACGTCGCCGAGAGGGTACGCGACCTCACCGATGGACGCGGAGCCGACGCCGTCGTCGACGCCGTCGGGATGGAGGCCCACGGCTCGCCCATCGTCGAGGGGATGACCAAGCTGCTGGCCACGATGCCGGGAGCCGTGAACCGCCCGGTGATGCAGGCTGCCGGCGTCGACCGGATGGCCGCGCTCCACACCGCTTTCGACGCCGTACGCCGCGGGGGCACCGTCTCGATCGCCGGGGTCTACGGAGGCGCTATGGACCCGTTCCCGATGATGCAGCTCTTCGACAAGCAGGTCAGCATCCGCATGGGCCAGGCCAACGTACGCGCCTGGACCGATGACCTGATGCCGTTCCTCGAGAACGACGAGGACCCGCTCGGCGTGGACTCGTTCGCCACCCACCACCTCCCCCTGAGCGAGGCTCCGGAGGCGTACAAGTCCTTCCAGGAGAAGTCCGACGGGATGGTGAAGGTCGTCTTCAAACCGTGAGCCGAGCACGGCGCCGGCTGCCGTTGACCAGGTCGTTGAAGCGGTCCACGGCCCAGATCGCTCTGAGTCCGGCGCGGCTCATCATCATCGGGCGCGGGAAGCTGGGCTTCTCCTTCCACACCGTCTGCAGGTCCTCGTGCCGCTCGCCGTCGACGATCGCGTCGGCGATGAGCGTCCCGATATAGGGTGCCTGGGCCAGGCCGTGACCGTTGCAGGCGATCGAGTAGTAGATGTCGTCGCCGACCTGGCCGGCAAGAGGGAGCCAGGACGAGGTGATCGCGATCCAGCCACCCCAGGCGCGGTTGATCGCCACGTCGGACAGCGATGGAAAGCGCGTGGCGAAGGCTCCGGCCAGCTCCTCGACCAGCCCGGGGTCGGGCACCTTCTCCGGGAGCGGATAGCTCGTGCCCCGCTCGAGGCGGCGTACGCCGAACACGATGGTGTTGCGCGGCGTCAGGCGGTAGTTCTCCATGATCGCGTGCTGGGTGACCAGACCCATGCGGCTGGTCCAGCCCAGCGCGGCCAGACGGTCAGGTGCGATCGGCTCGGTCTCCACCTCGATGACGTAGATCGGCACGGAGAGGTGCTTCGGGGTGATGTCCCACTCCCCCGCGTACGCGTTCGTGGCCAGCACGACCTTGTCCGCCCGAACCCGGCCGTGCGGGGTGGTCAGCACGACCTGGCCGCCGTTGCGCCTGACGTCGGTGACCTTCGTCTGCTCGAAGACCCGCGCGGAGGAGTCGAGCAGGACCCGGCGCATGCCGAGGCTGAACTTGCCAGGGTTCATCCGCCCGCCGACGACCTCGCGCATCCCGCCGACGAGCCCTCGCGGGATCCCGAGCTCCGCAGCTGTGCCGACCTCGACCTGCCCACCGGCGCGGGTCACGATCTTGGCCACCCGGCGTACGCGGCCCATCTGACCGCGCGAGACCGCGGCGAACGCGTTGCCGGTCGCTTCGTAGTCACAGTCGATGTCGTGCTTCGCGATGAAGTCCTCGACGTGGTGGGCGGCGTGCTCGGCCAGCCGCATCATGCCCGGCATCTTCTTGCGCGAGAGCAGGTCGAGCAGCTGGAGGTCGCCGCCGGGTGCGCCGGCCAGCTGGCCCGCGTTGCGCGAGCTGGCACCGTGGCCGCAGAACTCGGCCTCCAGCAGCACGACGTCCTGACCACGCTCGACGAGCCGCAGCGCGGTCGACATCCCGTTGATGCCTCCGCCGATGACGACGACCTCGCAGTCGAGGTCTCCGTCGAGGGCTCCCCGGACGTCGGCCGGTGGGTCGACCCACCCGGTGAAGGCGGTGTAGGTGACGTGGTCAGTGTTCATGCGCGGACCACCTTTCGGTCATCGCCGGCCGGTTCGAGGCCTGTGGCGACGTTGTTGTCATGCAATGCGCCGTAGGCGCGGTAGTAGACGAACATCTGCACTCCCCAGGTGGTCAGCGCCAGCACGTAGAACACCGTGCGGTGCGCGTCGTCGGGGAACGGGAAGAAGTCGTACATGAGGGCGATCGCCGTCGCCGCGGCGCTCGCCATCCCGGCGGCGACCGCGTGGCCCCTGGCTCCGATGGTCCACAGACGCCACGAGAAGTAGGCGAGGAACGCGGTGGTGAGCAGGTTGGCCACGAGGTAGTACGACGCAGGTCCCACGTGCAGCTCGTGGCCGCGGAACTGCTGCAGGTAGAGACCGGCGGCGATCGCGAGCCCGAAGACGCCGACCTCGACCGGCACGCTGGGCTTGTAGCGGTGCGTGACACGCATCAGGCCGAGGACGGCGATCAATGTGATGCCCACCGACCGCGAGAACGCGTCGAAGAAGTAGGCGATGTCGTACAGGAGGTGGCCCTCGTCGCCGCTGATGAGCGACCAGAGCAGGAAGTTCGAGCCCGACGTCGCGACGACCATCCACTCCAGGCCGAGCAGGTAGTTGTCGTAGCGCCGGATGAACTTCCATCCGTAGGTGAAGCCGACGACGATCATCCACAGATCGGCCAGCAGGAAGAGCAGCTCTTTCATGTCAGATTTCCTTCAGGTGAGATGGAGGGAGCGGATCAGGCGGCGAGCCGGCTGGTACGCCGGCGCGCGCGGGCACGGGAGACCAGCACGGTCACCACGACGAGCAGCGCAAGAACTCCGGAGATCCAGTAGCCGGTGCCGTAGAGACCCTCCGCGGCCACCTCGAGCGTCGTCCCGGGGACGGGAACCAGCGAGGCGCTGAGGTCGGCGCTGACGAGCGCCGTGCCGAAGGCGAAGCCGACGGCCATGAAGGTGCCGGCGACGCCGGCCGCCATCCCGGCCTTCTCCTCGGGCACGGCTGCCTGCACCAGGGTGAAGCCGGCGGCGTACCCGATGCTGCAGCCCAGGCCCATGACGGCGGCGCCGACCAGGTAGTGCCACTGCTGGTCGTGGAACATCGCCAGCCAGGCCAGGCCGGCCGCGCTGATGAGGGCGCCCACGACGAACACGGGTACGCCGCGTCCGTTGGCGACGGGACGGTCGACCACCGCGCCGCCGACCAGGAACGTCACCGCGAAGGGCACCATCAGCCAGCCGGTCTCCAGCGCGGTGAGCCCGAGGCCGTACGCGTCGACCGGGCGAAGCGCCTCGGGAATGACCTGTGCGTAGGTGCTGAGCAGGAGCAGGAACGCCGAGTTCACCGCCGCGAACAGGGCGATGGACAGGCAGGAGGCGGTGACCAGCGGCGTACGCATCAGGGCCACGTCGAAGACGGCCGTCGACGACCGGCGCTGGGCGCGAATCCAGGCGACGCCGCCGACGATGCCGATCACCAGCGGGATCAGGGCCGCGTTGCCCCAGACGAGACCCTGCGTCAGGGTCAGCAGGATCGCCGCGACCCAGCCGATCATCCAGACCGTGCCGACCACGCCGATCCGGCCGGCGCGCTCGGCCGGCGGGGCGTGCGGGACCAGGACGTACGTCGCGAGGGTGGTCGCCGCGCAGGCGGCGGTGAGGATGACGAAGAAGCTGCGCAGCGACAGGGTCTCGACGATCAGGCCGCCGCCGATCATGCCGGCGACGATGCCGGCGCCCGTGGCGATCACCAGGACGGCGACACCGATGGTGATGCCGGACTCGCCGAGGTTGCGTCGCAGGAATCCCAGCGGCAGCAGCTGCGCAGCGCAGCCGAAGCCCATCAGGGTGCACCCGGCGAGGAGCGTCGGGTAGGAGTCGCCGATGGCCGGGACTGCCGCGCCGACGGTGAGGAACGCGGACGCGGCAACGGATGCGTTCCGGTCGCCGTACAGGTCGGCGAGGCGAGGCAGGAGGATGAATCCCGCTCCCCCACCGAGCGTCAGGGCCGTGTAGAGCCAGGTCGTCTCGGCCACCGTGGCGAGCCCGTACTGCGCCTGGATCACCGGCAGCAGCGGCGGAAGGATGAAGATGACGGCGTTGGTCAGCACGACCATCAGCGCGCCGATGCCGATGAGCCGACCCTTGTCAGGCCTGTGCCCTGTCGTCGCCCGGCGGCGTGCTGCCGCTTCTTCGTTGATCTGCGCCATGGGTTGTCTCCGATCCGAGGAGGTGTGATCCGGCTCATACGCTACGACTTAGTTAGTCAGATGATCAAGATTTATGACTAAGATGTTTGACTAAGTTTTCCCTGGCGGGGATTCCGATGGCGGCACTGTTATAGTCGGATTGACTTAATCAAGCGCCCAACTCGGTCGCACGAACACCCTCGGAGGACCTGATGGCACGCATCCCCGTCGCGCAGCGGCGTCGCGACTTCATCGAGGCCGCCGTCGAGGTCATCGCCGCCCACGGGATCGACGGCGCGACGACGCGCCGGATCGCCGAGCAGGCCAAGGCCAACGTGGCGATGCTGCACTACTGCTACGACTCGAAGGAGGACCTCTTCGCGGACGTCTACACCTTCGTGGCCGGCAAGTACCGTGAGGTCATCGAGGGCAGCGACCCGCACACGACGCTGCCCGACGCGGCCCGCCAGATTCTGCGCGGCGTGATGGAGTGCTACCTCGACTCCCCCAGCTTCACCGCCGCGACCTTCGAGCTCGTCAACTGGGCTCGGCGTCAGCACGGCGACCGCGGCATCGCCGTCTACGACCAGGCCTTCGAGACGGTACGCAAGGCACTCCAGGAGGCCTCCGCCGGTGACCCGGTCGCGCCGGAGGTCATCGACGAGGTCACGTACGTCCTGGCCACCCTCGCCGACGGGTTCGGCGTCAACTGGCTGACCTACGGCGACGCCTCTGTCGCCCGGGCGCAGATGGACCTCAACTGCTCCGTGCTGGAAACCTGGCTCACGACCCGGCTCGCGGCGGTGCCGGCCAAGGCCTGAGGCACCGCCGCGCCGGCTCTCACAGCGGCAGGTCCGGGGAGTCCACGCCGACGACCCGGTCGCCGCAGAAGACGCGTACGGACTCGGCCGGCCCGTGGCCACCGATGCCGGCCGGCCCCCAGAAGCTCTGGGCCGAGTCGTCGCCGAGGTCGGCGACCTTCGCGCCGTTGATCCGGACCTCGCCGGCGACGATGCAAGCACCGACGTAGATCGCGCGGTCGGTGTCGGTGCCGAACACGTAGGCGTCCAGGCCGGAGGGATGGGCGTTCGCGATCCGCAGGGCCTCCTCGTCGGAGTCCACGGGGTGCAGCGAGACGAGCGGACCGAACAGCTCGGCCGTCGCCCGCCGCGGATCGGCACCGGAGGCGACGGTGGGCGAGAGGAAGAAGCCGCCGAGCTCGGGGAGCGCGGCGGGCTGGTGGATCGTCGCTCCGAGCTCGCGCAATCCGTCGATCCGGCTCTGGAGGGTCTGGAAGTGCGGCTTGTTGGAGATCGGTCCGACCTGCGTGTCCTCGTCCAGGGAGTGACCGACGGTGAGCTTGGCGATCCTCTCTGTCAGTGCTTCCAGCAGAGGGTCGACCAGGCTGCGGTGGGCGAGGATCTTGCCGGGCCCCTCGCACCACTGACCGTTGAGCTTGGTCATGCCGTCGAGGATCCCGTCGGCGGTGACGTCGAGGTCGGCGTCGTCGAGCACCAGCACCGGATTGTTGCCGCCGAGCTCGAGCTGCAGCACCTTGAAGTCCTCCGCGCCTGCGCGGGCGATGGCACGCCCAGCCGACGGTCCGCCGGTGAACGAGACGACCTTGATCCGAGGGTCGGCCGTGAGTCGCGCGCCCACCTCACCCCTACCGTGGACCAGCTGCAGCGCACCCGACGGGAGGCCCGCCTCCACGAAGCACTCGACCACGATCTGGGCGCTGCCCGGCGCATGCTCCGAGGGCTTGAGGATCACCGGACATCCGGCCGCGACGGCGCTGACGACCTTGGCGGCCGGGATGAAGCTCGGGCCGTTCCACGGGGTGAGGATCGCCGCCGGTCCCCACGGGACCTTGTAGAGCCGTACGTCACGACCACCGGCGGCAAGGGCGGTGACCCGTGGGATCTCCCGCAGGTCCGCGGCCGTCGCCCGGATGCGGAAGGGCAGGAAGGACGCCACCGTGCGGGTGGCGCTGATGGGCGTGCCGCTGGTGAGCGCGTCCGTGCGCGCGATCTCCTCCGTCCTGCTCTCGAGGATCGCGGCGACGCGCTCGAGCATCTCCGCCCGCTCGTGCCGGGCCTCCTCGTCCCAGCGGCCGACGTCGTACGTCCGTTCCGCATGTCGTAGGGCGCGCTCGACATCGTCGAGCGGCGTGGTGACGGTCCGGTGGACCGGCTCGAGCGTGTTGGGGTCGAGGTTCCACGCGTCGTCGACCGTGGTGCACTCGCTCCACTCGTCGACGATGTAGTTGACCGGCTGGGCGATCGCGATCTCGTTGCTGGACATCAGGGTTCCTCTGCGGGTCTCGGGGTCAGGACTGGAGGTCGACGACGATGCGCGTGACGTCACCGGACTTCATCGCCTCGAAGCCCTCGTTGATCTCGGCGAAGGGGACGACCCGGGTCACCATCTCGTCGAGCAGGAGGCGTCCCTGCTGGTAGAGCCGGGCGAACTGGGCGATGTCCTCGCGCGCCTGGCCCGATCCCATGTAGGAGCCGATGAGCTTCTTCTCCTCGAAGAAGAAGTCCAGTGCGGGCACGCTGATCTCGGTGCCGGCGGGCGCGATGCCGACCAGGCACGCGGTGCCGGTCGGCCGCAGGAGCGCCAGTGCGGTCTGCGCGGTCCGGGCGGAGCCGACCGCCTCGAACGAGTAGTCGACACCGTCGCCGAACTGGCGGCGGAGCTCGGCGACCGTGTCGCCGTCGCCGCCGTTGATGACGTGGGTGGCGCCGTACGTCCGGGCCGCCTTGAGCCGGTCGTCGTCGAGGTCGATGGCGACGATCGCCGACGCACCGGCGAGGCGGGCGCCCTGGATGATCGCCGACCCGACGCCGCCACAGCCGACGACCGCGACGGTGCTGCCCGGGCGTACCTGAGCGCCGCGGAAGACGGCGCCGACGCCGGTGACGATGCAGCAGGACAGCAGGCAGCCGACGTGCAGGGGGACGTCGTCGGGCAGTCGTACGAGCGCTCTCTCCCGCAGCAGGATGTGCTGGGAGAACGCTCCGATGGCGGCGAGCCGGTCGATCGGCCGGCCGTCGACGGACTCGAACGCGGAGCGTTGCCGGCGGCGTACGTCATCGAGCCGCAGGCACTGGGTGGAGCGTCCGGCGTCGCAGTTCACGCACCCGCCGCAGGAGGGGGTCAGGGCGCCGGTGACCCGGTCGCCAGGACGCAGCGAGGTCACAGCCGAGCCGACCGACTCGACCACGCCGGCCACCTCGTGTCCGACGACGACCGGGACGTCCGTCGGCACGGTCCCCGTCATGTAGTGGAGGTCGCTGTGGCACAGCCCGGCGTAACTGACCGAGACCCGGACCTCGTGCGGCTCGGGGTCGTCGACGCGGATGTCGGTGAGCTCCAGCGGTGCGCCGATCTCGTTCAGCACGGCGGCTCGGGTGGTGATCATGCGGTGGTCTCCCTCGTGTTCCAGAAGCCGGCGACGCCGGCAGTGAGCAGTCCGCTCGCCCAGGCCTCGTGGGCGGCGTGGTCCTCGCGCTCGAAGGCGGCCTCGACCTCAGCGGCCAGGGGCCGCAGCAGCGCGAGGTGGAGCGCCGTGGTGTTCCCCTCGGGGGTCCAGGCGTGCACGGTGTCGACGGCGCGCTCGATGAGCTGGTCGGGCTCGACCACCTCGTCGAGCAGACCGATCCGCAGCGCCTCCGCCGACGGGACCCGCGGGGTCCCGAGGACCATGCGCATCGCGTGGTTGCCGACCAGGCGCCGGAGCAGCAGGCTGGTCGCGTTGGAGATGGTGAGGCCGCGGGCGTTCTCGGGCTGGAAGTACTCGGTCACCGGAGTGCCGATCCGGGCATCGCAGCACAGGGTGATCTCGGAGGCACCACCGACGGCGAGGCCGTTGACCGCCGCGACCACGGGGACCCGGGTCTGCAGGATCGCGCGGGTGACGTCGTGGAAGCTCTCGAAGGCATCGTGGACCTCGGCCTCCGTGGTCGGCGCGTGCTGCAGGTCCTCACCGGCGGAGAAGGCACGGCCACGGCCGGTGAGAACGATGCCACGGACGGTCTCGCCGGTTCCGTGCTCACGCACCAGCGCCGCCAGGCGACGCCGCATGTCGACGGTGAGGGCGTTGAGCTTCTCGGCGCGGTCGAGCGTGAGCACCGCGACGTCGCGTACGACGGCGACGTCGAGGTGATCCTCCTCGGTTGCAGGGCCGGTAGCAGGGATGGTCATGGTCAGCTCCTCGGTCGGGCGAAGTCGTAGGTGGTGCCGGGCTCGGCGGCGGCCCTGGCTTTGAGCGCGGGCTTCGAGACCCGCTCGGATGGGGTACGCGGGAGGTCGGCGACGAACTCGACGTAACGCGGCACTTTGAACCGCGCGAGCTGGGCACTCGCGCGCTCGAGGAGCTCGTGCGCCGTGGCCCGGTCGCCCGGTAGCCCTTCCCTGAGCTGGACGAAGGCCTTGACCTCCTCGCCGAGTACCTCGTCGGGTACGGCGACGACGGCCGCCGCGACGATCGACTCGTCCCTCTCGAGGGCGGCCTCGACCTCGGCACAGGCGACGTTCTCGCCACCGCGCCGCACCATGTCCTTGAGCCGTCCGACCAGCTGGATGCCGCCGTCGGGACGGCGGACGACGAGGTCGCCCGTGTGCAGCCAACCGTCATGCAGCACGTTCGCGGTGGCCTCGGGGCGGTTCCAGTAGCCGCCCATCATCGGCTGCCCCGAGATGACGAGCTCGCCCGGCTCACCGGGCGGGACCTCCTCCCCCGGCTCGACCGGATCCTCGATGCGCACCTGCTTGGTCGGCACCGGCCGCCCCAGGCTGCCGCTGCCCACGGCAGCGGCGTCGTCGAACGAGCTGACCAGGTCGATCCCCGACTCGGTCATCCCGTAGACCTCGCGCCACGGCGCACCCCACCGCTCCTCGAGCTGGGTGTGGAGGGCGACCGGGATGCCCGAGCAGAGCACCATCCGGAGGTCGTTCTCCCGGTCCTCGGCCGCGAGCGGCTGCTTGAACAGCAGGGTGGGCATCGAGCCGAGGACGTAGAAGAAGGTCGCCCGGTGACGGCGTACGTCGGCCATGAACGTCGAGGCCGAGAACCGCGGCAGCACGACCAGCGGGGCACCGAGCGTCAGGGCGAGCGCGGTGTTCCACTGCGGGTCCATGTAGGAGAACGGCTGCGAGGTGAGGAGTACGTCATCGGCCCCGAGCCCGGTGGCTCCGGCGCAGATCCAGCCCAGACGAACCCAGTAGTCGTGGCTGAGCATGCATGCCTTCGGGAACCCGGTCGTGCCCGAGGTGTACTGCAGGTTCGCGAGCGTCTCGGCTGCGACCGGCACCTCGGGCGCCCTGACCGGGAAGCGCTCGGACCCGTCGTCGGGGACCTCGACGACACGAACTCCGGCCAGCTCGGGCTCCTCGATCAGCACCTCGATGACCAGGCCGGAGCGCTCGGCATCGGTGAAGACGACCCCGGCACCCGAGTCCTTCAGGACGAAGGCGAGGTCGGAGCGCTGGTAGCCGCAGTTGACCGGCACTGCGACCGCGCCGGCCTTCAGCACGGCCAGCCATGCCACCGGCCAGTGCACGACGTTCGGGAGCATGATCGCGACCCGGTCGCCCGGGCGTACGTCGTCGACCTCGATCAGCCGGTGGGCGAGCCGGGAGGTCCAGGCGTCGATCTCGGCGAAGCTCCACGACCACTCACCGAAACGCAGGAACTCCCGATCTCCGCAGTCCTGTGCGCGCTGTGCCAGCAGCTGGCTCAGCGTCGGGACGGCGGGGTCGTCACTCATCCGTTCGGCCGCGACGGCAGGTCCGGCCGTGACGTGTGCGTTCACTGGGGGCTCCTCTGCTCTCGCCCGGCGGGTTCGTGGTTCGCGAGCCGCTCCATCGCCTGCTCGACGACCCACGTCAGCGCCGGGTCGTTGCTCTTCATCCACTCCGGGTGCCACTGGACGCCGAGGACCGGCCGTCCCGGCACCTCGATCGACTCGACCACGCCGTCATCGGTCCGACCGGTCACGATGACCCCGGCGCCGCAGCTGTCGACGGCCTGGTGGTGCCAGGAGTTGGTGATCGTGTCCTTGCCGAACAGGCCGGCGGCGATCGAGCCCTGTGTGAAGCTCACGACGTGGTCGACGGTGCCGTCCGTGGGCGCGATCTCGGCTGAGAGATGGCTCACCGGACCGTCCGGAAGATGCGGCACGAGGGTGCCGCCGAGGGCGACATTGAGCACCTGCAGGCCACGGCACACGCCGAGCACCGGGATCCCCCGGTCGATCGCCACGCGGACGAGCGCGATCTCGTACGTGTCTCGCGCGGCGTCGTGAACCATCGGGTTCGTGCGGGGGTCGATGTCGCGCACCACCGAGGTGTCTCCGCCCCAGCACGACGGATGTACGTCCTGGCCCCCGGTGATGACGACGCCGGAGAGCCAGTCGCAGACCGCCGCCGCATCGGTGTCGTAGGACAGATGCACCGGCAGCCCGCCGGCCTCGGCGATCCGGGTCGCGAAGTCCGACATGGAGGTGTCGATGCAGCGGTCGCCGTAGCGCGGGTCGGCTCCGTTGAGCACGGACAGCTGGAACCGGCGTCCGGTGATGCCGATCAGCGGCCGCAGCACCCCGGCCTCGTCGCGCGCGCTCACGGGAACTCGAAGTATCGCTGGGACTCCCACGCGGAGAGCTCGGCGAACGGGTCGCCGCCCTTGGTGTGGAACTCCATCCACTCCCATCGGCGGGAGGCGACCCAGAAGTCCACGAACTCGTCGCCGAGGTACTCGCGAAGCAGCGGATCGGCGTCCAGCGCCGCGCCGGCCTTCGACATCGTGTCCGGGATCCGCCTCACCCCAGCGCTCTCGGGGAGGCACCAGGCCATGTCCGTGACCTGCTCGGGCGGCTCGATCCGCCGCTCGATCCCGGCCAGCACCCCAGCCAGCACACCCGCCAGCGCCAGGTAGGGGTTCACGTCGGCGCCCGGGAGCCGGTACTCGAGGCGCGAGTACTTGGGGTGGCCGGTGATGGCCCGCACCGCGGCGGTCTTGTTGTTGACTCCCCAGCAGACCGTCGTCGGCGGCCCGGTCAGGTCGACCAGCCGTCGGTACGAGGTGATCTGCGGCAACGCGATCGAGGTGTTGCCCTCCATCGTGGCAAGCAGCCCGCCGACCGCATGCCGCATGAGCTCCGACGGACCGTCCTCGGCGAAGAATCGGTTCACGCCGTCGCTCTGGAGCGAGAGGTTGATGTGCGCTCCCTGACCGAATCCGGCGGTCGGTTTGGCCATGAACGACACCGTGTGGCCCCGCTCGAAAGCGACCTCGCGCATCACCTGGCGGGTACGCGCCCAGCTGTCGCCCAGCCCGACCGGGTCGGTCGGCGCGAGGTTGAGCTCGGTCTGGCCGGGTGCAGCCTCGTCGGTCCAGGCCTCCCACGCGATGCCGACGCTGTCGAGCCGCTCGACGACCGCCTCCATGTAGTCGACCCAGTCCTTGGACCGGGCGAGGTGGTACGTCGCCCCGGTGCTGCCGCCCAGCGGAGTGAGGTCGCGATAACCGCGGGCCCTGGCCTCCTGGACGGACTCCTCGAACAAGGTGGCCTCGATCTCGACGGCCACGGTGGCGGCGTACCCGTTGTCGGCGAGGCCGGCGACTAGCTTCCGCACGAGGTTGCGCGGACAGATCGGGACCGGATTGCCGTCCTTGAGCCAGTAGTCACCGATCACCGAGTCGAGACCGGGCTTCCACTCCACCAGGGTCGACATGTCCGGGATCATCTGGATGTCGTAGAGGTTGCCTCGCCACTCCGGGAAGGCGTCGCCGAGGACGATCTCGTTGTTGAGGTCGATGGCGAACAGGATGTCGGCGAAGGCGAAGCCGGTGTCCTTTCCGGACGCGAACTTCTGCGGCGAGACGTTCTTGCCGAGGAGGCTGCCCTCGTGGTTGGTGGCCTCGAGGCGTACGGCCCCTCGGGCTTGTGCGAGCTCAGACATCGAACCGGACCTTCCAGGATGCGGCCGTCATGACGGACAGCTGGGACAAGGTGCCCTGGACCTGCACACCTGCGTCCAGGGAGGCGAGGAAGTCGTCGGCGCCGCTGAAGACACCCGCGAGCAGATCGGCGGGACCGGCGATCAGGTACGCCGTCGTCCCCTCCCCGAACCGGCCCCGCTCGGTGCCGTCCGGCCCAGCAGCCTCCACGAGGAGGACGTCGGGGATTCCGGCGATGTCGCAGGTCAACTCCCAGAACCGCACGGCCGCGTCGCGCCAGTGCGGCAACGGTGGGCGCAGTGCGCGCAGGACGCGCGCTGCGATGTCGGCGTCGCCGGCCGGCTCCTGGGTCGGCGCGAACCGGGCGTGGAGGTCGACCAGGAGTGTCGCGTCAGGCTCGACGAAGACTCCGCTGGTCACCTCCACGGCACCGTCGCCGAGCACGATGGTCGCCGTCTGCGGGGTGTCGTGGGATCGGATCGCGACGGTGCCGGCGACGCCGGCGGTCAGATCCTCGGCGGGGCGCCCCGGTCCCGAGGCCCGGCTCAGGGTGCGCCCGATCAGGCGGACCAGCGGCGTCGCGTCGTCCTCGATCGCGACGCGTATCGCGTCGAAGCGCTCGCTCGGCGCCTCGATCGTCGTGCTCTCGGTCATCTCTCGGTCCTCCTGGCTGATCGGCCGACATCGTTCTTAGTCACATGACTCAATCGATTGGCTAAGATCGTGGACCCGAAGAACTCCCTTGTCAACCGCCTGGGCGAGATTGACCGATCGGCGACCAACGCCATCCGAACCCTTGACGCACCGTGATCCCTGACACACACTTAGTCATACGACATAATCAAATGACTAACTTTGCGTCGACAGAAGGGATCAGGACATGACGACCAGCAGCGCGTCTCCCGGCGGGCCGGTCGCACCGGAGGACAGGCCTCCCGCCGACGGCCTCGACCGGGGCCATCTCAGCCGCAACCAGCTCGTCGCGCTGGCGCTTGCGTCGTACGTCCCGCCCGTCGGGCTGGCCTCGGTCCCGGCCCTCGTGCTGGTCACGGCCGGCAACGGCAGCTGGCTGGGCGCCCTGATCGCCGCGGTCGCCACGAGCCTCGTCGGGCTCTCGGTCATCGCCTTCGCCCGACGGTACGTCGTCACCGGATCGATCTACTCCTACCTGCCGCATGTCTTCGGCCCGTGGGCTCGGATCCTGGCCGGCGCCGCGCTCTTCCTCGGCTACGTCGCACAGATCGGCGCGATCGCCTTCCTGGTCGGCCTCTTCTCCGGCAGCTTCCTGCTCTCCCTCGGGTTCGAGGCGAGCTTCGACGTCGGCGTGCAGATGCTGATCTACAGCGCTGCCGTGCTGATCGCCGGAACGATCGCCTACCGAGGGCTGGACACCTCCGTGCGTACGGCGGTCACACTGGCCGTCGTCTCCGTGCCGCTGATGCTGGTCATCACCGTGGCCGCCGCCGCGAGCGCAGGGCTCGATCTCGGTGCCCAACTGTCCCTTGAGGGAGCCACACCGAGCGGCATCTTCCAGGGGGTCGCCGCCGGCGCGGTCTTCCTCGTCGGCTTCGAGAGCAGCACGGCGCTCGCCGCCGAGACCCGCGACGCGCGACGATCCGTACCCCTCGCCGTCATGTGCGTGCCGGTCGCTCTGGGCGCGCTGTACGTGGTAGCCACCCTGCTTCAGGTGCCCGCCCTCGTCGCCGCGAGCGACGCACTTGCTGCCGGCACCTCCCCCGCCGCCGCGCTCGCCACCGAAGGCGGGCTCGGGAGCAAGGTGGCGAGCGCGACCGACCTGGTGCTCGCGGTCGCGACCTTCGCTGCCCTCATCGGGTTCGTCAACTACGGCTCACGCTTCGTCGCGACCCTCGCTGCCGACGGCCTGCTGCCCGCCCGCGCCGGCCGGATCCACCCGCGCCACCACAGCCCCGCGGTCGCCGTCGTCACGATCTGCGCCCTCGGACTGGGAGCGATCCTGGTCATGGTCGCGCTCAACCCCGACGACATCGTCGGCGTCTACAACTCGGTCGCGACGCTCATCGTCTACTTCTGGGTCGTCCCCTACCTGCTCGTCTGTGCCGGCGCCCTGCGACTGCTCAGCCGCGAGAGGCGGCTCAGCCCGCTCGCCGTCGTCGGCGCCGGCCTCGGCGCCGCCGCGATGGCGTGGATGTACCTCAACGGCCTCGTCAACCCACCCGCCCCGCCACTGGACGCGATGTCGTACGTCGCGGTCGTGGCAGTGGCAGGAGTGTTCGTGACGTTCCTCGCCGTCGACCGCCTCGCCCGCGCCCGTCGTACCGCCAGTCACCAGACCCACCACTGAGAAGGAAGTGCAGCAATGAACCAGACCATCGCGACGGAGTACGCCGACATCGTCGTCATCGGCGCCGGCCTCTCCGGCATCGGCGTGTCGAAGCACCTGACGGAGGCGTTCCCTGAGAAGAAGTTCCTCCTGCTCGAGGCCCGCGCCTCGGTCGGCGGCACCTGGGACTTGTTCCGCTACCCGGGCATCCGCTCCGACGACTCGGTGCACACCTACGGCTACGACTTCAAGCCGTGGCTGCACAAGGAGGCGATCGCTGGCGGCGACCTGATCCGCGGGTACATCCGGGAAACCGTCGACGAGTTCGGGCTGGACAAGAGCCTTCGCCTGGGTCACAAGGTCACTGCTGCCGACTGGTCCAGCGAGGACGCGGAATGGACCCTGCACGTCACCGTGACCGACGAGGCGGGCAACGAGTCCGAGAAGGTCGTCCGGGCCAGGTTCGTCTTCAGCGGCACCGGCTACTACAACCATGACGAGGGCTTCGAGCCGCGGTTCGAGGGCCGCGAGGAATTCCAGGGCGACATCCTCCACCCGCAGCACTGGCCCGAGGACTACGACTACAGCGGCAAGCGCGTGGTCATCATCGGCAGCGGTGCGACCGCCGTGACGATGCTCCCCGCGATGCTGACCGGCGAGGGTGCAGCCAGCCACGTCACCATGCTCCAGCGCACCCCGAGCTACGTCGCGTCGATGCCCCAGGTGGACAAGATCGCCCAGTTCCTGCTGAAGGTCTTCGGCAAGAAGCTCGGGTACCGCCTCACGCGGTTCAAGAACATCTGGCGCGACCACTTCCTCGTGTCGGTGCTGGTGAAGTTCCCGAGCTTCGGGCGCAAGCTCCTGCGCAGCATGACCGCCAAGGAGCTCCCGAAGGGGTTCGACGTCGACACCCACTTCGCGCCGCCGTACAACCCGTGGCAGCAGCGCCTCTGTGCGACTCCCGACGGCGACTTCTTCGAGGCGATCCGCGACGGGAGCGCCGACGTCGTGACCGACCAGATCGAGCGGTTCATCCCCGAGGGCATCCTGCTCGAGTCCGGCAAGAAGCTCGAGGCCGACATCATCGTCACCGCGACCGGCCTGGTCATGCAGATGCTGGGCGGCATCCAGCCGACCGTGGACGGCGCCCCCGTCAAGATCGCAGACCAGGTGCTGTACCGCGGCTCCCTGATCTCCGGCGTACCCAACTGGGCGATGATGCTCGGCTTCACCAAGGCGACCTGGACGCTCCGCATCCGCAACGTCGCCCGCCTCGCCATCGAGCTGATCCGCGAGATGGACAGGAAGGGTTACGACATCGCCCTGCCCGTCGCGCCGGAGGGCATGCCCAAGCAGGACCTCTTCGACCTCTCGGCCGGCTACATGCAGCGCGCCCGGGCGGAGCTCCCGCGCCAGGGCACCGGCCTGCCCTGGCAGATGCACACGACCTTCGTCAAGGACAACCGACTCTTCAAGGGGAAGCTGCTCGGCCAGGACATCCAGTTCTCCGAGAAGCGCTCGGCCCCGCACCTGGCCAGCGTCGAGGTTGCGTCATGAGCGGGGAACACTTCACGTTGAGCCAGAGCTTCCAGCGAGCCCTCCTCGTCTTCCTGAGCCGTCTGCCCGCGAGCCTGCAGCGGATGCTGGCGCGTCCCGCGACCAACACGGCCGGCGACACCATGGCGCCTGACGTCGCCCTGCTCATGAAGCTGGGCGAGTCCGGTCCGGACTACAGCGACCTTCCGCCCGCTGAGGCCCGCGCGACCACGGAGCGGGATCTGATCCTCTTCGCGTCCCGCGTCGAGCCGTGCGTCGTCGAGGAGGAGATCGAGATCTCGGACGAGGTCCAGCTCACCCGCTACAGCAACGGCACCCAGTCGCGAGGTCTGATCCTCTTCTTCCACGGTGGAGGCTTCGTGATCGGCAGCCGCGCCAGCTACACCGCCCCGGCGCGCATGTTCGCGCACGGCACCGGAGCAGACGTCGTGTCGGTCGAGTATCGCCTGGCGCCGGACGCCCCCTTTCCGGCAGCACAGGACGATGCGGTCGCCGCCTGGCGGTACGTCGTCGAGCACGCTGCGGACTGGGGCGTGGACCCGCACCGCATCGTCGTCGCCGGAGAGAGCGCCGGCGGCAACATCGCGGCCGTCCTGTGCCAGCAGGTGCGAGACGAGGCGGTGCAGCCGATGCTCCAAGTGCTGATCCAGCCGGTGACCGACCTCGTCGAGCACCGCCCCTCGCAGGACGAGTTCGCGGGATCGCCCGCGCTGTCGGCCAAGCAGGTCGCCTGGTTCGTCAAGAACTACCTGCCGGAGGGGACCAACCCGGCGGACCCGCGCGTCTCCCCGTACCGGGCCTCCAGCCTGGCCGGACTTCCGCCCGCGATCGTCAACCTGGCCGGGTTCGACCCGCTCCACGACGACGGGCTCGCGTACGCGACCGCGCTTCTGGAGGCCGGCGTCACCGCACAGGTGGACCGCGAGCCTGGCCAGGTCCACGGCTACATCTCCTACACCGCGGTCAGCCCGAGCTGCAAGCAGGCGACCGAGCGTCTCGTCGCCTCGATCTCCGCGGCGCTCGGCCGCACCGAACACACCGCTACGAAGGCGAGCTGACGACGTGGACACATCACCCAAGCTCCGCGACGAGACCCACGAGGTCGTCGTGATCGGCGCCGGCATCGCGGGCCTGATGGCAGCGACCACGCTGGCCGACCGAGACGTCGTCGTGCTCGAGGCGACCGACCGCGCCGGCGGCCGCGTCGACACCGTCCGAAAGGGCGACTACTGGATCAACGTCGGCACCCAGTTCACCGAGGGCACCGGCCCCCTGATCGAGGCGCTCCACCGTCACCGTGTCCCGCTCGGGACCCTGGAGGGCAAGTCAGTCGCGCTGCACCTGGGCGGCAAGCAGGTCGACACCTCCAACCCCTTCGCCCTGATGTTCCGGTCGAAGATGACCTGGCGCGACCGATTCGGCCTCGCCGTGGTCGGCGCTCGCATCCTGGCGAACGTGCCGTTCCTCGAGATGAGTGAGACGAACCGGTGGGCCAACCGCGTCCGCGCCAAGCTCGACCGCAGGCGGGCGGACTTCGTGCTGCGGGGCGTCTCATCCGACCTCACGCGCGAGATGGTGCGGTCATGGTCCGGGCAGTGGATGGGCTGCGAGCCCGAGGAGACCGCCGCGCGGCAGTTCGTCTTCTCGATGGGCATCCTGCTCACCGATCCGGAGAAGGTGCCGAACCTGACGCTGCCACAGGGCGGCAACCAGACGCTGACCGACATTCTGGCCGAGGATCTCGGCGACAGGATCCGGCTCAGCTCACCGGTGAGCTCCGTGGAGTGGACCGCTGACGGCGTGGTCGTCGACTACCAGGACGCTGACGGGCCCGCCCGTCTGAGGGCGCGCCGGGCGATCGTGGCGGTGCCCGCAGACGTCGCGGTCAAGATCATGCCCGGCCTGCCGACGGCCTACCGGGCGGCCTTCGAGTCGATCCACTATGGCCGCTACGTGGTGGTGGGCTTCTTCACCCACGAGGAGGGCAAGCCCCAGCGCTGGGATGACTTCCTCGCGGTGTCGACCCCGGGCCGATCGTTCCAGGCGATCTTCAACCACGCGGCCGCCGTACGCCGTGGGAACGTCCGCAAGCCCGGCGGTGCGCTGGCCTGCTTCGCGGGAGGCGCAGAGGCCGACAAGCTCTTCGAGCTCACCGACGAGGAGATCGTCGCGCGGTTCACCTCGGACCTTCTCGAGGTCTATCCGGAGCTCGAGGGCAAGGTCGACGCGGGCATCCTCCGTCGACACCCGCGGGTCGTGCCGTTCTGGGGACCCGGCGGCCGGGCATCGCTCGAGACGCTCAAGCAGAATCTCGGGCCGGTCCATCTGGCGGGCGACTATGCCCTCGACATGCCGTCGCTGGCCGACGCCGCCGCGTCGGGCGAGCAAGCCGCGCACAAGGTGCTGGCGAGCCTGTCCCGGTCGTGATGGTCGTCGACCCCGGAGCCACCGAGGCTGAGATTCAGCCCGCCGCCGAGCGCAGCGAGTCGAGCAGAGGCCCGGCCGCCTCGGCCAGGAACTGGTCATTCGTCGACCCGTCGACCTGGACGAGGGCGACATCGGTGAACCCGGCCTTCCAGAAGGGCCGAACCCCCTCGGTGATCGCACCGAGGTCGGGACCGCACGGGATCGATGAGGCGACATCCTCGTGGCGTACGAACTGCGAGGCCGCGGCGAAGCTCGCCGTGGTCGGGAGCTCGCTGTTGACGGCCCAGCCACCGCCGAACCAGCGGAACTCGCGGTGCGCACGTCGTACCGCCGCGTCGGCGTCATCGGGATCCCAGCTGATCGGGATCTGGCCGATGGCCCGGGTTCCCCCGGACCCGACTCTCGGCGCGTCCGGCACACCGTTCCACGCCTCCACCAGAGCCGGGTCGGGCTCGACGGCGATCAGGTGGTCGGCCAGGGCAGCGCAACGCTCGGACACCTCCGGCCCACCGACCGCAAGTCCGACGGGCACGCGGGTGCTGGGCAGGTCCCAGAGCCGGGCAGCATCGACCTCGAAGTGCTCACCTCGGTAGTCGACGAGCTCGCCGTCGAAGAGTGCGGAGATGATCTCCATCGCCTCGGCAAGCATCTCGTGCCTGGTCTGCACGGCCGGCCAGCCGGCGCCGACGACGTGCTCGTTGAGGTTCTCTCCGCTACCGAGGCCGAGCGTGAACCGGCCCTCGGAGAGCAACTGCATCGTGGCGGCCTTCTGAGCGACCACGGCGGGGTGGTAGCGCATCGTCGGGCAGGTCACGTAGGTCATCAACGGGATCCGCTGCGTGGCCTGCGCGACGGCGCCCAGCACGCTCCAGGCGTACGGCGCGTGCCCCTGCTCGACCAGCCATGGCGAGTAGTGGTCACTCATCACCAGGAAGTCGAAGCCCGCCTCCTCGGCCGCGACTGCGTGGCGCACGAGGTCAGTCGGGCCTGCCTGTTCGGTCATCAGGGTGTATCCGAATGCAACCATGCCGAAAGCGGTACCCGGCACGGCGACGAGCAATTCCCAGCAAACCTTCTTTGTGCCCGGACCTATTCGCTGGCGGCGAGATAGTCGCGCAGGCTCAGGGGCCCGCGTCCGGTGAGGGTGGCTACGGCGCTGCTGACCCCGTCGAGCTCACCCGCGGCGATCGCGGTGTAGGTGGAGACCCAGGCGTCGTACTGCCAGTCGGGCGCCTCCCAGCGACGACGCGACGCGTACGCCTCCTCGATCGTCTCGTCGTGATAGCGCACCTCATGCCCACGGTGCTCGGCGAGGATGTCGGCGACCTCGCTCATGGTGAGCGCCTCGGGTCCGGTGAGGTCGTACGTGCGTCCTCGGTGGTCCTGCGGCGTCGTGAGCGCCGCGACGGCGGAGCGCGCCACGTCGGTCCGCGCGACCGCCGCGAAGCGCCCGTTGCCGGCCGGGCCACGGATGACGCCGTCCTCACCGACCAAGGAGGGGAGGAAGTCGAGGTAGAAGTTGTCGCGCAGCAGGGTGTAACCCATCCCGCTCGCCTTGATCCGCTCCTCGGTCGCGAAGTGGTCGCGCGCGAGCGTGAAGACGGCATCCGGCGCGGCACCGAAGAAGGAGGTGTAGACGATGTGCTCGACCCCGGCCGCTGCGGCGGCGTCGACGAAGGTGAAGTGTTGTTCCAGGCGGTCCGCCGACTCGGCTGCCGAGACCATGAGCACGGTCTGAACGCCCTCGAGGGCCCTCACCGCGGCCTCTCGGTCGCCGTAGCTCACCGCAAACGCGTCGGCTCCGGGGATCTCGGGAGCCCTGGAGGTGTCACGTACGAGAAGGCGGAGAGCGGCGTCCGAGCCGCCCAGCGCACGGGCGACGGCACCGCCGACGAAGCCGGTGGCGCCGGTGACGGCGATGGTGGTGGTCATTCCACGTCGTCCCTGAGCGCGGCGAGGGCCTCGTCGGCGTGGATCTCCGCCTTGAGCATCCCCTCGACGACGGCCTTGATCAGGCCGTCGGTGCCGATGGCGAAGGTCGTACGCTGCAGCGGCCCGAGCTTGCCGAGGAGGCTGGGCTTCACGCCGTAGAGCTCGGCCACCGACCCCGCGGGATCGGAGAGGACGGGATAGTCGAGGTCGTGGTTGGCAGCGAACCCGGCCTGCTTCTCCACGCTGTCCTTGCTGATCCCGAGCCGGTGGGCGCCGATCGCCTCGAACTCACCGGCGAGGTCACGGAAGTGGCAGGCCTCCTTGGTGCACACCGCCGTCTCGGCAGCCGGGTAGAAGAAGAGCACCACGGGGCCCTTCTCGGTCAGTGACGAGAGGGTGACGGACGTACCGTCCTGGGCGGGAAGCGTGAAGTCGGGCGCGACGGCACCGGTCTCGAGCGGCATGGCGCCAACCTACTCGGCACCTCCACGACCAGAGGCCGCCGCTCCCGTCACGCTGTGGGCGGCTGCTCTCACGCGGGTGGGCCGAAAGGCGGTGGACCGACGATCTCCACTCCGTACGGCGTGACGAGCTCGACGAGCTTGCCCACCTCGTCCGGCGAGAGCGGGCCTGGCACCGGCAACGCGCCCTCGAACGGCCGGTCGACCAGGACACCGGAGTCCCGGAAGAAGCTCTCGAAACCCGACGGAGTGATCAGGGTGTAGAAGTGCGCGGAGCTCGATGCGATCCGGAATGCATGCTGCTTCCCGGCGGGCAGGTGGATCATCGAGCCGGCCTCCACGAGAGCGCTGGACCCCTCGCACCAGCCCTCCAGGGCACCGTCGAGGACGATGAACGTCTCCGCCTCGCACGAGTGCACGTGTCTTGGCGTCATCGCGCCGAGCGCCGCGCGCTCCTCGACCATCGCGAAGGAGCCGCCGGTGTCCTCGCCGGCCAGAACGATCCGGCAGAGCATGTGGACATGGTCGTACACGGCGCCGTCACCCGAAACCGGCGCGACGCCCTGCCTCGAGAGCTGGGTCATCCCCTCAGCGTGCAACCGACCGCCGCCGAATCCATCGCCGGAACAGGGGATCCTGGGACCAGAACGCCCCGGAGCGCTGGCGTATCAAGCGAAATCAGCCGCTTCCCTGACGCCGAGGGCTCGGCCACGGCACTATGACGGGCATGCCCGCCCAGACCCTCCCGCTCGGCGTACGGATCGGCTATGGCTCCGGCTCCGTGGCGACCGGCACCTTCGGCACGATCCCGGGCCTGATGCTGCTCCCCTACCTGACCGACAGCCTCGGCATCGCGGCGCTGGCGGCGGGGCTCATCGTGTTCGCGCCGAAGGCGTGGGATGTCGTGCTGAACCCGATCGCGGGCCGGATCAGCGACCGGACGGTGGATCCACGGGGACCGCGGCGGCCGTGGCTGCGCCGGGCCGGGATCGGGTTGGCGGTGACGTTCGCGCTGCTGTTCGCGGCGCCGTCGATGGCGACCGGGCTCGAGGCGCTGTGGGTGCTGGTCCTGTTCCTGGCCTGCGCGACGGCGTACGCGTTCTTCCAGGTGCCCTATGTCGCCATGCCCGCCGAGCTGACCGAGTCCTATGACGAGCGCACCCGGCTGATGACCTGGCGGGTCGCGATCCTGGCGCTCACCATCCTGCTCGCCGGTGCGACCGCGCCGATGATCCGCGACGCCGTCGGTAGCCGCGACGGCTACCGGGTGATGGGCGTGGTGATGGCGGTGCTCATCCTGGCCGGAGTCTTCAGTGCGTACGTCGGCACCCGCCGGGCGCCCGTCCACACCGTCCAGCCGGGGCCGGGCAGCCTGCGCGACCAGCTGAAGATCGTCGCGGCGGCGCCCGACTTCCGCCGGCTGCTCATCACGTTCGTGATCCAGGCCGTCGCGTTCGGGGCGATGCTGGCCGGCGTCGACTATCTCGCCGGCGACGTGATCGGCCGCGACGGCGCGGCGACGATCCTGTTCGTCTGCTTCGTCGGCCCCGCGCTGCTGCTCACCCCCGCGTGGGCGGCGCTCGGCGCCAGGATCGGCAAGAAGAACGGGTACGTCGCCGCCTCGGTCGTCCTCGCCGCCGGTGCGCTGCTCGCCGCGACCGCGCAGACCGCACCGGTGGCCCTGGTCTACGCCGCGGTGGTGCTCGTCGGGACCGGGTACGCCGGGTGCCAGGTGTTCCCGATGGCGATGCTTCCCGACGCGGCCGCCGTCGACGCGCGGCGCAGCGGGTCGAGCCGGATCGGCGTCTACACCGGCGTGTGGACCGCCGGCGAGACCCTCGGGCTCGCGCTCGGGCCCGGCGTCTACGCCGCGGTGCTCGCGCTCGGCGGCTACCGCTCCTCGACCGGGAGCGACGTCGCCCAGCCGGACTCGGCACTGACCGCGATCACGCTCGGTTTCTCGGTGCTGCCGGCCTGCCTGGCTCTCCTCAGCCTGCTCTGGCTGCGGCGCTACTCGCTCACCGCCGACGACGTCGACGGCGACAAGGATGGGACCGTGACCGTATGACCGACGCCCTGACCCAGCTCCGCGAGATGCAGTCCGCCGACCTGCCGGTGCACGGTGGCCGCACGCTGGCCTACGTCTACGACTCCGGCCTGCCCGACATCGACCGGATCGGCCGCGAGGCGGTCGCGGCCTACGCCGGCTCGAACGGCCTGGACCCGACGGCCTTCCCGAGCCTGCTCCGGATGGAGACCGAGGTGGTCGGCATGGCCGCCGATCTGCTCGACGCTCCCGAGACCGTGGTCGGCACGGTCACCTCCGGTGGCACCGAGTCGGTGCTTCTCGCGGTGCAGGCTGCGCGCGACGCCCATCCGAAGATCGAGCGGCCGCGGATGGTGCTCCCGGCGACCGCGCACGCCGCCTTCCACAAGGCGGCGCACTACTTCGGCGTCGAGCCGGTGCTGGTGCCGGTCGGGCCCGACTTCCGGGCGGATCCGGCCGCGATGGCCGCGGCGATGGACGAGCGCACCGTGCTGGTCGTCGCCTCGGCACCGTCCTACGCGCACGGCGTCGTCGACCCGGTCACCGCGATCGCGGCCGCTGCGGCCGAACGCGGGATCCGCTGCCACGTCGACGCGTGCATCGGCGGCTGGGTCCTGCCCTATGCGACGCGGCTGGGGCGGGACGTACCAGCCTGGACGTTCGCGGTCGAGGGCGTCACCTCGATCTCGGTCGACCTGCACAAGTACGCTTACGCCCCCAAGGGCACCTCGTTGCTGCTGCACCGCACCCCGGAGCTGAGGCGGCCGCAGTTCTTCGCCTCGGCCGCCTGGCCGGGCTACACGATGCTCAACTCCACGATGCAGTCCACGAAGTCGGGCGGACCGCTGGCCGGTGCCTGGGCGGTGCTGCGCTCATTGGGCGATGAGGGGTACGAGCGGCTCGCCCGCGACGTCTTCGAGGCGGTGGACCGGATCCGCGACGGGGTCGGCGAGATGCCCGAGCTCGCCGTGGTCAGCACCCCCGACTCGACGCTTCTCGCGCTCACCACCGACGGCAGCTGCGACCCGTTCACGGTCTGCGACGAGATGGCGGCGCGCGGCTGGTACGTCCAGCCACAGATGTCCTTCGCCGGCTCCCCCGCCACGATCCACCTGTCGGTGAGCGCGGCGACGCTCTCCCACGTACCGGAGCTTCTCGCCGCTCTCGGCGAGGCGGTCGAGGCCGCCGTGGCGGCAGGCCCGGTCACCGTCGACCCGGCCGTCGCCGCGTTCATCGGCGACCTCGACCCGTTCTCCTTGTCCGAGGAGGACTTCGACGGCCTGCTGCTCGCCGCGGGACTCGTCGGCGCCGACAGCGCCGACGGCGCAGAGAGCGCCGACGGCGCAGAGAGCGGCCTCGCGCTGCCGCAGCGGATGGCCGAGGTCAACGCGATGCTCGACCTGGCCTCCGCCGCGATGCGCGAGGCGCTGCTGGTGGCCTTTCTCGACCGGCTGACCCGGCCTACTCGGCGGAGTCGCTGAGCCGGCGCTTCCTCCGGGCCAGCATCAGGATCAGGCTGAGCACGATCGCAGCGACGATGCCGCTCCGGATCTGTACGTCTCGAGACCTGGCAGCCACCTGCGCACGCTGCTTGACCTCGTGAGCCTTCTCCTTCCCCCGCGTCTTCACGTCCAGCCGGGCGGCGAGCTCGTCGAGGGTGTCGGCCATCTCGTGCCGGGTGGTGTCCAGCTCGGCCTCGACCGCGGCGATGCTGTCGTCGCCGGCCTCGACGGGCCGGCGCACATGGTCCTGCGTCATGACGTACTCCTCGGGGTGTGGTCCTCGGCGTGACGGTGCTTGACGGTCTCCACGTCCCGCTTGAAGCCCTCGGTGGCGCGTTCGGGCTTCATCGGGGTCCCCTCCGAGACCTGCTTCTTCCCGAACAGGGCGATCCCGCCGGCGATGATCAGGAGTACGACTCCGACCAGCACCGCGGCCAGCCAGGCGTCCATGACCAGCGCGAGGGCGAGGATCGCCGCGGCGATCAGGACCCCGACGCCATAGAGCGCCACCAGGCCGGCGGCGCCGAACGCCCCGGCCCCCTTGCCGGTGTGCTTGGCCTTCTCGGTCAGCTCGAGGCGGGCGAGCTCGAGCTCGCCTCGCATGAGGCTGGACATCTCCGTGGATAGTCGCGAGACCAGCTCACCCATCGACGCGTCGGTCTGATGATGAAGCGTCACGACTCCCACCCCCGCGGCATGTCGGTCACCGGGTCAGTCGAGGTGGTGTGGGGACGCGGAGTGCTCGGCGTCGTCTGGGGAGTCGGAGCTGCCGGCGGCGGCGTGGAGTCGCCGGGCATCTTGTCCCGGACGGTGTGCTTGGCCAGGTCTGCCTTCTCCTCGGCCACGACCCGAGCGCGGTGCGCCTTCTCCTGGACACGCGGGTCGTGCCACAGGTCCTGTGCCTTGGCCACCATCGCGTCGTACCGCTCACGTCCAGCGCGAGCGCCGAGGACGTAGCCGATACCGAAGGCAGCCAGCCATCCTGGTTTCTTGAACATGTTGTTCCTCCTCATCGCTGTACACCTGGTCGGTACCCAGGTGACGAGGAGATACGCGGGTGACCTAAGTCGGAGGGTCCGCGGTGAGCAGGACGAGCGCGAGGTCGGCCAGCTGGGTCTCGAGCGCCTGGCGGCTCGAGCGCGGCTGATGCAGCGCCCAGTCGTAGACGATCGCGGTCACCGCGCCCACCAGAGCCAGCGCGGCGAAGCGCCAGTCACGATCGCGGATCTCGCCCCGAGCCACGGAGGCGGTGCACTCGGTGCCCACGATCTCGACCAGGGTCTCGCGGTAGTCGAGCCGAAGCTTCTCGATACGCGGGCTCGCGCCCATGATCTCCACGAACGCGATCCGGGCGACGCGCGGGTCCTTGAGCATCGGGTCGAGATAGGCCAGCACCGCTGCAGGCACCCGCTCGGAGATCGGCTCCCCGGCGGTCGCCGTCAACGACGCGGCCACTCGGGCGTAGGAGTCGGCGGTGATCCGGTCGTAGAGGTCGACGAAGAGATCCTCCTTGCCGGGGTAGATCTCGTAGAAGTGCCGGGTCGACACCTTCGAGGCAGCGCAGACACCCGGGATCGTGGTCGCCGCGTAACCCTGGGTGCCGATGATCTCCTTGGCGGTCTCCAGCAGCCGCTGGCGGCGCTGGGCGTCACGCTCCTCGCGGGTCAGCCCGCCGTACGAACGGCCCTGCTGCGCCATCAGCCTGGCGACCCGACCGAGCAGACGAAGGGGGCGGCATCGGCCGGGTCGAGCGCGTTCTTCACCAGGTGCCAGACGTTGGTGTCGTACGCCTCGCCGATGTGGCCGACCGGGTCGTGCGGGCAGACGTCCTGCACATAGGTGTTGGTGACGCCCGGCTCGCGCACGAACGCGGTCTCGGTGGGCGTGACGAGCTCGTCGTACCTCGACTGGATGATCGTGTACGTCACGCCGGGCTGCGCGATCGGACCGCTCGTCAAGGTGCGTACGGCACTGCCGTCGGTGACCAGCTGGGTGCAGGCGATGCAGCCGAAGGTGGTGAGGACCTGTCCGGCCAGCTCGTCCGCGCCCAGGGCCATGCCGAGCCGGTAGAGGCCGGCGAACGTGGTGCCGTGGGTCGGCGGCGCGATGGCGACGACCTTGTCGATCCGGTCGGAGATGCCCTGCGTCTTGGTGACGTAGAGCGTCTGGAACCCTCCCTCGGAGTGGCCGACCAGATCAGCCTTCGCGGCGCCGGTCTGCGCCAGCACCCCCTGGACGAAGGTCTTGATCTGAGCCGCCGACCTGCCGATGTCCCCCACCCCGCCGACGAACGGGCCGTAGGCGCCGGTGCCGTAGGTCAGGCTGTAGGTGCAGTAGCCCTGCGCCGCCACGTCGGCCTGGAGGAAGTTGAGGTCCTCGTCCTTGTTGGCTCCCAGCCCGTGCAGGAAGACGACCGGGTTGGGGTGGTCGGCCGATGGCCGGCAGGCGGCGTCGTTGACGCCTCCCGCCGCCTGCGCCGGTGGGGCGATCAGCAGGGTCGATGCCGCGAGCAGCACCACGACGGCACGGATGACAGCAGAGCGCTTGACCATGACAGACCACTTCTCTCCAGGCGGACCGGACAAGCCGACCCTAAGCCGACCCGGAGAATTTGACAATGCTCATTTTCAGATGGATCGGGTGTCACAGACGGCGACCCTGCCCGGTCGACTGGGTGTGCACACTTCGACATCTCGACGCCGGGCCTGGTCGTCGACCATCACGCTGAAGCTCGTCATGGCCATCAGCGGCCTGCTGTTCATCACGTTCGTTCTCGGTCACGTCTACGGCAACCTGAAGGCGTTCAGCGGCCACGATGCGTACAACGAGTACGCCGAGCACCTGCGCACGCTGGGCGAGCCGATCTTCCCCCGCTCCGGGCTGCTCTGGATCATGCGCGTCGGGCTGATCGCCGCGCTGGTGGCGCATGTCTCCAGCGCGATCGTCCTCGCCCGACGCGCACGACGCGCGAGGGGCCGCTACGCCGCCCGGCCGCCGCGGCGTGCCTCCTCGCTCGCCTCCCGCACGATGCTCACCGGTGGCCTGGGGCTCTTCCTCTTCCTCGGGTGGCACCTGGTCAACTTCACGATCGGCAAGGTCAACGTACGCGGCGGCCCGACGAACGACCCGTTCAACCTGGTGGTCGACACGTTCAGCGTCTGGTGGTCCACCGCCCTCTACCTCGCCGCGATGCTCGTCCTCGGGATGCACCTGTGGCACGGCACCTGGAGCTCCCTGCAGACCCTCGGCTGGACGCTGACCGCGAAGCGGCGTCAGGCAGCGAAGGCGACCGCCATGGCCGTCGCCGTCCTCGTCGCCGGCGGCTTCTCGCTCTCCCCCATCGCCATCCAGCTCGGCCTCATCGGGCCGTGAACCTCCCCCCGACCCTCGGCCCGCTCTCCGTGCCGCCTTTCAGACAGAGCGCTACAGGGCATCCAGAGCGTCCGCCCGGCCGGAGTCGACCGACGTCTCTCGACCTGCGAGTCGATCGGTCCACTCCCGCATCACCGCGGGGTCGGTCGGGCGGGTGAGCAGGCTGACCAGGACGTACGCCACAGCGCTTATGGCGAGGCCCGCGTAGACCGGCTCGTTGGCGAGGACGTCGCCGACGACCACCATCGTCGCCAGCGTCGCGGTGGTGCCGGCGGCCATCGCCACCACCGCCGCGGCGCCGGTCGCCCGGCGCCACACGAAGCCGCCCAGGATCGGCACCAGCAGACCGCCGACGAGGATGTCGTAGGCGATCGTCAGAGCCGAGACGACGTCATCGAGCAGCGAGGCGATCACGACGACGACGGCGCCGATCGCGACGACGTAGATCCGGTTGGCCAGCACGTCGTGCTCGGGGTTCTCCGCCTCGTCCTGGACACGCGCGGGGGTGCGTCCGATCAGCCGGGCCAGGAGCGGCTGCACATCGGCGCGGGCCACCGTCGCGGTCGCGATCAGGGCACCCGAGGCGGTCGACATCATCGCGGCCACCGCGGCGGCGAGCACCAGGCCGGTGACGCCGACCGGAAGGATCGACTCGGCGATCGTGGCGTAGACGTCGTTGCGGTCCTCGACCGTGACGAACGTGGAGGCCGCGGTGCCGATCAGCGCGCCGGCCACACCGTAGAGCAGGCAGTAGACACCGGCCGCGGTCCCGCCCCAGCGCGCGACCTGCGGCGACCTGGCGGTGAAGACGCGCTGCCAGATGTCCTGCCCGATCAGCATCCCGAAGGTGTAGACGACGACGTAGGTGATCACGGTGCCGGTGCCGATCGCGCCGAGGTCGAACATGGAGTCCGTCGCCCGGGACTTGATCCCGTCGAGACCGCCGGCGTGGTTCCAGGTGAAGGGCAGCAGGAGTACGAAGATGCCGACGGTCTGCAGCACGAACTGCACCATGTCCGTCAGGGTGATCGACCACATCCCGCCGATGGTGGAGTAGATCACCACGATGACGCCGCCGATCAGCACGGAGACGACCCGGTCTGTCCCGAAGAGGACGTTGAACACGGTCGCGTACGCCATCGTGGAGGTGACCGCCAGCATCAGCGTGTAGGCCACCATGACCACGCCCGAGGCCGCGGTCGCGCCGACCCCGTAGCGCAGTGCCAGCATCTGGGCCACGGTGAAGATCCGCAGCCGCTGGATCTTCCCGGCGAAGAACAGGCTGAGCGCCAGGACGCCGAGGGCGATCGCCGCCACCAGCCACGCCCCGGAGAGGCCGTACTCGTAGCCGAGAGCGACCCCGCCGACGGTAGAGGCTCCGCCGAGGACGAGCGCGGACAGGGTCCCGGTGTAGAGCACCGGTCCGAGCCGGCGGCCGGCGACGAGGAAGTCGGAGCTGTCCTTGGTCCGGGACTTGCCCCACCAGCCGAAGGCGACCATGGCGGCGAGGTAGATGACGATGATGGCGAGATCCATGTGGGGGCTCCAGATCGAGGTGGCGGTCAGGTGGCGGCGAACATGCGGAAGGTCGTCGGAAGAACCACGACGGCGGGGCCGCCGGTCGTGAAGGTGCCGGCGACGATCTCGCCGACGGTCTCGGGGGTCGCGGCGTGGACGGGGATACCGAACGCCTGGGCGAGGAGGACGAAGTCGGGACGGGCGAGCTCGGTGGCGGTGGCAGCGCCGAAGGCCCCGGTCATGTACTCGCGCAGGATCCCGTAGCCGCCGTCGTCGATGATCAGCCAGGTGACCTCGGCGTCGTGCTGGCGGGCGGTGGCGAGCTCGGCGATGGAGTACATCGCGCCGCCGTCGCCGGTGACCGCGAACGTACGCCGTCCGGTCCCGACGGCTGCGCCGATCGCGGAGGGAAACGCCGGTCCGAGGCCGCCCGACGCCTGCGCGGTGTGGAAGCCGCCGGAGCGTGGGTCCCAGGCCGACCAGGCCCAGTACGCCGCGATGGTCATGTCCCAGAAGGTGTCGGTGTCGTCGGGCACGGCCACGCGCAGGTCGGCGAGCAGCCGCTGCTCGGCGGCGAGGTCCTGGGCGTCGAGCCGGCCCTGGACCCGGGTACGCAGCTCCTGGGCGACCCGGGCACCGGAACGCCTCGAGCCCGGTCCGGAACCGGCGCCGGGAAGCGCCGCGGCCAGGTCGGTGAGAGCCGCAGCGGCATCGGCATGGACGCCGAGCACGTCGTGGTTCGAGCCGAGCACACGGGCTTCGGCGTCCACCTGGATCACCCGGCCACGCGGGGCGAAGGTGCCGTAGTTGCTGGTCACCTCGCCGAAGGAGGTGCCGACCGCGAGCAGGACGTCCGCATCGTCGAGCAGGTCGGTGGTGAACCGGTCCTCGATCCAGGCGCCCGCGCTCAGCGGGTGCGCGAGGGGGATCGAGCCGTTGCCCCCGGCGGTGGAGACCACCGGCGCGTCCAGGGACTCGGCGAGGGCGACCAGCGCCTGCGGCGCGCCCGCGGAGCGGCGTACGCCTCCCCCGGCGAGGATCACCGGGCGCTCGGCCGCGGCCAGCAGGCGGGCGGCCTCGGCAGCGATCTCCGGACGAGGCCGGCGCGGCGCGCGCACCGCCGCCGTCAGACCGGTCACCGGCGGCACCGTGACGTCCTCGAGGAGGACGTCCTGCGGGATCTCGACCCACACCGGCCCCGCCGGCGTCTCCTGGGCGGTGGCCCAGGCATCGGCGAGCACGCCCGGAATGGCGGCCGCGTCCCGGACGACGGCCGTGGTCTTGGTGACGTTGCGGGCGCTGGCCTGCTGGTCGTCGAGCTGGTGCAGGTAGCCCTTACGGGCGCCCCCGAGCCCGTCACGCGGGATCTGGCTGGTGATCATCAGGATCGGGACACAGGCGGCGTACGCCTCCTGGAGCGCACCCAACGCGGTGAGCGCTCCCGGTCCGGTGGAGCAGAACACCACCCCGACCTGGCCGGTCGTCCGGGCGTAGCCGTCGGCCGCGAAGACCGAGTTGTTCTCCACCCGGGAGGAGACGAAGGTCAGGTCGCTGCGGCGGATGGCGTCGAAGAGACCCAGCGCGTGCTGGCCCGGGATGCCGAACACGTGGGTCGCTCCGAGAGCGGTCAGGCTCTCGACGGTGACGTCACCGCCGTTGCGTCTCGTCATGCCTGACCCGCTGTACTAGATGCCTTGGGCTCCGCGTCGGCCTTACGCATCGCGAGCAGCGAGACCAGGTCGTAGGCCACGTGCGAGGCCGCGACGCCGGTCAGCTCGGCATGGTCGTACGCCGGTGCCACCTCGACCACGTCGGCGCCGATCAGGTTCAGGCCGGCGAAACCGCGCAGGATCTCGAGCAGCTCACGGGAGGTGAGCCCGCCGGCCTCGGGGGTGCCGGTGCCGGGGGCGTGCGCGGGGTCGAGTACGTCGATGTCGACCGAGACGTAGACGGGCCGGCTGCCGACCCGCTGCTTGATCTTCTCGACGACCTCGTCGACACCCTGACGGAAGACGTCGGAGGAGGTGACGATCCCGAAGCCGAAGCGGCGGTCGTCCTCGAGGTCCTTCTTGCCGTAGAGCGGGCCGCGGGTCCCGACGTGGCACAGCGCCTCGGTGTCGAGGATGCCCTCCTCCACCGCCCGCCGGAACGGGGTGCCGTGGGTGTACTCAGCCCCGAAGTAGGTGTCCCAGGTGTCCAGGTGGGCGTCGAAGTGCACCAGCGCGACCGGGCCGTGCCGCTCGGCGGCTGCCCGCAGCAGCGGCAGTGCGATGGTGTGGTCGCCGCCGATCGTCACCAGCCTGGTGCCGCCGGCGGTGAGCTCGAGCGCGGAGGCCTGAACCGTGTCGAGCGCCTCCTCGATGTGGAAGGGGTTGGCCGCGATGTCGCCCGCGTCGACCACCTGGGCCGAGGCGAACGGCGAGACGTCCAGCGCCGGGTTGTAGGGGCGCAGCAGCCGCGAGGACTCCCGTACGTGCGCCGGGCCGAAGCGGGCGCCCGGACGGTAGGAGACGCCGGTGTCGAACGGCACTCCGACGACCGCTATGTCGGCCCGCTCCACCTGATCGAGGCGGGGCAGCCGCGCGAACGTCGCGAAGCCGGCATAGCGGGGGTTCTTGGAGGCGTCGACGGGCTCGATGGGCATGGGTGGTTCTCCTTGCGTGGTGCGAGTGTTGCGGGGTGGTTCGGCTCAGCCGACGACGGAGGCGGCGGGCGCCGGCCCGTCGTCGACCGAGATGACCGGTGTGTTCGCGGGCGGTCCGGTGGGCACCAACCGGGCTCCCTCGGGGCCGTAGGCGTCCCGCGGCTCGGGGAAGGCGAAGAGCAGACCGAGGTAGAGCAGCGCACCGAGACCCATGCCGAGCGGGATGGAGATGTCGACCCCGCCGGGGATCAGGGGTGCGGCCGGCCCGACGAACTGGCCGGGCAGGTTCACGAAGGTCAGCGCGACGGCGGCCGCGATCAGCCAGGCGGCCAGGCCGCGCCAGTTCCAGCCGTGGGCGAACCAGTAGCGGCCCCCGCGCTGACGGCGGTTGAAGACCTGCAGCGAGTCGGAGTCGTACCAGCCGCGCCGGACGTACCAGCCGATCATCATCACCATCATCCACGGGACGGTGCAGCTGATGATGAGGACGGCGAAGGCGGAGATGCTGGAGACCACGTCGAAGACGAAGCGGCCGATGAAGATGACACCGATCGCGAAGACCCCGATCAGCACCGTGGACTGGACGCGGTTGAAGCGCGGGAAGACGCTGGAGAAGTCCAGTCCGGTGCCGTAGAGCGCGGTGGTGCCGGTCGACAGACCGCCGATCAGTGCGATCAGAGCGACCGGCGCGAAGTACCAGCCCGGCGCGATCGCGAGCAGGCCGGAGGCGTACGCACCGGAGGCGAAGATCTCCGGCTCGCGGGTGGCGATGATCGTCATCGTGACCAGTCCGAAGCAGAACGGTACGAGGGTGGCGACCTGCGCCAGGAACGCGGCAGCCATCGAGGAGCGTCCGGGGGTCTCGCGCGGGATGTAGCGGGCCCAGTCACCGAGGAAGGCGCCGAAGCTGACCGGGTTGGACATCACGATCAGCGCCGACCCGACGAAGGCCGCCCAGAAGCCGGGCTCGCCGAACGCCTCCGAGCCGGAGCCGAACGCGCCGGCGTAGCCGGGGTCGAAGTCGCCGGCGAACGCGACGATGCCGAGCAGGAAGAGCAGCGTCGCGGCGATCACGGCGACCTTGTTGACCAGCAGCATGAACCGGAAGCCGTAGATGCACACGACCAGGACCAGCACGGCGAAGAGGCCGTACGCCAGCGCCAGGGTCAGGTCGTTCTCCGGCAGCCCGACCGCGCGGTTGGCGCCCCCGATGAGCACGTCGCCCGAGCTCCACACCGAGATCGAGAAGAACGCGAGCGCGGTGAGAAGGGAGAGGAACGAGCCGACGATCCGGCCGTGCACGCCGAGGTGGGCCGAGGAGCTGACCGAGTTGCTGGTGCCGTTGCGCGGGCCGAACAGCGCCATCGGGGCGAGGACGACGGCGCCGAGCAGCAGCCCGAGCAGCGTGGCCAGCAGACCGTGGGCGAAGGAGAGCCCGAAGAGGATCGGGAAGCTGCCGAGCACCACGGTGGCGATCGTGTTGGCACCACCGAAGGTGAGCCGGAACAGGTCCAGCGGGCGGGCGCTGCGCTCGGGGTCGGGGATCGGTTCGACGCCGTGCTGCTCGACCTCGGTGACCTTCGGCGGGGTCGGCGTGGCTGAGGGGATGGTGATCGGTTCCGTGGACACCGAGGCCTCCTGGGTCTGTGGGTCGGCCGAGATCTGCGTCACTGTAGGAGCACCCGGAACGCCGCCGCAATCGTTTCGTTCTTAACCTGGCCGTAATACCTGTCGATATGCCGGTCAGGCTCGGAAGATCCGTCATAATGGCATCAGATCGACCGCCCGGAGGATCGATCCGACCTTGGAGACGCTCCCAAAAAATGTCGAACGAAATCACGCCCGGGGTCCTCGACAGCACCGATGAGTCGATCCTCGTCCTGCTCGAGGAGGACGGTCGCCTCACCCACCGTGAGATCGCCGCCCAGGTCGGCCTCTCCCGATCAGCCGCGGCCACCCGGGTCCAGCGGCTGCTGACCGAGGGTCACATCGACGTCCGCGGCGTCGTCCACCCGGCCGTTCTCGGCCATGATGTGCTCGCCCACGTCTCGGTCACGGTGGACGGCTCCGCGACAGAGGTCGCGCGGGCCGCCGCGGCGCGCGAGGACACCACCCTGGTCTCGATGACCAGCGGCCAGCACGCCCTGGTCCTGGAGCTCCGGGCGAAGGACATCGGCCGGATCGACGACGCCCTCGCCGAGGTGCGCGCGATCGACGGCATCGTCACCACCGAGACCCTGCTCTACACCGAGGTCGTCCGCGACGTGGCCGCCCCGGTCGGGCCCGCACCCGCCGCCGGGACGCTCGACGAGACCGACTACGCCCTGCTGCGCGCGCTGCAGGCCAACGGCCGCGCCTCCTTCGTCGACCTGGCCGCGAGCGTCGGCCTCTCCCCCGCCGGCACCCGGCGCCGCGTGGTCCGGCTGCTCGACGGCAACGTCGTCCGGGTCGGCGCCGTCGTGCGTCACTCGGGTCAGGAGCGGCGTACGGCGACCGGCATCGGCCTCCGTCTCGACGGCGCCGCCCACCGTCCGATCGCCGAACAGCTCGCCCGGCTCCCCTCGGTCACCTTCGTGGCCCGGACCCTGGGGCGCTACGACGCCCTGCTCACGGTCCACACCGCCACCTCCGGCGACCTCGTCGGGGTCCTCGACCACATCCGCGAGCTCGACGGCGTCCGGGAGGTCCAGACCTGGAGCCACCTCCGCTTCGTCAAGGAGACCTACGCCTCCCTGCACCTCGGCGGCGCCTGAGCGACCGCCGAGGCATCGTCCTCCCAGGCGCTTAGTCGCCCTCGGAGACCTGGCGCAGGGTGGCGACGATCTTGCACTCCGGCCAGTACGTCGCGTGCAGCTGCGCGAACTCCCGCTGCGCGGCGATCGCCTCCTCGAGCGTGTCGTAGCGCGTGAGCGCCCAGCCGCCGACGACCTCCTTGGCCTCCGCGTACGGACCGTCGACCCGGGTGACCTCGCCCTTGTCCACCACGAAGTTGACCGCGTCCTCGCTGCCGAAGAGACCGCCGCCGTCGAGGAAGTGCCCGGCCGCCGCCAGCTCGCCGACGTAGTCGTCCATCGCCTTGTAGAGGGCCTCAGGCGCCGGGCCGTTTCCCTCTTCCATCTTCACGAAACCCATGAAACGCGGCATGACGTACTCCTCAGTTCGGGGCCACCGCTTCTGGTGGCCGACACCTGTGCGTCGAACCACATCGTTCTCCTTCGACATCGACATCGGAAGAACTTCCCACCGGCCACGGGGTCGCCGGCATGTCGACGCTCAGGCGTTGGCGGCCTCGGACTCGGGCGTCGGCTCCTGCGCCGGGGCGATCTTGCCGCCGGCCTTGCGCACCGCGATGGCGACGATGACGGCGGCGACGGCGAAGAGCAGGCCGTAGGCGCCGACCGACTCGGCGTCGAAGTTGCGCAGCAGCGTACGTCCGTTGGTGATCAGGATGATGCTGCCGACGAGACCGCCCAGGACCGGCAGCGAGAGGTGCTTGACGAGGTAGGCGGCGAACGGAGCGGCGATCACGCCGCCGATGAGGAGGCCGGCGATGACGCGCCAGTCGAGCGCCTCTCCGGCCAGTCCGACGAGGAACCCGACACTCGCGGAGAGCGTCGTGACGAACTCGGCGGTGGAGACCGAGCCGATCACCTTGCGCGGGTGCAGGGTGCCGCTGGAGATCAGGGTCGGCGTGGTCACCGGGCCCCAGCCGCCGCCACCGGTGGCGTCGATGAAGCCGCCGAAGAGACCCAGCGGCGCGAGCAGACCGAGCCCCGGGCGACGTCCCGGGATGAAGACCGGAGGCTTGCCGAAGACGAACCGGGCGATGATGTAGACGCCCAGGACGAGCAGGAGACCAGCCACCCAGGGCGTGGCGCTCTCGGTGGAAAGGCTCGACAGGACGGTCGCGCCCGCGAAGGCGCCGATGCCGCCCGGAATCGCGATCTTGGCCACGACCTTCCAGTCGACGTTGCCGAGCCGCCAGTGCGAGACACCCGAGACGAACGTGGTGCCGACCTCGGCCAGGTGCACCGATGCCGAGGCGACCGCCGGCGCGACGCCGGTCGCGACCAACAGGGTGCTCGAGGTGACGCCGTACGCCATGCCGAGGGAACCGTCGACAGCCTGGGCCGCGAGACCGACCAGAGCGAAGATGAGAAGCCGCTCCACGCGGACCTCCTAGGGATGGGATCAAACTACGATAGTCACGTAATTTAGTAGACTCTAGACCGCCTCGCCAAAGCCCGACGGGCCATCTCACGACCTGGGCGCGAGCGCCGAGAACTTTCCTTCGACCGGCGCTTGACCTTGACGCAGCGTCAGGGCTGCACGCTTCTTCCATCGCCCGAACACGGGATCCGAAACCATCGAAGAAGGAGCACCACCATGAACAACATCCTCAGCCGCCTCGTGGGTGACAAGAAGGACTGGAAGCGCATGGAGGCCCGCGCTGCCGCACTGCCCGCCGACTACCGCACCGTCTATGGGGAGATGAAGAGCTACATGTGGCGCTTCACCGCCGGCGACGGCATGGACAT